>NZ_JBHWHX010000030.1:0-96732 GCF_042732315.1 Streptomyces sp. NPDC059787
GGGGCCCCCGGGCGTCCCCGGGCGGGCGGACCGGGGGGGGCGTGAATGTCTGGGGGGGGGGGGGGGGGGGGGGGGGGGGGGGGCGGGGGGCCCCCCCGGCCCCCCGGCTGCCGGGTGGTGGGTGTCGCTCAGCGGGTCTCGCCGGGGTAGCGGACGCCGACACGGTCCCGGATCGCGTCGAGCGTCCGCATCACGGCGAGGGTGCCGTCGAGCGGGACCAGCGGGGACTCGGTCTCGCCGGCCCGCAGGGCCCGCATCACCTCGACGGCCTCGTGCTTGAGGCTGTCGCGGGGGCCGTCGGCCGGGTCGGCCGTGAACTCCTCGGCGTCACGGCCGTCCCGGTGCAGCACGAACCGGTCCGGGAAGAAGAAGCCGGACGGAATGTCGATGCGGCCCTGCGAACCGGTGACCGAGGCGTAGGTCGCCGTACCGCCCACGATGGAGCAGTGCACCGAAGCGAGAGCACCGCTATCCCAGGAGAGCAGTGCCCCCGTCTGGAGATCGACGCCCTCCTCGGAGAGCATCGCCCGCGCCGTGACGTCCGACGGCTCCCCGAGCAGCAGCTGCGCGAACGACACCGGGTACACGCCCAGGTCCAGCAGTGCGCCCCCGCCCAGCGCCGGGTCCCGCAGCCGGTGCGACGCCGGGAACGGCCCCGAGAGGCCGAAGTCCGCCTGCACGTGGCGCACCTCGCCGATCGCGCCGTCGTCGACCAGCGCCTTCAGCCGCCGCACCATCGGATGGCAGTACGTCCACATGGCCTCCATCAGGAAGCGCCCGTTGCCCCGCGCCAGCGCGACCAGCTCCTCGGCCTCCCGCGCGTTCAGCGTGAACGGCTTCTCGCACAGCACGTTCCGCCCGGACTCCAGCATCAGCCCGGCCGCCGCGCGGTGCGCCGTGTGCGGAGTGGCGACGTAGACGACGTCGACCTCCTCGTCGAGCGCCAGCGACTCCCAGTCGCCGTACGCCCGCGGTATCCCGAACCGCTCGGCGAACGCCTTCGCCGACTCCACCGACCGCGACGCCACCGCCACGACCTCCGCGTCCGGCACGTCCGCCAGGTCCGCGGTGAACCTCGCGGCGATCCCCCCGGTCGCCAGGATGCCCCAGCGCACCTTCTGTTCCGTCATGTGTCCCACCCTGTTCGTGTCGTTCGTCACATCGTGAAGGGATGTAGGTGGAAGCGCTCCCATGACATCGCCGTTGACGCCGAGCACTCCGTACGAGCTGAGAGCATAGGGAGCCGAAGGTATGAAAAGGGAGGGGCCACATGCCCGAGGGTGGGGCGTCCATATCGAACCCGTCGGCGAACGCGACGGCGAACCCGTCGGCGAACGCGACGGCGAACCCGGGAGCGGGCGGGGCACCGGACAAGGCCGGCCCGGACCCGACGACGGCCGGGGCGGTGCTCCGCACGACCGCCGCCCGCCGCACCAGCCTGCTGGTCACACTCCTCCTCGGCGGCCTGACCGCCACGCCCCCGCTGGCGATGGACATGTACCTCCCCGCGCTCCCGGAGGTCACCCGGTCCCTGCACGCGCCCGCCGCCACCGTCCAGCTCACGCTCACCGCCTGCCTGGCCGGCATGGCGCTCGGGCAGCTGGTGGTCGGCCCGATGAGCGACCGGTGGGGCCGCCGCCGGCCGCTGCTCGTCGGCCTCGTGGTCTACGTCGTCGCCACCGTGCTGTGCGCCTTCGCGCCGACCGTCGAACTCCTCGTCGCCTTCCGGCTGGCGCAGGGCCTCGCGGGCGCGGCCGGCATCGTCATCGCGCGGGCGGTCGCCCGTGACCTGTACGACGGCGTGGCCATGGCCCGCTTCTTCTCGACCCTCATGCTGATCTCCGGGGTCGCGCCGATCGTGGCGCCGCTCATCGGCGGGCAGATCCTACGGGTGACGGACTGGCGGGGCGTGTTCGTCGTCCTGACCGTCGTCGGGGCGCTGCTGACGGCCGTGGTCTGGGCGAAGCTGCCGGAGACGCTGGCGCCCGCCGACCGGCACGGCGGAGGGATCGGCGACGTGTTCGGCTCGATGCGCCGCCTGCTCACCGACCGCGCCTTCACCGGCTACATGCTCGCCGGTGGTTTCGCCTTCGCGTCGCTCTTCGCGTACGTCGCGGCCTCCCCGTTCGTCATGCAGGAGATCTACGGCGCCTCCCCGCAGACCTTCAGCCTGCTGTTCGGGCTCAACTCCATCGGCCTGATGATCATGGGGCAGGTCAACGGCAAGGTGCTGGTCGGCCGGGTCCGGCTGGACAAGGTGCTCGGCCTGGGGCTCGTCGTCGTGGTCGTCGCGGCGGTCGTGCTGCTGCTGATGTCGCTGGGCGCGTTCGGCGAGGTCGGCCTTGTGCCCATGGCCGCCGCGCTGTTCGTGCTGATGTCCGCGATGGGCATCACCCTGCCGAACACGCAGACGCTCGCCCTGATGCGCACCAAGCACGCCGCCGGCTCCGCGTCGGCGCTGCTCGGTACGACGTCCTTCCTCATCGGCGCGGTCGCCTCCCCGCTGGTCGGGATCGCCGGGGAGGACACCGCCGTCCCGATGGCCGTCGTCCAGCTGGTCGCCGCCCTCGTGGCGCTGGCCTGCTTCCTGGGAATGTGCCGTCCGCGCAGCGGGTGGGCCGGCGCGAAGGGCGGGGGCATCTGAGCGCGCCCAGACTGCGCCACGGCACACCGGAACGGGCCGGGCTCGACGCACCGGAACTCCGTCACCTGGTCCGGGAGGTCCGCGCCCGGACCCGTGGCGAGCGGCCCTGGGCGGCGGGCGCCGTCGTGGTCGTCGGGCGCGGCCCGGTGCTCGCCGTGCGGGAGGCGGTGGGCTGGGCCGTGCGCTACGCGGCGTACGACGAGGAGACGGACACCCCGGTCGAACTGCCGCCGGCCGAACGCGTCCCGATGACCGTGGACACCCCCTTCGACCTGGCGTCCCTGACCAAACTGTTCACCTCGGTGGCGGCGGTGCAGCAGATCGAGCGGCGCACGCTGGGCATCGACGCGCGCGTGGGCGCGTACCTGCCGGACTTCACGGCGGCGGCACGGCACGGGATCACCGTCCGCCAGCTGCTCACCCACACCTCCGGGCTGCGCCCCGAACTCCCGCTGTACGACTGCGCCGACGACGCGCAGCGGCTGGCGCTGCTGCGCGCGGAGCGGCCCGTCGGGGCGCCCGGCACGTACTGCTACTCCGACCTCAACATGCTGCTGCTCCAGCACGTCCTGGAACGCGTCACCGGCCGCACGCTCGACGTCCTCGTGCGCGACGGCATCACCCGGCCGCTGGGCATGACGGCGACCGGCTTCGGGCCGTGCCCGTCCGCGGCGGCGACGGAGGACCAGCGGCGGCCGTGGGCCAAGGCGGACCGGGGGATGCTGCGGGGCGAGGTGCACGACGAGAACGCGTGGGCGCTGGGTGGCGTGGCGGGCCACGCGGGGCTGTTCTCCACGGCCGGGGACCTGGCGGTCTTCTGCCGCACGCTGCTGGCGGGCGGTTCGTACGGCCCCGCCCGCATCCTCGGTCCCGACTACGTGGACCTGCTGTTCACCCGGCCCGGCCTGGGCTTCGCCCTGGACCAGCCGTGGTTCATGGGCGAACTGGCGGGGCGGGGGGCCGCGGGCCACACGGGGTTCACGGGCACGTCCCTGGTCCTCGACCGGGTCACGGACACGTACGTGATCCTCCTGGCGAACACGGTCCACCCCCGGCGTCCGGTGCGGCCGGACAGTACGCCCAGGGCGCAGGCGGGGACGCGGGTGGCGCGGGCGGTACGGGGGATGTGAGGGGGCGCCCCTCTTTCTTGGGCGAGGCCCGGCTTCTGCGGGGGCCGGTGCTGGTGTGGGCCGGGGATGGTCGCGTGTCCGGTGCTTGCGGGGTGCCTGGAGTGGGTGTTGGCCGGGGGTGAGTCGCGCGGCCCGGCGCTTGCGGGGTGCCGTCGCGCCTACCCGTGCCGCCCTGAGCCTCCGCCAACTTGAATTCGCAGGTCAAAGGGCTGGCGTGACGTCCCTTTGAGGTACTTTCGCTGGCTGTGGGCGGCAGTCCACGAAGTAGACCCCCCGTCAGGGGATGACTTCGGTCCCTGTTTGAAGTCGATGAACGGAGAGGACCCGACTGAAATGAAGATGATCAGTGGTCGATCAGACCTCTAACCTGACGGTCATGACCTCACCTGCCTATCCTCCAAAGCCTGTCCCCGGTGACCGCATAGCGATCATCTCCCCTTCGTCTGGATTATCCGATCTCTTCCCTCTTCCGTACGAGCTGGGGCTCAAGCGGTTGCGTGAGGATTTCGGCCTCGAACCAGTGGAGTACCCGTCCACTCGCAAAATGGGATCCACACCCAAGGAACGCGCCGACGACATCCACGCCGCGTTCGCCGATCCCTCGGTCAGGGCGGTGATGGCCAGCATCGGTGGCGACGACCAGATCACTGTGCTTCCTTTGCTGGACCGCGAGCTGATCCGCGCCAATCCAAAGCCCTTCTTCGGCACGAGCGACAACACCAACCTGCTGGTCTTCCTGCACAATCTGGGCATCGTTGCCTACCACGGCGCCTGCCTGATGACCGAGCTCGGCCGCCCCTACGCACTCCATCCCATGACCGCTGACTCGGTACGCGCGGCCTTGTTCACCTCGGGCCCGTACGAACTCCGCCCGGCCACCCGCTACCGCGACACCGCACGCGACTGGGCCGACCCGGCCACCTTCGACAGGGAACCGGACTCGCAGCCAGCTGACGGGTGGATCTGGCACCAGCCCGACCAGCTCGTCAAGGGCCGCGCCTGGGGCGGCAATCTGGAAATCCTGTCGTGGCTGCTGATGGCCGACCGCGAGATCGCACGCGACCCAGCCGTCTACGAGGGCTGCGTGCTGTTCTTGGAGACGTCGGAGGAGATGCCGAGCGGGGAGGAGGTCTTCCGGATCTTGCGCAACATGGGAGAACGGGGCCTGCTGGCGCGCTTCCCGGCCCTGTTGATGGGCCGCGCCAAGGCATGGTCCTTCCAGCAGCCGAACAAAGTGGAGGACAAGCTGCGCTACGCCGCTGAGCAGCGCGAAGCGGTGCTGCGCGCGCTGGCGACGTACGCCCCGCACACCATGGCGGTGTTCGACGTCGACTTCGGACACACCGATCCCCAACTGGTGATCCCCTACGGCGGAACGGTCAGCGTGGACGGTCCCGCGCAGCGGATCACGGTGACGTACTGACGGCGCTGGAGATCCTCAGCTCACGACAAAGGACCAGAAACGGGCCCTCGCCAGGAGGCGCACAGTACGATCCGGTGCATGGACCCCGAGTTACTGAAACGGATCACCGCGCGGCGCGCGGAACTGGACGAACTCGAAAAACAGCTGGCCAAGGAGCTGGCGGACGTACGGGCCGAGCGCGACGAGCTCGCGGTCGCCGAACGGGTCCTTGAGCGCGTGAGCGAGCAGCTCGCCGACGAGCGTGCCTCGGCCAGGCCGGCGCCCGGGCAGGTGGGTGGGCGGGCCGTGATGCTGATCCCGCACCGCGCGCCGGACGTGGAGGAGGCCATGCTTCCGCCGGACTACCAGCGCATCCTCGCCGCTGTACGGCAGGCCGCCGGGCCGGTCATGGCCCGGCAGGTTGGCGACGCGCTGCGAATCGACATCAGCGTGCGGTCCAGGCTGGAGCCGCTGCGCGGGAAGCTGGTCAGACTCGCCGACCGCGGCTGGCTGCGCAAACTGCCCGACGGCCGGTTCACCACCCGTCTGTGATCTGCTCCACCGCCTGCGGCAGCGCGACGCGGGCGTAACCGGGGCGCCCCCGGCGGCCGTTGGAATTGTGTGACGAAAACCAAAAAGCACGCCGAGGACACCTGCCCGCTTGTCTACCAGTGCCGCCTGCCGCTGTCCACGCGCACCGTCAGCCACCTCGCCGGTCTGCTGCGGCGTCACCTGAAAGTGATCCGGTCCAGGTGGCGGATCCTGCCGCCCGGGAAGATCGCGGTGATCGTCCTGGCCGTGCTGCGTCACGACCAGCGCCTGGCCGACATGGCCGGCGGCAACAACGTGTCCGAGTCCACCGTCCGCCGCTGGCGCGACGAGCTGATCGGCCTGCTCGCCGCGCAGGCGCCGCGGCTGGACCGCGCCCTGAAGAAGGTCGCCAGGCAGGGCGGGGAGGTGGTCCTGATCGACGGCACCCTCATTGCCACCCAGCGCCGCACCAGGAAGGCCGACCGACAGAACTACTCCGGCAAGCACCACCATCACGGCCTGCACTTCCTCGCCCTGACCGACGAGCGGGGACGGCTGATCTGGATATCCGCCGCCCGGCCCGGCCGCACCCACGACAACACTGCCGCTCGCCAGGACCACGTCCTGGCCCACCTGCGCGCCGTCGGCCTCGGGGCACTGGCGGACCTCGGCTTTCGCGGCCTGGACAACGACGTACTCGATCCCGTGATCGTCACCGGCTTCCACGCCAGCCGCACCCACCAGCTCACCCCCGGCCAGAAGACCGCCAACCGCGTCCTCGCTGTCGGACGCGCACCGGTCGAACACGGCTTCGCCCACCTCAAGAACTGGCGGATCCTCACCAAGCTCCGCACCAACCCCGCCCGCGCCACCCAGCTCCTGCGCGCCCTGCTCGTTCTGACGAATCTCGAAGTCAACCGCTGACAAACGATCTACTCCGCAGACAGCCGCTCACGACCGGCGCAAGTACTTCGAGAGCCGGTCACACCAGACCGCTGACCTGTTTCTTCAGGTTGGCGGAGGCTCCCTGCGGCACGACTGCTCGTGGAGGGCGGGGATGCGGCACGACTGCTCGTCGAGGGCGGGGATGCGGCACGACTGCCGCTGTCGGCGGGCCGGGGCTCGAGTCGGGCGCCGTAGAATCTGCGGGTGAACGCCCCCGCCTCCCCCCTGCCCACCGCCGACACCCTCCGTACCGCCCTCGCCGGGCTGCTCGACGGGATTCCGGCGCGGCAGGCCGCGCAGGCCGTCGAGCGGCTGATCGCCAACTACCGGGGCGCGACCCCGACCGAGGCGCCGATCCTGCGGGACCGGGCGGACGTGGCCGCGTACGCCGCCTACCGGATGCCCGCGACCTTCGAGGCGGTGCGGTCCGCGCTGGAGGCGTTCGCGGACGCCGTGCCCGGGTGGGTGCCCGGCGACCACGTGGACGTCGGCGGCGGCACCGGCGCGGCGGCCTGGGCGGTGAGCGCGACCTGGGACGGGGAGCGCCCCGTGACCGTCCTCGACTGGGCCGAGCCCGCCCTCGCCCTCGGCCGGGAACTCGCCTCCGCCAACCCCGCCCTGCGCGACACCCGCTGGCACCGCTCTCGTATCGGATCAGCGCTCACCGTCGAGAGCACCGATCTTGTCACCGTCTCGTACGTCCTCAACGAGCTCACCGCCCCCGACCGCGCAGCCCTCGTCGACGCCGCCGCCCACGCGGCGCAGGCCGTTGTGATCGTCGAACCCGGCACCCCCGACGGCTACGCCCGCGTCATCGAGGCCCGCGACCGCCTGATCTCCGCCGGCTTCCACGTCGCCGCCCCCTGCCCGCACAGCGCCGCCTGCCCCATCGCCCCCGGCACGGACTGGTGCCACTTCTCCGCGCGGGTCAGCCGTTCCTCCCTGCACCGCCAGATCAAGGGCGGTTCCCTCGCCTACGAGGACGAGAAGTTCAGTTACGTCGCCGCCACCCGCCTCCCGGTCACCCCGGTCCCGGCCCGCGTCGTCCGCAAGCCGCAGATCCGCAAGGGCCAGGTCCTCCTCGACCTGTGCGAGAAGGACCCGGCCCTGCGCCGTACCACCGTCACCAAACGCCACGGCGACCTCTACCGGGCGGCCCGTGACACCGACTGGGGCGACCCCTGGCCGCCCGCCGGCGTCTGACCCGGCGCCGCGCCGCCCTCCTCCCCCCGCTGCTCCTGCAGCTTGCGCAGCAGTTCCCGCTTCTGGGCCCGGGGATCGACCCCGCCCCCGATCCGGCCCCCGCGTCCGCCCCCGCGCAGGGCCTTGCGGCCCAGGTGCTGCCGGGCGCCGCCGACGCCCAGCATGTTTCCGGCTCCACCTCGGGTCATGACACTCCCCTCTCGCCAGTACGAGACGTATCGTCTCGTCTTCGGACGCCTCCACTGTCCGGCGAGACGCACCGTCTTGTCAACTGGTAAATTCGACCCATGTCCGCGAACCAGTCCGCCCCCGACGCCACCCGCCGCAGCGAGCGCTCCCGGCGGGCCATCTACGACGCCGCCCTCGCCCTGGTCGCCGAGGTCGGCTACCCGAAGACCACCATCGAGGGAATCGCCGCCCGCGCCGGCGTCGGCAAGCAGACGATCTACCGATGGTGGTCGTCGAAGGCGGACGTACTCCTGGAAGCCTTCCTCGACATGGGCGAGCAGGCCGCGGAGGCCGCCGGCCAGGCCCCGTACGCCTTCCCGGACACGGGGGACCTCGCCGCCGACCTCAAGCACGTCCTGCGCGCCACGGTCGACGAACTGCGCGACCCCGCCTTCGAGGCCCCCTCCCGCGCCCTGGCCGCCGAGGGCGTCGTCAACGAGGAACTCGGCCGCGAGTTCGTCACCAGACTGCTGGAACCCCAGCTCCGGCTCTACGCCGACCGCCTGCGCTCCGCCCAGGACGCCGGAGACGTCCGCCCCGACGTCGACCCGCGCATCGCCCTGGAACTCTTCGTCTCCCCCCTCGCCCAGCGCTGGCTCCAGTACACGGCCCCGATCACCTACGACTACACCGACACCCTCGTCGACTACGCCCTCAACGGCATCGCGCCCCGCTGACCGCCCCGGACCGCCCCGGACCGGACGGCCGGCGCCCTCACCGCCCCAGCACCGCGCTCACCCTCCCCGGCACCCGCGCCGGATGCCGGGCCAGCCGCCCCGGCGCGTCCGTGACGATGCCGTTGCAGCCCAGGGCCAGGGCACGGTCGCGCTGGCTCGGGGTGACGACCGTGTGGGCCCACACCCGGGGGATGCCGGAGCGCACCGCGCGCCGCAGATCGGCGTCCCGCGCCTTGACGTCGACGTCGAGCAGATCGACGTAGGAGCGCCACCGCCCGGGCCGGTCGGTGCGCAGCTGGCGGGCCGAGCGCCACAGCTGGGTCAGCAGCCCCAGGCGGTGGACGCGGCGGGCGACCCCGGGGTCGTTGGTGTTCACGAACACCGAGCGGGTCAGCCCGCGGGCACGGATCAGCGCGGCCAGCCGCTCCACACCGCGCGGATCCTTCGCCTCCAGCATCAGCACGATCCGCCCGCCGAACCGGTCCAGCACCTCGGCGACCGTCGGCGGCCGCTCCGAGCGCCAGCTCCCCGGCAGCCGGTCGCGCGGACGCAGCCGTACGCCCCGCCACTCCCCGGCGTCGAGACCGCGCACCTCGCCGCCCAGGAAGGTCGTGCGGTTCAGGGTCGCGTCATGGAAGACCACCGGCGTGCCGTCCCGCAGCACCCGCGTGTCGAAGTCCAGCACCTGCGCCGTACCGCGCCGGAACGCCGCCATCAGCCCCGACATGCTGTTCTCCGGCACCTCGCGCGCCCCGCCCCGATGGGCGACGTACGGGATGCGCGGCAGCGAGTCCACCGTCAGCGGCCCGCCGCCCCACTCCAGCGGCCCCGGAGGGCCCGTGAGGGCCAGCACGACCACGGAAGCCACGGCCGCCAGGCCCGTCGACGCGACACTTGTGACCATGACGACCACGGTAGGTCCGTGGATCACCGCAGACCGTCCGACGACACCCGAACCGGTGTACGCGCCCGCACCGCGCGTGTACCTTTCACCACCCCTCGTCCCCTCGGGGCTCCCTCGCCCCACCTGCGCCGATTGTGAGCTCCGGCCCCCCGGCGCGCACGATCGTGGGACCATGGGGCATGCTGTTGGGCACGACGGCGAGGCGAGGGGATAGATGAGCGCGGAGTTCGGCGGCCGGACCGGCCGACAGGGCAGGCTCTCCCAGTGGCTGCGCGGACGCCGCCCGAACCCGAAGCAGGCCGCCGACGAGGGCGGCCGTGAGGCCCTGCTGCTCGCCACCGCCGGAGCGGGACTGCCGCTCGCACCCGCCGCCCACCCCGCCGCCGGCTACGGCTGCTCCTGTGACCGTGTGGGCTGTCCCACCCCCGCCCGGCACCCGGTGTCGTTCGCCTGGCAGACGCAGTCCACCACCGACCGCGCCCAGATCGAGCGCTGGGCCCGCCACCAGCCGCAGGCCAACTTCATCACCGCCACCGGCATGGTGCACGACGTCCTCGACGTGCCTCTCGACGCCGGCCGCGAGGCGCTCACCCGCCTCCTCGACGCCGGTGTCGAGGTCGGCCCCGTCGCCGAGAGCGACGACGGCCGCCTGCTGTTCTTCACCCTCACCCGCGGCACCCCCGAGGACGAGGACGAGTGGTGGCCGTGCGAGCTGGACTGCCACCCGGAGACCATGGACGAGCACCCCGGCCTGCGCTGGCACTGCCGGGGCTCCTACGTCCTCGTCCCGCCCGCCCGCCTCCCCGGCGACGACCGGTCGGTGCGCTGGGTACGCGGCCCCGAGCATCCGCTCCCGGACCCGCTGAGCCTGCTGGAGGTCCTCACCGACTCCTGCGCCCGCCACGCCGGCGAACAGCCCGACCACGCGGGCGCGGCCTGGCCCCTGCGCCACTGACGACGGAGCCGCCGCCACTCACCAGCGGGACCGGCCGCCACTCGCCCTGCGCCACTGATCCGAGCCGGGGATCTACTCGCCCTGCGCCGACGTCAGCCCCTGGATCCGCCCCAGCACCTCCACCGCACCGTCGCCGGCCGGATCCAGCACCACCTCGTTGGAGACGAACTCCATCGTCAGCGACTGCCGTATCTCCCCGGTCGTCAGCGCCAGCACGTCCTTGTTCGGCGTCGGCACCGACGCCCCGGCCGCCGCGGTCTGCTTCTCGAAGTGACGCGTGGTGAAGAACACCAGCGCCCCGCCGTCCTTCGTGCGCAGCGCCAGCGGCGCGTAGTCGCCGTTCGTCATCGGCTCGTCGATGTACTGCGTGGCCAGCCCCGGCCGCGACGACTTCTTCCCGCGCTGCGCCCGCCACGCGCTGGTGTACGGGCCCTCGGCGAAGGCGTTCCCGCCGTCCTTCAGATACGTGGTGTAGCTCTTGCTCAACTCGCCGGGCTCCACCGCCAGTTCCGCCGAGTTCGCGGGTACGGCCTCGGCCCACCCGTCCTTGTCGGTCTTGAACTCCGGTATGTCGTCCGGGGCGACCAGTGTCAGATACGCCGCTTCCCAGGTCTCGTCCAGCCCGTTCCGGGTGAACACCAGCAGCCAGCGCGACCCGCCGCCCTTGTTGCCGGCCGCGTCGGCGAGGAACCAGCGCGGCCAGCCGGCCTTCTTCGGGATGGTGAACTTCGCGTCCGTCAGCTCCAGCGGCGTGTGCGAGGTGTTGCCCTCCGGGCTGTTGACCTGCCCGGCCTTCAGCCGCGCCCCGTCGATGTCGGCGAGGGCACCGGTGGTGTGGTCGGCGTCCAGGGAACTGTCGTACGCCTTGTCGGCCTCGTTGTACGCGGCCGTGAACTCCTCGAGTGCCTCGGCGGCTTCGGCGCGGGTGGTGGCCGGGAGCACCTCGCGCTCACCGTGCACCACCACACAGCCGCTCGCCGTGACCGACAGAGCGACCACGAGCACGCACCTGTCGAGTCCGCGGAGCCCACGAGAGCCGAGATACCTGCTCATCCGGTTCCCCTCACCTTCCCCTTCCCGGAGGCGAACCCTACCGGGGCGCGGAACGGCGCGAGCGCCGGGACCGGATCCAGCGGCCGCACCGTGACCCGGAGGCCGGCCGTCGGCGCCGGGCCGGGCCGGACGACCGGCTGAGGAGTATCCGGTGAATGCCGTTGCCGCCCGCATCGGAGAATCCTGTGGGGCGGCAACGTCATGGGGGCGGGGCCGCCGATCCGTTGAGCACGTCAGGTGGAAAAGTCCAGTTCGGGGAATGGGTATGAGGCGTTTTTCCGTGCAGGGGCGCGAATACTTCGCGCTCGTCGTCCTGAGTGACCACAACGACTTCGATGCCATGGAAGTGGTGGAGCGGGTCGAGGGCGCACCCGGTGGGACACTGCTCGAATTCCGCATGGACGACACCTCGGCGAGGCTGAGCTTCATCCGGCCGGACATCGACATCACCCTGCTCAGGGCGGCGGTGGACATCTTCCGGGAGGAGTTCTTCGAACCCAGATGGGCTTCCGGTGCACCTTGCCCTCCCTGGGGGGAAGCACTGTGAGAGGGGCCGAGGGCCGGCCCCGCTGCGTTTCGAGACGACGGACAGGGCCGGATGCCGCTGCGGCAGCGGGACCGGCCGTTGCCGCCGGGCCGTGCGCACACCGAGGGCTGCCGCCGTGACCTGGGACGACCTCGCCGCCCGCGCGGTGCTTGAATGCCCCCGTGACTGACTACGACGTGCTGCGTGTCTTCTGCGGGCCCCGCGGCGGGTACGGCAATGAACTGGGTGTCGTGCGCGACGGCTCCGTGATGCCCGAACGGGAGGAGCGGCAGGCGTTCGCCGAGAAGCTCGGGTTCAGTGAGACCGTGTTCGTCGACGACCCCGAGCGCGGGGTGATCGACATCTACACCCCCACCCTGCGCCTGCCCTTCGCCGGCCATCCCTGCGTCGGCACGGCCTGGCTGCTCGACGTGCCCGAGCTGGTCGTCCCCGCCGGGGTGGTGGGCGCCCGGCAGGACGGGGAGTTCTGCTGGATCGAGGCGCGGGCGGAGTGGGCGCCGCCGCGCACCCTGCGCCAGTACGCGAGCGCTGCCGAGGTCGACGACCTGCCCGTGCCGCCCAAGGGGGAGTGGATCTACGCGTGGGCCTGGCTGGACGAGCCGGCCGGCCGCATCCGGGCCCGCGCCTTCCCCGGCCGCGACGACGGCATCGACGAGGACGAGGCGACGGGCGCCGCGGCCCTCCTCCTCACCGACCGCCTGGGCCGCGCCCTGAACATCACCCAGGGCACCGGCTCCCAGATCCTCACGGCACCCCAGCCGGAGGGCTGGACGGAGATCGGCGGCCGCGTCTACCTGGAACGCTGACGGCCCAACTGCGCGACGAAGACGCCCCAGACGTCAAGGCGTTGAGGAGCCCTCGCTGCCCCACCCACTTGAAAAGCGCGAGCGTTTCAGCCTTCACTGTCCGCATGTCGCTCATCCGAGCGCCTGACTGACATTTCCCTGCACGCTGCTCACGCTTTCAGCAGAGGGTGCCTCCTCCCGCCCCGCGTTGCCGTGGTGAGGTGAGGTCGGGGAAAGCTCGGAGAGTCACGCCGACAACGGGAACTCCTCGCCCAGCGCCCGGAACACGTCCGTGTTCAGCGCGAACGCCCGCTTGCACTCCGCCACGACGCGCTGCTTCTCCAGGTCGTCCGCCGGGACCGCGTCCAGGAGTTCGCGGTAGTCCCGCTTGAAGGCCGCCGGGTTGGAGATGTCCTCGAAGACGTAGAAGCGGACGCCGTCGCCCTTCCGCTCGAAGCCCCACGTCCTCTCCGCCTTGCCGCGGATGATCTGGCCGCCGGAGAGGTCGCCCAGGTAGCGGGTGTAGTGGTGGGCGACGTAGCCGGACGGCCAGGTGCGGGCGCACTCGGCGACCCGGGCCGCGTAGGCGCGGGTGGCGGGGAGGGCGGTCAGGCCGGCGCGCCAGTCGGGGCCGCGCAGGTGGGCCAGGTCGCGTTCCAGGGAGGGCAGGCGGAACAGTTCCGGCCGGACGAACGGGCCCGCCACCGGGTCCGACGTCAGCCCCCGCGCCCCGGACTCCAGGGCCTCGTACACGAACCACAGCTGTTCGGTGTAGCGCGCGTACGCGTCCACGCCCAGCCGGCCGCCGAGCAGATCACTCATGAACGTCGACGTCTCCGCCTCCATGTGCTGCTCGTGGGAGGCGGTGCGGATGAGGGTCGAGAAGGAGTCCATGAGTCCAGATCTTTTATGGTTAGGCTTACCTAAGTCAATGGCTTGCCGACGGTTTGTCGGTAACTCCCACCCTGCCACGGCACGGAAAAGCCCGCCCTCCGGGAGGAGGGCGGGCCAGGAGAACGAGAAACCGCTACGGCAGCGTCAGGATGTCCGCGCCCGTGTCCGTCACCACCAGCGTGTGCTCGAACTGGGCCGTGCGCTTGCGGTCCTTCGTGACCACCGTCCAGCCGTCGTCCCACATGTCGTACTCGTGGGTGCCCAGCGTCAGCATCGGCTCGATGGTGAAGGTCATCCCCGGCTGGATCACCGTCGTCGCGTGCGGGCTGTCGTAGTGCGGGACGATCAGGCCCGAGTGGAAGGACGTGTTGATGCCGTGGCCCGTGAAGTCACGGACCACGCCGTAGCCGAACCGCTTCGCGTACGACTCGATCACCCGGCCGATGATGTTGATCTGCCGGCCCGGCTTGACCGCCTTGATCGCGCGGGCGAGGGACTCACGGGTGCGTTCCACCAGCAGGCGGCTCTCCTCGTCCACCTCCCCGACCAGGTACGTCGCGTTGTTGTCGCCGTGCACCCCGCCGATGTACGCCGTCACGTCCAGGTTGACGATGTCGCCGTCGCGCAGCACCGTCGAGTCCGGGATGCCGTGGCAGATCACCTCGTTGACCGACGTGCACAGCGACTTGGGGAAGCCGCGGTAGCCGAGCGTCGACGGGTAGGCGCCGTGGTCGCACATGTACTCGTGCGCCACCCGGTCCAGTTCGTCCGTCGTCACGCCGGGCGCGATCAGCTTCGCGGCCTCCGCCATCGCCCGCGCGGCGATCCGGCCGGCGGTGCGCATCGCCTCGACCGTCTCGGGCGTCTGCACCTCCGGACCGGTGTACGGCGTCGGGGCGGGCTTGCCGACGTATTCGGGACGACGGATGTTCCCGGGCACGGAACGGGCGGGGGACAGCTCCCCGGGGGCGAGCAGCGACTGGCCAGACATGTCGGCGAGTCTAATTCAGCGCCGACGGGGGACCATCTTTCTGGTGAGATGGCGAGACGGTGAGAGGAGCCGGTCATGCCCCTGTTCAAGAAGCGGACGGTCGGAAAGCCGGGCGAGTGGTACTACTGCCTGGAGCACCAGAAGGTCGAGGAGGGGCCCGACTGCCCCGCCAAGGACCGCTTCGGCCCGTACGCCGGCCGCACCGAGGCCGAACACGCCATGGAGACGGCCCGCGAGCGCAACCTCCAGTGGGAGAACGACTCCAGGTGGCGCGACGCCCCCGCGGGCGAGCGGGACGGCGACTGACCGCACCGGCGCGGGCCTCGCTACCAGCGCGTCGGCGGCGGGGCCGTCAGCAGGTCGGCCAGCCGCGACAGGCGGTCCCGGAAGCGGCGGGGGCCCCGGCGGGCCGGCAGCGCGTTCTCGCCGGCCGCCGCGCTGACCAGGTGCTGCACGGTGTCCAGGTCCAGCTCGGAGCCGTCGGGGACGGGCAGGACCTCGTGGGCCATCGCCGGGAGCTCACCCTCGCCGGGGCCCAGCGACAACACCGTCGCCCCGGCCCGGCGGGCGTCGCACACCCGCTCCAGGAGCGGGGCCGCACCCTCCCCGACCGTCTCCCCGGGCGCCACCACCAGCAGCGTCTCACCCCGCCGCGCCGCCTCCAAACGCCCCAGCCCCACCGCCAGATGCGCCGGGTCCGAGGGGCACGCGTCATGCCGTACGAGCGTGGGGGCCAGCTCCGGGGTGCCCGACCAGGCGGCCTCGTCCGCCAGATGCGCCGCCAGATGCCACGGCTCGTACGCCGGTGTGCCCACGAGCAGCAGCCCGCCGCCGTGCGGGACCACCGACCCGCGCAGCGTCCCCGCGAAGTGCCGGGTGGCGCCCAGCCATTCCGTCCCGGCGAGCACTTCCCGCAGCAGCGCGACCCGTACCGCATCCATACGGCCGCATCCTGTCCCAACCACGCGCCCGCGTCCCGGTGTTCGGCCCGGATTCGCCCGAACCGGGGACACGGCCCCGGACCGCGTGACAGGGCTCACGTACACCGGGCGCGACGCCGTCACGGACGTAGAGTCGGGCCATGACCTCCAGTGACAGTGACAGCGCACAGCCGCCCGCGAAGGCCCCCGCCAAGGACCCCTGGGACCTGCCCGACGTCTCCGGGCTCGTCGTCGGCGTGCTCGGCGGCACCGGACCGCAGGGCAAGGGCCTGGCCCACCGGCTCGCCAAGGCGGGCCAGAAGGTGATCATCGGCTCCCGCGCCGCCGAGCGCGCGCAGGCCGCCGCCGAGGAGCTCGGGCACGGCGTCGAAGGCGCCGACAACGCCGAGACCGCCCGGCGCAGCGACATCGTGATCGTCGCCGTGCCGTGGGACGGCCACGGCAAGACGCTCGAGTCCCTGCGCGAGGAACTGGCCGGCAAGCTCGTCGTGGACTGCGTCAACCCGCTCGGCTTCGACAAGCAGGGCGCCTACGCGCTGAAGCCGGAGGAGGGCAGCGCCGCCCAGCAGGCCGCCGCGCTGCTGCCGGACTCCCGGGTCACCGCCGCCTTCCACCACCTGTCCGCCGTGCTGCTCCAGGACCCGGAGATCGACGAGATCGACACCGATGTGATGGTGCTCGGCGAGGTCCGGGCCGATGTCGAGATCGTGCAGGCGCTCGCCGGACGCATCCCGGGCATGCGGGGCATCTTCGCCGGGCGGCTGCGCAACGCCCACCAGGTGGAGTCGCTGGTCGCCAACCTGATCTCCGTCAACCGCCGCTACAAGGCACACGCCGGGCTCCGCGTCACGGACGTATGAGGCGATGGGGGACACTGGACGCCGTAGCAGTGCCGTAGCAGTGTCCCCCGACAGGAGCCCCCAGCCATGCCCCGCCTCGCCCTCTACGCCCTCGCCGTCTGCCTCCTCACCGTCGCCGCGGCCGTCGTCTCCTTCGTGCGGGGCAGCGTGTTCATCGGCATCGTCTGGGTGCTGCTGGCGGGACTGTCGTCCAACATGACCTGGTACTACGCGCGGCGCGGGCGTGCGGCGGCGCGGAACGGCTCCGTCACGGGCTGACCGAGCAGTACCCGTTCGCCTCCCGCCAGAAGCGGAACAGGTCGTAGCCGCAGTACGTGTCGAGCTCGTCGATGCCCAGCGTCCCCAGCAGCGAGTCGATCACGTCGAAGAACGCGCCGTTCACCGACGGCACCCACAGCAGCGCGAACACGAACAACAGACCGAACGGGGCGAACGGCTCCACCTGCCGCCGGACGTCGTACGACAGCCAGGGCTCGATCACGCCGTAGCCGTCCAGGCCCGGAACCGGCAGGAAGTTCAGGATCGCGGCCGTCACCTGGAGCAGCGCCAGGAACGCCAGCGCGAACCGGAACTCGGCCGGTACGCCGTCCAGCGCGCCCAGCCAGAACGGCGCCGTGCACACGATCGCGAACAGCACGTTCGTCAGCGGGCCCGCCGCCGAGATCAGGCTGTGCCGCCAGCGCCCCCGGATCCGGCCGCGCTCGATGAACACGGCACCGCCCGGCAGACCGATCCCGCCCATGATGACGAAGACGACCGGGAGCACGATGCTCAGCAGGGCGTGCGTGTACTTCATCGGGTTCAGCGTGAGATAGCCCTTCGCGCCGACCGATATGTCGCCACTGTGCAGGGCCGTGCGCGCGTGCGCGTACTCGTGCAGGCACAGGGAGACGATCCAGGCGGCCGTCACGAACAGGAACACGGCCACGCCCGGCTGCTCGGCGAACCCGGTCCAGGTGGCCCACCCGGTGACCGCCGTCACGGCCAGGATGCCCAGGAAGACCGGGCTGATCCTCCGGTCACTGTGACGGGTGGCGGCGGTGGTCATGGGGCTCCTCAGACGGTCGGGCGTACGCGGGGACCGCCCGACGGTACCGGGCGCACGGTGAAAACGTCTCGCGTCGGCCGCCGGTTCCACGCAGGGTGGGGACGACCACGACGACTACGACGACTACGACGACCAGGGCGACCAGGACGGCCAGGACGACCAGGACGGCCAGGGCGACCAGGACAGCCGCGGCGGCCAGGGCGACCAGGACGGCCAGGACAGCCGCGACGACCAGGGCGACCAGGACGGCCGCGGCGGCCAGGGCGACCAGGACGGCCAGGGCGACCAGGACGGCCAGGACGGCCAGGACGGCCAGGACAGCCAGGACAGCCAGGACAGCCAGGACGGCCAGGACAGCCGCGACGACCAGAGCGACCAGGACGGCCAGGACAGCCGCGACGACTACGACGGCCAGGACGACCGGAAAGACCGGGCCGACCGGGCCCCGTGACCCCTGCCACCACCACCGGAGACAATGGACCCCGTGCGCTACCGCATCCTCGGCACCACCCAGGCACTCCGTCCCGACGGCACCGTCGTCCCCGTCGGCGGGGCGCGGCTGCGCGCCCTGCTGACCGTGCTCGCCCTGCGGACCGGGCGCACCGTGCCCGTGGGCCTGCTGGTCGACGAGGTCTGGGGGGACGCCGATCCGCCGGCCGACGCCACCGGGGCGCTCCAGGCCCTGATAGGGCGGCTGCGCCGGACGCTCGGCGCGGACCAGATCGCCTCCGTCGACGGCGGCTACCGGCTGACCGCCGCGCCCGACGACATCGACCTGCACCGTTTCGAGCGGCTGGCCGGCGACGGCCTGCGCGCCCTCGCCGACGGCGACCCGGCGAAGGCGGCCGTCGTCCTCGACGACGCCCTCGCCCTGTGGCGCGACCCCGCCCTCACCGGCCTGCCCGACCGCACCGCCGACGCGGCCCGCCTGCAGACCCGGCACCTGGACGTGCTGCGCGCCCGGCACACCGCCGCCCTCGCCCTCGGCGACGCCGAGCAGTCCCTGCCCGAGCTGACCGCGCTGTGCGACGGTCACCCCCTCGACGAACCCCTCCAGGCGCTGCGGCTGCGCGCCCTGCGCGACACGGGCCGCACCGCCGAGGCGCTGGCCGCCTACGAGGACGTACGACGTCTGCTCGCGGACCGTCTCGGCTCCGACCCCGGCACCGAACTGCGCGCACTGCACGCCGAGTTGCTGAAACCCGGGCCGGCGACCGGAACCCGGGCCGGCGCGTCGCCCGGCAACCTGCGGGCCCGGCTGACCTCGTTCGTCGGCCGGGAGGCCGACATCGAGACCATCCGCGCCGACCTCGCCGCCGCCCGCCTGGTGACCCTGCTCGGACCGGGCGGGGCCGGCAAGACCCGGCTGTCGCAGGAGGCCGCCGAGACCGTACGGCAGACCCTCCCCGACGGCGTGTGGCTCGCCGAACTCGCCCCGGTCGACGACCCCGACGCCGTCCCCGAGGCCGTCCTCACCGCCGTCGGCGCCCGCGAGACCGTGCTCTACGGCGCCGGCGCCGAGAGCATACGGGCCGTCACCGACCGGCACGACGACCCGGTGGAGCGCCTCGCCGAACACTGCGGCCCGCGCCGCATGCTGCTGATCCTGGACAACTGCGAGCACGTCGTCGAGGCCGCCGCCCACCTCGTCGAGGCGCTGCTGGAACGCTGCCCCCGGCTCACCGTCCTCGCCACCAGCCGCGAACCCCTCGGCGTGCGCGGTGAGTTGCTGCGGCCGGTGGAGCCGCTGCCCGAGCCGGTCGCGCTGCGCCTGCTCGCCGACCGGGGTGCCGCCGCCCGCCCCGGTTTCCGCATCGACGCCGACGACGACACCACGGCGGCCTGCGCGGAGATCTGCCGCCGCCTCGACGGACTGCCGCTGGCCATCGAACTCGCCGCCGCCCGGCTGCGGATGCTCACCCCGCGCCAGATCGCCGACCGGCTCGACGACCGCTTCCGGCTGCTCACCTCCGGCAGCCGCACCGTCCTCCCCAGGCAGCAGACCCTGCGGGCCGTCGTCGACTGGTCCTGGGACCTGCTCGACGCGGACGAACGCGACGTGCTGGGCCGCCTTTCGGTCTTCGCGGGCGGCTGCGACCTCGCCGCCGCCGAGGCCGTCTGCGGACCGGCCGCGCTCGACGCGCTCGGCTCCCTCGTCGACAAGTCCCTGGTGGTGGCCGCCCCTTCGGGCGACGGCGAGATGCGCTACCGGCTCCTGGAGACCGTCGCCGAGTACGCCGGCGAACGCCTCGACGAGTCCGGCCGGCGCCCGGAGGCCGAGCGGGCGCACCTGACGTACTTCCGTGAAGTCGCCCGCACCACCGAGCCGATGCTGCGCGGCCCGGACCAGCCGGCCGCCATCGCACTCCTGGAGCGGGAGTACGAGAACGTGCGCACGGCCCTGCGCCACGCCCTCGCCCTGCGCGACGAGCAGGAGGCCCTCTGCATCACCCTGTCGCTCGTCTGGTACTGGCAGATGCGCGACCTGCGCATCGAGGCCCGCAACTGGTGCTCCGAGGTCATGACCCTCGCCCCCGACCCGTTCACCGAACCCGTACAGCCCGCCGTCCCGCTGTGGGAGCGCTGCACCGACGCCCCGCCCCCGATGACCGGCGAACTCCTCGCCGAGGCCCGGCGCGGGGTACACCTGGCCCATCTCGCCCACATGGACACCGAACTCGACGACTGGCAGACCCCGCAGGCACAGCACAAGCTGCGTCTCGTCGGCGCGACGTACGAGCCGGGCATGCCGCAGGCCTGCCGGCCGCCCGGACTGCTCTGGATCTTCGCCGTGATGCTGACCGGCGACATGGAGCGGCTGCGCCACGTGGTCGACGCGGCCATCCGCACCTGCCGGGAGAACCCCGGATTCGAATGGGAGCTGGCCTCCAACCTCCAACTGCGCGCCAACTTCCTGGCCAACCGCAGCGACTGGGCCGGCGACGCGCGCCGCGACGCCGACGAGGCACTGGAGATCCACTGCCGGCTCGGCGACACCTGGGGCATCGCCGAGGCCCTCTCCGCGCGCGGCGAGGCCCTCGAACGCGCCGGAGCGTACCGGGACGCCGCCGCGGACTACGAGGCGGCGATCGAGCACGCCGACCGTCTCGGCGCCCGTGCCCACACGGCCATCCTCACCGCCCGGCTGGGCAGCGCGCTGCTGGAGGCGGGTGAGGCGGAGCGCGGTGAGCGGCTGCTGCGCGAGGTCATCGACGACACGCGCGGCCGGCATGTCGAGGCCCTGCCCGCCGCCCGGCTCTTCCTGACCGGCCGGCTGTGCACGACCGGTCGTACGGCGGAGGCCCGGGAGCATCTGCGGGCCCTGCGCGAGGAGTTCCGCATCGCGCACTACGTCGTCTTCGACGCGTTCATCCTCGGTGCCGAGGGCTGGCTGGAGGTGGCCGACGGCAACGACGAGCAGGCCCTGGTGATCATCCGCGAGGCGATCCGGCAGGCGGGCGATCCGCTGTCCGCCGCCATGGCCCCCCACATGCGCTCGGCGTACGTCACCCTGGGCGCCCTCGCCCTCGCCGGACTCGACGGCGGACGGCACGCCCGGGACGCGGCCCGCTGCCTCGGCGCCGCCGACTCCTGGCTGCCGCCCGAGCACCACGCCGGGCAGGTGGAACGCGAGGCGCGCGCACGCGCCGAGACGCGCGTCCGGGCGGCACTCGGCGACACGGCGTACGCCACCGCGTACGCCGAGGGCGCCGGCCTCTCCCCGGAGGAGGCCGCCGCCCTGCTCGAACCGGCGTGATCAGCTCTTCGTACGGAACTTGTGGATCGCGACCGGTGCCATCACCGCCGTGATCCCCACCGACCAGGCCAGTGTCATCCACAGGTCGTGGGCGACCGGGCCGCCCACCATCAGCCCGCGCGCGGCGTCCGCGAGCGCGGACAGCGGGTTGACCTGGGTGAAGGACTCCAGCCAGCCCGGCATCGACTGGGTCGGCGCGAAGATCGACGAGCCGAACTGCAGCGGCATCAGCACCAGGAAGCCCATCGCCTGCACCGACTGCGCGTTCTTCATCACCACACCCAGCGTGAGGAAGATCCACATCAGCGCCGAGCCGAACACCGCGGACAGTCCCACGGCGGCGAACAGTCCCGGCCAGTTGTTGATGTCGAAGCCGACGAGCACACCGACGACCATCAGGATGGCGGTGGCGATCAGCATCCGCACCATCTCGACCGAGATCTTCGCGAACAGCACCGAGCCGCGCCCGATCGGCAGCGACCGGAAGCGGTCCATGACCCCGGTGTTGAAGTCCTGGTTGAACCCGGTGCCCACCCCTTGGGCCATGTTCATGCCCATCATGGCCATCAGACCGGGCACGATGTACTGCACGTACGCCTCCTGTCCGCCGCCCAGCGACTGCCCGATGGAGCCGCCGAAGACGTACACGAACAGCAGGGTGAAGACGATCGGGAACAGCACGGCGTCGAACATCGACTCCGGGTCCTGCCGTATCCACAGCAGATTGCGGCGCACGAGCGCCCCGGTGTGCCGCAGATGGGCACGCAACGGGATCCGCGCGTCCGCGCGGAGGTCGGCGGTGGCGGTGGCGGCACTCATACGGCGACGACCTCCTCGTGGGTCTCGGCGGGTACGGCGTCCTGCGGGGCACTGGCGCGGTGGCCGGTGAGGGACAGGAACACCTCGTCCAGGCTGGGCAGTTCGGTGGTGATGGAGCTGAGGGTGATGCCGCGCGCGGTGACCGCGCCGACCACGGCGGTCAGTTGCTCGTCACTCAGCACCGGGACGAGCACGGCACCCCGCTCGGTGTCCACGGTGGTCGTGGCGAGCCCGGTGATGCCCAGCGTGTCGAGGGCGTCCGCCAGTGGGCGCAACTGCAGCGGGTCGGCCGGGCGGACCCGCAGCGTACGGCCGCCGACCTTGGCCTTCAGCTCCTCGATGCCGCCGCTCGCGATGACCTTGCCCCGGTCCACGACGGTCAGCTCGGAGGCGAGCTGTTCGGCCTCCTCCATGTACTGGGTGGTCAGCAGCACCGTCACCCCGTCCCCGACCAGCCGCTTGACCTCGTCCCACACCTCGTTGCGGGTACGGGGGTCCAGTCCCGTGGTCGGCTCGTCCAGGTACAGCACGGCCGGCCGGCCGATCATCGAGGCGGCCAGGTCGAGGCGCCGCCGCATACCGCCCGAGTAGGTGGCCGCAGGCCGGCGGGCCGCCTCGGTGAGCGAGAACCGCTCCAGCAGCTCGTCGGCGCGGGACCGCGCCTCCTTGCGGGACAGGTCGAGCAGCCGCCCGATCAGATACAGGTTCTCCCACCCCGGAAGCTTCTCGTCCACGGAGGCGTACTGCCCGGTCAGCCCGATCACCCGGCGCAGCTGCCTCGGCTGGCGCACCACGTCGTACCCCGCGACGGTGGCGTGCCCGGCGGTCGGCGTGAGCAGGGTGGACAGGATCCGTACGAGCGTGGTCTTCCCGGCCCCGTTCGGCCCGAGCACCCCCATCACGGTGCCCTCCCGCACATCCAGGTCGACACCGTCCAGCGCCTTGGTCCCGCCGTAGTGCTTGACCAGCCCCCGCACGGTGACGGCGCTCCCCGCGCCCCCCAGGTCCTTGTCGTTTCGCGTCATGCCGAGAACTGTCCCAACCCCCACCGACAAACCCCCGACATCCCACCGACAGCCCTCCTACGCCCTCCGCGGGCAGCCTCATGCCGCGTCAGCCGCGGGCAGTCGTGCCGCCGTACCCACCGTTCCCGCGGGCAGTCGTGCCGCTGGGGCGGCACGGGTGGGCGGTGGGGGCACCTCCCGCTCGAGCGGAGCCGAGAGTGGGGGAGGCACCCCGCAAGCGCCGGGTTGCGCAACACCCCCGCCCGGCCCCGGACATGCGCCGGCCCCGCCGACGGGGGAAGATCGACGGGGCCGACAGGTGGTGCGACAGTGGCTCAACAGCAGCGGAGCTGCTCAGTGCACGGAGTGCGCTTCCTCCGGGAAGGTCCCGCCCACCACATCCTCGGCGAACGCCTTCACCGCCCCGCTCATGACCTCACGCAGATCGGCGTACCGCTTCACGAACTTCGGCACCCGCCCCCCCGTCAGCCCCAGCATGTCGGTCCACACCAACACCTGCGCATCCGTCCGAGGCCCGGCCCCGATCCCGACGGTCGGGATGTGCAGCACCCGGGTCACCTCGGCCGCCAGCTCCGCCGGCACCAGCTCCAGCACCACCGCGAACGCCCCCGCGTCCTGCACGGCCTTCGCGTCCCGCAGCAGCTGCTGCGCCGCCTCCTCGCCCCGCCCCTGCACCCGGTAACCCATCGCGTTCACCGACTGCGGCGTCAGCCCGATGTGGGCCATCACCGGGATCCCGGACTCCACCAGCAGCTCGATCTGCCGGTGCGACCGCTCGCCGCCCTCCAGCTTCACGGCGCCGACACCGGCCTCCTTCACCAGCCGGGTCGCCGAGCGCAGCGCCTGCACCGGACCCTCCTGGTAGGAGCCGAAGGGCAGGTCGCCCACGATCAGCGCGCGCGAGGTACCGCGTACGACCGCCGCCGACAGCATGGTCATCTCGTCGAGGGTCACGGGCACGGTGGTCTCGTACCCGAGGTGGCAGTTACCGGCCGAGTCACCGACGAGCATGACCGGGATGCCGGCCTCGTCGAACACGGACGCGGTCATCGCGTCGTACGCGGTGAGCATGGGCCACTTCTCGCCGCGCTCCTTGGCGGCGGCGATGTCGCGGACAGTGATACGGCGCGTGCCCTTGCCCCCGTACAGCGTCGCTCCGCCGGAGGGGGAACCGGACGTCGTCCCGGTCTGGGCAGCCGAAAGCTGCGTCATTGAACCGTCTCCCAACACGTCATCTCGAGGCGCCCTGACGGCGTCCCCGGACCACGTCCATGGTGGCACCTCGCCCCGGCGAGGGCCAGAGGACCCCCTGTGAGTTCCGCCGTGCAATATTCCGGCAAGTTCTGGGCAAAACGTTTACGATACGAGACGGTTCCGTATCGTAATTCACTACTCTGGGCCACATGACTTCTCCTGCCGCCCCTGCCCGCCACCGGGTCCCGGAAGCCGTGCACCGGCGCCGTTGGGCGATCCTCGGCGTGCTGATGCTGAGCCTGCTGATCGTCGTACTCGACAACTCGATCCTGAACGTCGCCATCAAGACGATCTCCACCCCCGCCCCCACCGGCCTGGGCGCCACCCAGAGCGAGCTGGAGTGGGCGATCAACGCCTACACGCTCGTCTTCGCCGGTCTGCTCTTCAGCGCGGGACTCCTCGGCGACCGGCTCGGCCGCAAGAAGGTGCTGATCGGCGGTCTCGTCGTGTTCGGCGTCGGCTCGGCGCTCGCCGCGTTCTCCGGCTCACCGGCCGAGCTGATCGGCTTCCGCGCGGTGATGGGCCTGGGGGCCGCGTTCGTCATGCCGGCCACCCTGGCCGTCCTGATGAACGTCTTCGAACGCGACGAGCAGCCCAAGGCCATCGGCATCTGGGCGGGCGGCGTGGGCCTCGCCATCGCCATCGGCCCGATCACCGGCGGATTCCTCCTGGACCACTTCTGGTGGGGCTCGGTCTTCCTCGTCAACGTGCCCATCGTCGTCCTCGCCGTCGCCCTGATGCTGTGGCTGGTCCCCGACTCCCGCGACCCGAACCCCGGCCGGATCGACCCCGTCGGCGTCGTCCTGTCCGTGACCGGACTGGTCCTGCTGGTCTACGGCATCATCAAGGGCGGCCAGCTCGCCGACTTCACCGACGTCACGGTGGTGTCGACGATCGGCGCCGGCCTCGCCGTACTCGCCGCGTTCGTGGTGTTCGAGAAGCGCAGCGACCACCCGTCCATCGACGTCACCTACTTCAAGAACAAGGTGTTCTCCGCCTCGGTCGTCGCGATCGCGCTGGTCTTCTTCGCGCTGATGGGCGTGACGTTCTTCGCCGTGTTCTACACCCAGAGCGTGCGCGGCTACTCGCCGCTGGAGACGGGCCTGCTGTTGCTTCCGCTGGCCGCCACACAGATGATCTTCGCGCCGCGGGCCCGCCTCCTGGTGGACCGCTTCGGCAACAAGGTCACCACGACCGCCGGCCTGCTGGTGCTCGCCGCGACACTGGCCGCGTTCGCCACCCTGGACGGGGACACGCCGATCTGGATCCTGGAGGCCGTCTTCTTCCTCATGGGCGCCGGCATGGCGCACGTCATGACACCGGTCAGCGTCGTCATCATGCAGGCGCTGCCCCGCGAGAAGGCCGGCTCCGCCTCCGCCCTCAGCAACGTCTTCCGCCAGGTCGGCGGCGCCCTCGGCATCGCCGTACTCGGCTCGGTGCTGTCCGCCGCCTACCGCAACGGCATCGAGGACGATCTCGGCCTGCTGCCGCCCGGCGTCCGGCACGCCGCCGGCGAGTCCATCGAGGCCACCCTGGCCGTGGCGGACCGGCTGGGCGCGCGCGGCGAGCCCCTGATCGGCGCGGCCGACGACGCGTTCCTGCACGCCATGCACGTCACCGCGCTGTGGGGAGCGGGCGTCGCGGTGCTGGGCGCGGTCGTCGTCGCCGTGTTCCTGCCCGGCCGTACGCCGACGTCCGAAGGGGACGAGGAGAAGCGGGAACTGATGCCGGCGACGGACCGATGACCCCCGGGCGGTGGACCGTCGCCACCGCCCACCGGGAGAATCGTCCCAGCCCACCCCGACGTAAGGACCCGACGACGTGATCCCGGCCGACACCGACCCCCGGCAGGACGGTCCCGCACGGGGCCGCCCCCGCAGCGAGGCGGTCGAACGCGCCATCATCGAGGGAGTGATGAAGCTCCTGGAGGACGGCGTGCCCCTCGCGGAGCTCTCCATCGAGCGCATCGCCCGCACCGCCGGCGTCGGCAAGGCCACCATCTACCGCCGCTGGAGCGGCAAGGAGCAGCTCCTCGTCGACGTCCTGCGCGCCGCCGAGCCCCCGGACCCCGAACTCCCCGGCACCTCCATGCGCGACGACCTCGTCGTCCTGCTGGAGTCCCTGCGCCTGCGCGGCCTGGCCGGCCGGACCTCGGCGATCCTGCACAACGTGCGCGCCCAGATGAAGAGCAGCCCCAACCTCTGGGCCGCCTACCACGACACCGTCATCCTGCCGCGCCGCCGGCTCGGCCTGGAGGTGCTGCGCCGGGGCCGGGAGAACGGCGAACTGCGCGCCGACGTCGACATGGAGATCCTCAACGACATCGTCGTGGGCCCCATCCTCGTCCGCACCGTCCTGCGCCCCGACGCCGACCTCCCGGACGACCTGGCCGAACAAGTCGTCGACACGCTCCTCCAGGGCCTACGCCCCGTCACCGGCTAGCCACGATGTGCGCGTTTGGTCACAGAGGGCGCTTTCACCACCCCCGCCCGGAACTCCCCGAGCGCCCCCGCGCGTCCTCGCCCCCGTACGGCCGTCGAGGGGCGGCAGGAACGGAACCGATCATCCCCTAGGGTCTTACGGACACGGGGGCGACGGTGTGCACGGCAGGTTGTGAGGCGACGGTATGGCGCGGCAGGCGTACATGACGGAGACGGACAACGGCGGTTCGGGGTCCGAGCCGCGGCCGACCCGGCTCCGGCGCCTGCGCGAGCGCCTCACCAGAGGCTGGGGCGACCGCCGCATCTGGCGCCGCGGCCTCGTCCTGGCCGCCTGCTCGGTCCTGACGGCCCTGGTCATGCTGGCCCACGGCCACATCCCGAACGCGATCGGCAACCTGGGCAGCCTGGTGGACACCTTCCTCCCCTGGGTGGGCCTGCTGATCCCCGTACTGCTCGTCCTCGGCCTGATCCGCAAGTCGGCGACGGCGCTGATCGCGACGATCCTGCCGGTGGCCGTCTGGCTGAACCTCTTCGGCAGCCTGCTCACCGACAAGACCGCCACGGGCGGCGACCTCACGGTGGCCACGCACAACGTCAACGCCGACAACCCGGACCCGTCCGCCACCGCCCGCGGCGTGGCCGCCTCGGGTGCGGATGTGCTGGCCCTGGAGGAGCTGAAGGCGTCGGCGGTCCCGACGTACGAGCGGGCGCTGGAGTCGACGTACGAGTACCACGAGGTGGTCGGCACCGTCGGGCTGTGGAGCAAGTACCCCCTGAGCGACGTGAAGGCGGTCGACATCCGCCTCGGCTGGAAGCGCGCGATGCGTGCCACGGTGGCCGCGCCGACCGGTCAGGTCGCCGTCTACGTCGCCCATCTCCCTTCCGTCCGGGTGAAGCTGGAGGCCGGTTTCACGGCCCGTCAGCGGGACAGGAGCGCCGACGCCCTGGGCGAGGCCATCGCCGACGAACCACTGCCGAACATCGTGCTGCTCGGCGACCTGAACGGCACGATGAACGACCGCGCCCTGAACGCCGTCACCTCCCAGATGCGCTCCACCCAGGGCGCCGTGGGCAGCGGCTTCGGCTTCAGCTGGCCGGCGTCGTTCCCGATGGCGCGGATCGACCAGATCCTGGTCAAGGGCGCCGAACCGGAGAGCTCCTGGACCCTCCCGGCCACGGCGAGCGACCACCTCCCCATAGCGGCCCGTGTGAGGGTCACCGCACAGGGCGACTGAGGATCCGGGCCGCAGGCGGGTCCGCGTACGGCGCGGACCCGCCCCACTCGCCGGCCGCGGTCGCGACGCGCGGCCCTCTCGCGTCAGACCGCCGGAAGAGCCCCCTCGCGCCAGCCGTTCGTGATCGGGAGGCGGCGGTCCTTGCCGAAGCCCTTCGGGGAGATCTTCGTGCCCGGCGGATACTGCCGCCGCTTGTACTCCGCCCGGTCCACCATCCGCAGGGTCTTCGTCACCAGCTCCGCGTCGAACCCGGCCGCGACGATCTCGTCCGCCCCCCGGTCCCGGTCCACGTACAGCGCCAGGATCGCGTCCAGCACCGGATAGTCCGGCAGCGAGTCCGTGTCCACCTGCCCCGGCCGCAGCTCCGCGCTCGGCGGCTTGGAGATCGAGTTCTCCGGGATCGGCGGCGTCTGCCCCCGCTCCGCCGCCGCCCGGTTGCGCCACTCGGCCAGCCGGAACACCGACGTCTTGTACACGTCCTTGATCGGCCCGTACGCCCCGACCGAGTCCCCGTACAGCGTCGAGTACCCCACCGCCAGCTCCGACTTGTTCCCCGGCGCCAGCACGATGTGCCCCTCCTGGTTGGAGATCGCCATCAGCAGCGTGCCCCGCAGCCGCGACTGCAGGTTCTCCTCCGCCAGCCCCGTCAGCCCCAGCGCCCCCATGTACGCGTCGAACATCGGCTCGATCGCCACGGTCCGGTAGTTCAGCCCCGTCCGCCGCGCCAGCTCCGCCGCGTCGTCCTTCGAGTGCTCGGACGAGTACTTCGACGGCATCGACACGCCGTACACGTTCTCCGCCCCCACCGCGTCACAGGCGAGAGCGGCGACCAGCGCCGAGTCGATCCCCCCGGACAGCCCGATCAGCACCGACCGGAACCCGTTCTTCTCGACGTACGCCCGCAGCCCCACGACCAGCGCGGAGTACACCTCCTCGTCGTCGTCGAGCCGCGAGGCGTACCCTCCGGCCGACGAGGCGTCGTACGCGGGCACGGGCTCCTCCGACAGCACGACCCGGTCGATCCGCAGCCCGTCGTCGACGACCCCCGTCGGCGCGTCGGCCTCCGCGAGGGGCAGTTCGAGGTCGACCACGACACACGCCTCGGCGAACTGCGGCGCACGCGTCACGACGCCGCCGTCACGGTCCACGACGATCGAGTCCCCGTCGAAGACCAGCTCGTCCTGCCCGCCCATCATCGCGAGGTACGCGGTCGTGCACCCGGCCTCCTGCGCCCGCTTGCGCACCAGCTCCAGCCGGGTGTCGTCCTTGTCCCGCTCGTACGGCGAGGCGTTGATCGACAGCAGCAGCCCGGCCCGGGCCGACCGCGCCGCCGGCACCCGCCCCCCGTCCTGCCACAGGTCCTCACAGATGGCGAGGGCGACATCGACCCCGCGCACCCGCACCACCGGCATGGTGTCGCCGGGCACGAAGTACCGGAACTCGTCGAAGACGCCGTAGTTCGGCAGGTGGTGCTTGGCGTAGCTCAGCACCACCTCACCCCCGTACAGCACGGCGCCCGCGTTCTGCGGCGCACCGGCCGGCTGCCCGTACTTCGGCTGGGCGGCGGCGCTGCGGTCGAGGTATCCGACGATCACCGGAAGCTCCCCGAACCCCTCCTCGGCGAGCCGCGCGGCCAGCGAGCGCAGCGCCGCCCGCGAGGCCTCCACGAAGGACGACCGCAGGGCGAGATCCTCGACGGGGTACCCGGTCAGCGCCATCTCGGGGAACGCCACGAGGTGCGCTCCCTGCTCGGCGGAGTGCCGGGTCCGGCGGACGATCGTTTCGGCGTTGCCGGCGAGGTCGCCGACGCTCGAGTCGATCTGGTTCAGGGCGAGACGTAGTTGAGGCACGGGCCCAGTGTAATCGTCAAAGCGACGCGATGTCCCGGAGCCCCGTCCGCTACGGCCGGGCAGCCGCCCCCCGCTCCTCCAGCATCCCCGCCATCAGCGCGATCTCGGACTCCTGCCCCTCCACCATCCCCCGGGCGAGCCGCTTCTCGACCCTCACCCCACACGCACGGACGCACGCCTGGGCCATGTGCACCCCACCCTTGTGGTGGTCCGTCATGAGCTGCAGATAGAAGACCTCGGCCCGCTCCCCGCTCAGCGACCCCAGCCGCTCCATCTCGGCGTTGGTCGCCATCCCCGGCATCAGCGCCCCGTCCTTGCCGGAGGCCGTGTCCCCCATGCCCATCCAGGTCATCGGCGGATCGGCGGACACCTTGGGCAGCTCCCACAGGTCGAGCCAGCCCAGCAGCATGCCCCGCTGGTTGGCCTGCGTCTGGGCGATGTCGTAGGCGAGCCGCCGGACCTCCTCGTCGTCCGTGCGGTCCCGTACGACGTACGACATCTCGACGGCCTGCTGATGGTGCACGGCCATGTCCCGGGCGAACCCGGCGTCCGCGGACTCCGCGGTCGGGACCGCGTCCGAGGACCCCTCGTCCCCCGCCACCGCGTAGGTGATCGCCCCGGTCGCGACCAGCGCCAAGGCCGCGGCCCCCGCGATCAGCCCGACCTGCCTCACTTGGACAGCCCGTTGGTGCAGGCGGCCCCCGGCTCGGGCGTCTGCTCCCCCTGGACGAACTTCTCGAAGAACGCGTCCAGGTTCGGATCGTCCGCACCGGTCACCGTGCGCTGGTGCCCCCAGGCGGACAGCATGACCGGGTCCTTCTGGCCGTCCACCGGACTCATCAGCGTGTACGGCGTCTTCTTCACCTTCGCCGCGAGCGCGTCGACGGCGGCCTTGTCGGCCGAGGCGTTGTACGTCACCCACACGGCGCCGTGCTCCAGCGAGTGCACGGCGTTGGTGTTGTTGATCTCGTCGGTGTAGACGTCCCCGTTGCAGTTCATCCACACCGGGTTGTGGTCACCGCCCACCGGAGGCGAGACGGGGTAGTCCACGGCCTTGGTCACGTGGTTGCGCCCCAGTTCACCGTCCCACTTGCGCACGCCGTCGTCGCCCGTGACGAACTTGCCCGAGTTCTTCGAGTCGCTCGCCGCGCTGCCGCCGTCGTCGTCCGACTGGGACTGGACGAGCACCACACCGCCGGCGACGAGCCCCACGACGACCACCACACTGGCGGCGATGGTGAGGATGCGGGCGCGACGCTCGCGGGCCTTCTCGGCACGCCGCATCTCCTCTATGCGCGCCGAACGTGCCGAGCTGCTCTTCTTGGCGGAGCCCATGGGAGTGTCCTTCGGGGGAGTGGGACGAACGGGTCAGCTGATCGTAATAGGGGAGAGGGGGAGAGCCGTAGGGTTCACGGACAACGGAACCGGACCGCACCACATGGATCCGGACCTCACAGATCCGGACCTCACAGATCCGCACCACATGGATCCGCACCACATAGGGCCGGATTCCACGGATCCGCACCCCGCGGAGCCGGACCCCGCAGAGCCGCACCCCAGAAAACTTGAACCCAAGATGCGTATTACCTACGCTCTCTGCCATGCGGCTCCTCCGCTCCACAGACCTGGCCCTCCGCGTCCTCATGCGCCTCGCCGTGGCCGGCGACTCCAACCCGACGACGCGCGACGTCTCGGAAGCCATGGACGTGCCCTACACGCACGCCGCGAAGGTGGTCGCCGAGCTCCAGCACATGGGTCTGCTGACGGCCCGCCGCGGCCGGGGCGGCGGGCTGGGCCTCACGGAGGAGGGCCGTACCGCCTCGGTGGGCGCGGTGGTCCGGGCCTTCGAGGGCGAGGGGGACGTCGTCGACTGCGAGGGCACCGCCACCTCGTCCCCCTGCCCGCTGAACTCGGCCTGTCGGCTGCGCGGCGCCCTGCGCGGGGCCCAGGAGGCGTTCTTCGCCTCGCTGGACCCGGTCACGGTGGCGGACATCGTCTCGGCCCCCACCGGCCCCCTCCTGCTGGGCATCTCCCCGCGGCCGTGAGCCGCCCGTTACGGATGTCGGCCCGAGCGGGCAAGATGGGCCCCGGAGCGGTACAGCGGTACACCTGTCGTGTGCGAGCTGTTCGAGCCACGGCAAGCCGTCCGATCAAGGTCGGCAACGCGTATGAAACGCTGGTGTGGTGGGATGCTCGCAATGCCCGGCCGTCTCCCCGGGACGCGGGAGCGGACAGGCGGCCTGACCGGCAAGGATGGGGAAGCGGAAGATGGACAAGCAGCAGGAGTTCGTGCTCCGGACGTTGGAGGAGCGCGACATCCGGTTCGTGCGCCTGTGGTTCACCGACGTGCTGGGCTTCCTCAAGTCCGTGGCCGTCGCCCCCGCCGAGCTCGAACAGGCGTTCGATGAGGGGATCGGCTTCGACGGCTCCGCCATCGAGGGCTTCGCCCGGGTGTACGAGTCCGACATGATCGCCAAGCCGGACCCGTCGACGTTCCAGATCCTCCCCTGGCGCGCCGAGGCCCCCGGCACGGCCCGCATGTTCTGCGACATCCTCATGCCGGACGGCTCCCCGTCCTTCGCGGACCCGCGCTTCGTCCTCAAGCGCGCCCTGGCCCGCACCTCCGACCTGGGCTTCACCTTCTACACCCACCCGGAGATCGAGTTCTTCCTGCTGAAGGACAAGCCGCTGGACGGCAGCCGCCCGACCCCCGCGGACAACTCCGGCTACTTCGACCACACCCCGCAGAACGTCGGCATGGACTTCCGCCGTCAGGCGATCACCATGCTGGAGTCGATGGGCATCTCGGTGGAGTTCTCCCACCACGAGGGCGCCCCCGGCCAGCAGGAGATCGACCTCCGTTACGCGGACGCGCTCTCCACGGCGGACAACATCATGACGTTCCGCCTGGTCATGAAGCAGGTGGCCCTGGAGCAGGGCGTCCAGGCGACCTTCATGCCCAAGCCGTTCTCCGAATACCCCGGCTCCGGCATGCACACCCACCTCTCCCTCTTCGAGGGCGACCGCAACGCGTTCTACGAGTCCGGCGCGGAGTACCAGCTCTCCAAGGTGGGCCGCTCCTTCATCGCGGGCCTGCTGCGGCACGCGGCGGAGGCCTCGGCGGTCACCAACCAGTGGGTCAACTCCTACAAGCGCATCTGGGGCGGCACGGAACGCACGGCGGGCGCCGGCGGCGAGGCCCCGTCGTACATCTGCTGGGGCCACAACAACCGCTCGGCGCTGGTCCGCGTGCCCATGTACAAGCCCGGCAAGACCGGTTCGGCGCGCGTGGAGGTCCGCTCCATCGACTCCGGCGCCAACCCGTACCTGACCTACGCCGTCCTGCTGGCCGCCGGCCTGAAGGGCATCGAGGAGGGCTACGAGCTCCCGCCGGGCGCCGAGGACGACGTATGGGCCCTGTCCGACGCGGAACGCCGCGCGCTGGGCATCGAGCCCCTGCCGCAGAACCTGGGCGAGGCCCTGACCCTGATGGAGCGCAGCGACCTGGTCGCCGAAACCCTCGGCGAGCACGTCTTCGACTTCTTCCTGCGCAACAAGCGCCAGGAGTGGGAGGAGTACCGCTCGGAGGTCACGGCCTTCGAGCTCCGCAAGAGCCTGCCGGTGCTGTAGGCGCGGCCGGGAGCGGACGCCCGGCCGTCCGCCCGCGGGCCCGCCACCTCGCACGGGGCGAGCGGCCGTGGGTTCGCCACCTCGCACGGGGCGAGCGGCCGTGAGTCCGAGATCCCGCACGGGACGAGCGGCCGTGAGTCCGAGATCCCGCGCGCGGTGGGCAGCCGTGGGCCCGCACGGGGCGGACAGCGGCGGGCCCGCGCCCCCCGCACGGGGGCGTATCGCCGCAGGCCCGCGTGGACCCGCCCCGGCGGACCAACGGGCGTCAGCCCATGCTCTTCGCGCCGTCCAGGGACTCACGGATGATGTCGGCGTGGCCGGCGTGCTGAGCGGTCTCGGCGATGATGTGCATCAGCACCCTGCGGGCCGACCACTTCGCGCCGGACTCGAACCACGGGGCCTTCGGCAGCGGCCACGCGGCCTCCAGGTCGGGCAGGGCGACGACCAGGTCATCGGTCCGGCGGGCCACGTCGGCGTACTCGGCCAGCACACCGGCCAGCGTCTCGCCGGGCAGCATCCGGAACTCGTCGGCCCGCCGGGCCCAGTCGGCCTCGGTCATGGCGGTGAAGTCCCCCATCGTCGATGGGCCGTCCAGGATGAAGTCCACCCAGTTCCGCTCGACCGCGGTGACGTGCTTGATCAGACCGCCCAGGCAGAGCTCGCTGCTCGTGGTCCGCAGCCCGGCCTGTTCGTCGGTGAGGTCACGGGTGGTGAAGCGCAGGAAGTGCCGGTGCTTGGCGAGCGTCTCCAGCAGGTCGGCGCGCTCACCGGTCACCGCCGGGGCCTCGGCGGAGTCGCTGGTGGTCAGCTCGTTCACGGTCATGGATCTGCCTTCCGTAGTTCCTGTTCCGCGGTCGAGGACCACGCTAGAAACGATGTAGGACAGATCGTGGCCTAAAGGGCGCGCACCTGCCCCGGGGAAACGGAAGCATTACTTCCGTAACTGCGCGGAACCTTGCCAGTCCCTCGAATGTGGCCCTACTGTCGCGGCAGACATCAAGAAAGCGCTTTCTCGCCGATGGGTCGGCTCACCCCCGCCTCCCCTCATCGGTAGCACTGACATGCCCATGACATGAAACGGCTCGGTGCGGAACGCCCGGCACACGAGAGTGAAAGGCGAGACGAGAATGAAGCGATCAGTCGCAGTGCGACTCTCCGCGTTACTGGCCGCGGGAGCCCTCGCGGCAGCGACCGGTTTGACCCTGTCCACCTCCACGGCATCCGCCGCGACCGGCGGTGTCACCGGCTACGCGACCCAGAACGGCGGGACCACCGGCGGCGCGGGCGGCCAGACGGTCCGTGCCACCACCGGCACCGCGATCCACCAGGCCCTGTGCGGCCGGGCCAGCAGCTCCACCCCGATCATCATCCAGGTCGAGGGCACCATCAACCACGGCAACACCGCCAAGGTGTCCGGCAGCAGCTGCAACACCGCCGCCGGCGTGATCGAGCTCAAGCAGATCAGCAACGTCACGATCGTCGGTGTCGGCAACGGCGCGGTCTTCGACCAACTGGGCATCCACATCCGGGAGTCCAGCAACATCATCATCCAGAACGTGACGGTCAGGAACGTCAAGAAGTCCGGCTCGCCCACGTCGAACGGCGGCGACGCCATCGGCATGGAAAGCGGTGTCCGCAACGTCTGGGTCGACCACACCACGCTGGAGGCGTCCGGCGGTGAGTCGGAGGGCTACGACGGCCTCTTCGACATGAAGGACAACACCCAGTACGTGACGCTGTCCTACAGCACCCTGCGCAACTCCGGCCGCGGCGGCCTCATCGGCTCCAGCGAGAGCGACACCTCGAACGGGTACGTCACGTTCCACCACAACCTGTACGAGAACCTCGACTCCCGTACGCCCCTGCTGCGCGGCGGCATCGCGCACATCTACAACAACCACTACAAGAACCTGAACGAGTCCGGGATCAACTCCCGGGCAGGCGCCCGCGCCAAGGTGGACAACAACTACTTCGAGGACTCCAAGGACGTCCTCGGTACGTTCTACACCGACGCGGCCGGTTACTGGCAGGTCAGCGGCAACATCTTCGACAACATCACCTGGTCCGAGCGGGAGGGCGACAACAACCCGGCCGGTCCGAACCCGACGTCGAACACCTCGGTCGGCATCCCGTACGCGTACACCCTCGACGCGGCCAACTGCGTACCGGGCGTGGTGAGCCAGACGGCGGGCGCCAACAAGGGCCTGAAGGTCTCCGACGGCAGCTGCACCCCGCAGAGCCCGGACCCGACCGACCCCGACCCGACGGACCCGGACCCGGACCCGACCGACCCGGACCCCACCGACCCGCCCACCGGCACCAACCTCAGCCTCGGCGCGGGTGCCGACGGCTCCTCCAAGGCCTCCGGGACGAGCTACGGCAACGTCGTCGACGGCAGTACGAGCACGTACTGGTCGCCGTCCGGCTCGACCGGCTCCGTCTCGGTCAAGTGGGGCTCGGCCACCACCGTCTCCAAGATCAACGTCAGGCAGGCGTCGGGCTCGGGCACCATCGGCTCCTACCGCGTCCTCAACCACGACACGGGCGCCGTCCTGGCCTCCGGCAGCGGAGCGGGCGTCATCAGCTTCTCCGCGACCTCCCTGAAGAAGATCACCTTCGAGATCACCAGCGCCTCGGGCACCCCGAGGATCGCCGAGTTCGAAACGTACGCGAGCTGACCCGCACCGGGGGCCGTCCTCGCGGCGGCCCCCGGTCCCAGCCGGCGTGACGCGTCACGAAGCGGGCCCACGTCGCCGCCGTGAGGACGGGACGGGGACCGCCGGGACCGGTCGGCCGGAGCCCCGCCTCCGTACCCGTGCGGGCGCCGGAGGCAGGGCCGCCGCGTCGCTCACGCCGGACCGGACCGGCGGCCGGCCTCGTCCTTGAGGCTGCGGCCGGAGTCCTTGGCCTGGTCGGTGACCTGGCCGGCCTGGTCGCGGGCCTCGTCCTGGGTGGTGCGGGCCGCCTGTTGCGCGGTGTCCTTCACCTCCGCGGCCGCGCTCTGCGTGACCTCCTTGGCGCCTTCCTTCAGGTGCTGCGCGGACTCGCCGGCGGCCTGCTTCACCGGCTCCAGCGCCTCGGCGCCGCGCTCCATCAGCTCGGACGCCTTCTGCCGCTCCTTCTCGGAGGCGGGCACCATCGAGGCGGCCAGCAGGCCGACGCCGAAGGCGATCAGGCCGGCGGCCAGCGGGTTGCCCTGCGTCTGGCGGCGGGCCGTCTCGGGTGTCTGCTGGACGGCCTGTCCCGCCTGACCGGCGACCTCACGCGCCGAGTCGGCCGCCCGTCCGGTGCCCTCCTGCACCGAACCGGCCGCCGACTGCACGGACTCGGCCGCCGAGCCCGCCGCCGACTGCACCGACTCGGCCGCCGAACCGGCCGCCGACTGCACCGAGTCGGCCGCCGACCGGGCGGTGTCGGCCATGCCGTGCGCCGTGTACGAGGCGGTGCCCATGACGCGGTCACGGACGCCCGACACCGTGCGGCGCATCCTCGCCCTGCGGCGGCGGGCCATGCGGCGCGGGCTGGCCCGGTCGGCGAGCCGGTCCACGTCCGCGGACAGCTGGTTGCGGGTGGCCGCGATCTCGGCCCTCATTTGGTCGGGTGACGTGCCCATTCCGCGTCCTCCTTCAGGGTTTGGACGGTGTGCTCGGGCTTCGGCGAGACGGTGCGCATCTTCGCGCGGCCCTTCTGGTACAGCACGGCCGCGGCGACGGCCCACAGCGCGGCGATGATCAGCGCGGCCCAGCCCTCGTCCATCACACTGGCCAGACCGAACATGGCCGCCAGCGACAGGAACAGCAGGACCATGTAGGCGGCGAAGCCGGCACCGCCGTACATCCCGGCCGCCTTGCCCGCCTTGGTGCCCTCCTCCTTGACCTCGGCCTTGGCCAGCTCCACCTCCTGACGGAAGAGGACCTGGAGGTCGGAGGTCACCCGGGACAGCAGCTCACCCGCGGACCGCTCCCCTTCGTACGGCTCGGCCGAGCGGGCCCGGGACAGCGGTGACATCGTGGCCATCTCACGCCTCCGGGAACGGGCGGCCCGGCGTGCCGAGGCTCGGCGGAGTGGACGGCGCGGGCGGTGCGGTCCCCGGCGGGGGAGCGACCGGCAGGGCCTCGGGAGCCGGGGCCGCGGTGATCCGCCGCTGCCCGTTCCCGTCGGCCCGGGAGGCCGTCTGCGTCACCTTCGCCAGGCGTCCGACGGCCAGTCCGGCCAGCAGCGCGCCGCCGAGGAAGACGCCGGGACGGCGCCGGGCGAAGCCCTGGAGGTCGGCGGCGATGCCTTCGACCCCCTGCCGCTCCAGATAGTCGGCCGCCCGCATTCCCTTGTCGCCCGCGCGGGCCGCCATGCTGCGGGCGGGCGAGTCGCTCCCGGCGTGCGCGGCCAGGCCCGAGAAGTCGTTCGCCCACTGCCGCAGCGTGCCGGCCGCCCGCCTGGTCTGCCCGTCCGCCTCGTCCATGGCGCGGCCGCGCAGGTCCTCGATGACCGTACCGGCCTGCTGCCGCGCCTCGTCCACGACGGTCCGGGCCTGTTCCGCCGCGGTCCCCGCCACCTGGCCGGCGGCCTGCTTCGCCTGGCCGGCCGTCGCGGAGGTCTCTGCCTTGACCTTGTCTCCGGTACTCCCGGATCCGGTTCGTACGGACTCACTCATCGGCGGCTTCCCCTCATCGCATGTCGTGCGTGCGGCCCGTGTTCCCGATGACCCGGCGTGTACCGGAGGTCGCGCGTCGGGCACCACACGGAGCCGTCCGTCCCACTCCGAGTGGCCATTTGTCCATGCTTGACACGCTATGGAGGGAATTGCCGCTCCTCAAAAAGCGGATCCCCGTGAGGTCATCCCGGTTCCGGGGCGGGCGGATTCCTCCGTCGCTCCGGGGGGCACGCCACGCCCAGGAGTGCGAGCAGGTCGTCGACCATGTGCTCGAAGAGGGGGACGCAGTCGTCGAAGGCCGTGGCGAGGTGGCTGTAGACGGACATGCAGAGCAGCCCGTAGAGCTGACGCCAGCAGGTGACCATGAGCAGGGCGACGCCGGCCGGGAACTCCTGTCCGATCACGCGGCGGTACGCCAGCATCTGGGCGTGCAGCGCGGGGTCGATCTCGTCGTCGGACGGGAAGTCGAGTCCGCCCCGTTCCCAGAGCCGGCCGAACAGCTCCCCGAACAGGCCCCCCAGCCTCCGCGCGAGCACCTGGTCGACCGCGCTCTCCGCGGACAGGCGGGCGTGTCCCGCGCCCATGAGGAGGTCGAACTCGGCGGGGTGGGCGACGGACCAGTCGAGGACGGCACGGGTGGCGGCGTACAGCCGGGCGCCCAGGTCCTCGGGGTCCTCGCGCCGGACGGCCGCCGAGACGGCCGACACGAACTCGTCGGTCAGGTCTTCGCAGACCGCGAGGATCAGCCCCTTCCTGCCGTCGAAGTGCCGGTAGAGGGCCGGCGGGGAGACGCCGACGGCACGGGCCACCGCCGACAGGCTCAGACCCTCGACGCCGTGCGCCGCCGTGAGCCTGCGCGCCTCGTCCCTGGCCTCGCGCTCCAGCGCCGCGCGCATGCGCTCGCGGCGCGACGGCCCGGTCTGCATGCCTCTGCCTCCCTGATCGCATCGATGTTCGACGTTCGCAACCGAGTTCACGTCACTACATCACACGTCGGGTCATTCCTGGGCTTGCGGTGACAGGCGTTCGCATGGTTAATGGTATTAACGAAGTGACGGGTCGTCACTTCGGGGCGGCGGGCCGCCCACGGAACAGCACACGCATGGGGGTAGTCATGGCCACGGACCACTTCTCGCTCTTCCAGGAAGCGCTGAGCCACCAGGACCGTCCGCCGCGGGTGATCCTCTTCGCGGACCTCGCGGGCTCCACGGAGATGAAGGGGAAGACGGGGGAGGTCGGCTGGCTCCCCACGATCGGGAAGTTCCTGGACATCACCGCCCGGGCGGTCACCGAGCACGGCGGGACCGTGATCAAGTACCTGGGGGACGGCACCCTGGCCGCGTTCGACGGCGAGCGCGCGGCCGAGGCGATCTGCGCGGCCATCACCATCCAGGAGCTGCTGAAGGAGGAGAACAGCAAGGGCAGGGTCAACGACTGCCTCGCCACGGTCGGCATCGCGACCGGCCGGGTCGTCGAGTACGAGGCCCCGGGCGGCGGCCTGGACTACATCGGTTCCGTCGTCGACCTGGCCGCACGGCTGTGCAGCGCCGGAGCTCCCCAGGCGATCTGGGTCGACAGCGCGACCGTCGTCTCGGCCAACATGAGCAGGGTCAGCTCCGAGATGGGCCGGGTCCTGGAGTACTCCCCGGACGACTACCTCTCGGACGAGGAGAAGGTGGACCTCAAGGGGTTCGCCAAGCCGATCAAGTACCGCGAGGTGATCTGGCACCGGAAGGCGTTCGGTGTGAAGAACACCGTGCTGACCGAGGCCATCGACCGGGCCCAGACACAGGCGCACGTCCAGGTCCGGACCCAGGCGACGGTGCCCCCGCAGGCGGGCCCGCCCGCGAGGCCCGCCGACGCGACCCTCGACGGTACGGTCACCCGCTGGGACCCGGACCAGGGCCGGGGCTTCATCGCGACGGCCGGGCACGGTGACCACTACGTCGACCGGCGGTACATCTGCAACGAGCAGAACCTCACCGAGGGAGGCGCCGTGAGGTTCGTCCCGCTGGCGCCGCTCAAGGAGGGGCAGCGCCCGGTGGCGGGCTGCACGGTTCAGGAGGGGCACGAGATCCAGGGCACCTTCCAGCGCGTCCTGGCCGACAAGGGCTACGGCTTCGTCGAGGTGCGCGACGTGCGCGGCAACCAGCAGAACCTCTTCGTGTACCTGGGGGACGCGGCGGCCGGCCATCAGTTCGGGGAGCAGGTCCGCCTGGAGGTCCGCAGGAACTACAAGGGCATCTCGGGGCAGTTGGTCGGCGGAGGCGGGAGCGGGGTCGCGAGCGACAGCGGTGCCGGCAGTGACCTCATCTGACCTGCGGCTGCGGCCGGCACTGGCCGAGGTCCGCGCGGAGCTGAGCCGCGCGGACCAGAAGGCGGCGACGCTCCTGGCACTGTTCTCGGCGATCACGGCCGGGATCGCCGCCGCCCTCGGTGTCCGCCGGGCCGGTGTCTTCACGCTCTGGAACGGTGCGGAGTGGATGGCCTGGCTCGGTTTCGTCTGCCTGGCCGGCAGCCTCGTCCAACTGCTCGTCTGCGTCCGGCCCGGCGGTGTCTCCCGCCCGGCCGGCGGCGCCTACTTCCTGTTCTACGCCCAGTACGCGGGCCGACCGGGCGACCTGGTCGCCCACCTGTCCGCACAGGGGGACGCCGAGCTGGAGCGGTGCGCCCAACTCGTCGAACTGTCGGTCCTGGTGACACGCAAGTACAGAATGATCGCCCGCTCCGTCGACCTCCTGGGCTGCGCCCTCGCCCTGGTCGCCGGAGCGGTCCTGCTCGACGCGCTGCGCTGACGCCCCGCGCGGGCCGTGGTCTCCATGCAGTACATGTCGCTACGCGGGTGTCCTACGCCCCCGCCAGGTCCCCCAGCACCTTGTGCAGCGGCTCCGCCGCCCGTCGCCGGTACTCCTGTACCGCCCAGCCGTTGCCGTCCGGGTCCGTGAAGTACATGAAGGTGGCGCCGTCGGCCGGGGCGTACTCGACCGGGTCGGAGACGTCCAGGCCCCGGGCGGTCAGTTCCGCGTGGGCCGTCTTGATGTCGGCGACGCAGAGCTGGAGCCCCTGGTAGGAGCCGGGGGCCGGGGCGGGTCCCGGGGTCATCTCCCAGATGCTGTCGCCCAGGGCGATCGAGCAGCCGGAGCCGGGCGGGGTCAGCTGGACGATGCGCATGCCCGGCATGACCTCCTGGTCGATGTCGACGTGGAAGCCGACCTTGTCCCGGTAGAAGTCCCTGGCGCGGTCGATGTCGCTCACCGGGAGCGGGATCACTTCGAGGGTCATGTCCATGGAACAGCGACTCCTTCGTCGGCGTATCGGCTGCGCGTCGGCCGGACCGTCACCCGGTCCGGCCGGCCGGCTGTCCCCACCGAATCCGAAAACCGTCCGCCGCGCCACCGAAATGCCGACACAGGCACGTCTCATCGCGTCCCGGGCCGCAACCTCGTACTCCGGATAGGCTCATGGCCGTACGACCCTGATCCGAGGCATGTGCACCAGGCACAGGCACGAGGCACGAGGGAGGCCGGGGATGACGTCGGCGCCGGGGCGCAGGAGCAGTACCTTCACGCGGCTGCTGCGGCACGGCTTCACCGATCCGTCCGCCGCGGAGCGGCTGCTCGACAGCGCCGGACTCGCACTCGTGCGCAACGACCCCGTGCTGCTGGAAGCCCTCGGCGCCACCGCCGACCCCGATCTCGCGCTGCGGGGCCTGGTGCGGCTGCTGGAGGCGCAGGAGGGGCCCACCGCCCGCCAGGAGCTGCTGGACACGCTGATAGCCGCCAAGCCGCTGCGGGACCGGCTGCTCGGGGTGCTCGGCGCGTCCGAGGCACTCGCCGACCATCTGGCCCGGCACCCGAGCGACTGGCAGGCCCTCGTCACCTACGAGCCGCGCGACCTGCACCCGGGCGTCGAGGAGTTCGAACGGGGCCTCGCCGAGGCCGGCGACCCGGTCTCGCTGCGCGTCGCCTACCGGCGCTGTCTGCTGTCCATCGCCGCCCGTGACGTCTGCGGCACCATCGAGGTCGCCCAGACCGCCGCCGAGCTCGCCGACCTCGCCACCGCCACCCTGCGCGCCGCCCTCGCCCTCGCCGGGGCCGCCGCGCCCGAGGACGCCGCGCTGTGCCGGCTTGCGGTGATCGCGCTGGGCAAGTGCGGGGGACACGAGCTGAACTACGTCTCCGACGTCGACGTCGTCTTCGTCGGAGAGACGGTGGACGGGGCCGACGAGGACAAGGCGCTGCGCGCCGCGACCCGGCTCGCCGCGCACATGATGCGGATCTGCTCCGAGACCACCGTCGAGGGCTCCATCTGGCCCGTCGACGCCAACCTCCGCCCCGAGGGCCGCAACGGGCCGCTGGTGCGCACCCTCGCCTCCCACCTCGCCTACTACCAGCGCTGGGCCAAGACCTGGGAGTTCCAGGCGCTGCTCAAGGCCCGCCCGGTCGCCGGTGACCTCGCGCTCGGCGAGGAGTACGTCGCCGCTCTCCAGCCGCTGGTGTGGGGGGCCGCCGAGCGGGAGAACTTCGTCGCCGACGTGCAGAAGATGCGCCGCCGGGTGGTGGAGAACATCCCCGCCGCCGAGATCGACCGGCAGCTCAAGCTGGGCCCGGGAGGGCTGCGGGACGTCGAGTTCGCCGTGCAGCTGCTGCAACTGGTGCACGGGCGCGCCGACGGCTCCCTGCGCAGCGGCACCACCCTCGACGCGCTGAAGGCCCTCGCCGCCGGCGGCTACGTCGGCCGCGCGGACGCCGCCCAGCTCGACGACGCCTACCGCTTCCTGCGCTCCATGGAGCACCGCATCCAGCTCCACCGGCTGCGCCGCACCCACCTCGTCCCCGAGGACGAGGCCGACCTGCGCCGCCTGGGCCGCTCACTCGACCTGCGCACCGACCCGGTCGCCACCCTGACCCGGGAGTGGAAGCGGCACGCCTCCGTCGTACGGCGGCTGCACGAGAAGCTGTTCTACCGGCCGCTGCTCGACGCCGTCGCCGCGCTCGCCCCCGGCGAGGCCCGGCTCAGCGCCGAGGCCGCGCGGGAGCGGCTGATCGCGCTCGGGTACGCCGATCCGGCCGCCGCGCTGCGCCACCTGGAGGCGCTGGCGTCCGGTGTCACCCGCAAGGCCGCCATCCAGCGCACCCTGCTGCCGGTGCTGCTCGGCTGGTTCGCGGACTCCGCCGACCCGGACGCCGGTCTGCTCACCTTCCGCAAGGTCTCCGACGCGCTCGGCAAGACCCCCTGGTACCTGCGGCTGCTGCGCGACGAGGGCGCCGCCGCCGAGAACCTGGCCCGCGTGCTGTCCGCCGGACGGCTCGCCCCCGACCTGCTGATGCGCGCCCCCGAGGCGGTGGCGCTGCTCGGCGACGGGGGCGGCGGGCTCGAACCGCGGCCCCGCGCCCATCTGGAGCAGGAGATGCTCGCCGCGGTCCGCCGCGCCGACAACGCCGTCCAGGGCGTCACGGCCGCCCGCGGGGTGCGCCGCCGCGAACTGTTCCGTACGTCCGCCGCCGACATCGTCGGCTCCTACGGAACCGAGTCGCAGCCCGCCGAGGCCGACCAGGGCGCCCTGGTGGACCTGGTGGGCGGCGCGGTGTCCGACCTGACGGCCGCCACCCTCGCCGGCACGCTCCGCGCGGTGGTCCGCGAGGGCTGGGGCGACAGCCTCCCCACCCGGTTCGCGATCATCGGCATGGGCCGTTTCGGCGGGCACGAGCTGGGCTACGGCTCCGACGCGGACGTCCTGTTCGTGCACGAACCGCGCGACGGCGTGGACGAGCGGGAGGCCGCCGAGGCCGCCAACAAGGTGGTCGCCGAGATGCGCCGGCTGCTGCAGATACCGAGCGCCGACCCGCCCCTGCTGATCGACGCCGACCTGCGCCCGGAGGGCAAGTCAGGCCCGCTGGTGCGCACGCTGAAGTCGTACGAGGCGTACTACCGCCGCTGGTCGCTGGTGTGGGAGCGGCACGCGCTGCTGCGCGCCGAGCCCGTCGCCGGGGACGAGGACCTGGGCCGCCGCTTCACCGGGCTGATCGATCCGCTGCGCTATCCGGCCGCCGGGCTCGACGAGGAGGCCGTCCGGGAGATCCGGCGGCTGAAGGCCCGTATGGAGTCCGAGCGGCTGCCGCGCGGCGCCGACCCCAAGCTGCACGCCAAGCTCGGGCCGGGCGGGCTGTCCGATGTGGAGTGGACCGTGCAGCTCCTCCAGCTGCGACACGGCGCCCAGGAGCCGGGTCTGCGCACGACCCGCACACGGCAGGCGCTGGCCGCCGCCCGCGCGGCCGGGCTGATCTCCGAGGAGGACGCCTCCACCCTCGACGAGGCCTGGGTGCTCGCCACCCGCGTGCGCAACGCGGTGATGCTGGTCCGGGGCCGCGCCGGGGACACCTTCCCCACCGTCCCCCGCGAACTGGGCGCCGTCGGCCGCTACCTGGGCTACGGCCCCGGCCACGCCGGCGACATGCTCGACGCGTACCGGCGTACGGCACGACGGGCGCGGGGTGTGGTGGAGGAGCTGTTCTACGGGGGACTGTGACCCCCGGCGGGGCCCGGCCTCCTCCCCGTCTCCCCGACGAAGGCGGCAAACCGCCCGTCACCAGGTTGACCAACGTCCCTGGGCAGTACAGCTAGCCCTGCTTCGGCACCGGGATCCGTTCCGGCTCCCGTTTCCGTTGTTCGGGCACCAGCCTGGGCAGGGTGTACGGCCGGCGGCCGTACCAGAGCAGCGCGATGCCGTAGCCGAAGGACAGGCAGAGGACGCCGCCCACCGCGTCCAGCCAGAAGTGGTTGGCGGTGGCGACGATGACCACCAGCGTGGCCGCCGGGTACACCAGGCCCAGCACCCGCACCCACGGGACGGTGGCCAGTGCGAAGATCGTCAGCCCGCACCACACCGACCAGCCGATGTGCATCGACGGCATCGCGGCGTACTGGTTCGACATGTTCTTCAGGTCGCCGGAGGCCATCGACCCCCACGTCTGGTGGACCATGACGGTGTCGACGAATTCCTGGCCGTTCATCAGCCGGGGCGGGGCGAGCGGATACAGGTAGTAGCCGACGAGGGCGATGCCGGTGGTGGTGAAGAGGACCAGGCGGGCCGCCGCGTACCGGCCGGGATGACCACGGTAGAGCCACACCAGGACACCCAGCGTGACCACGAAGTGCAGGGTGGCGTAGTAGTAGTTCATGCCGACGATGAGCCAGGTCACCGAGTTCACGGCGTGGTTGACGGACTCCTCGACGGCGAGTCCCAGTTGCTGTTCGAGGCGCCAGATCCAGTCGGCGTTGCGCAGCGCCTCGGCCCGCTGTTCCGGCACGGCGTTGCGGACCAGCGAGTACGTCCAGTAACTCACCGCGATCAGCAGGATCTCGAACCACAGCCGGGGCCGGCGGGGGGCACGCAGGCGGCGCAGACGGCGTGGCCCCGTCTCCTCCGTGACGGGGTGCGCTGCGGCCTCTTCCCGGCCTTCCAGCGTTGTCACCGTCGTGTCACCCATGGGCCAGAGTCTGCCAGAAAAGAGCCTTCCCCCAGATCATCCCCTGGTCGGGCCGTACCCGCATGTTCTCCCCCGGGGGAAGGCCCGTTCCCTCCTCCCGCGGCAGTGCGCCGAAGGTCCTCTTCTCCGCCCTAGGGACGATTCCGGTCCCCGGGGGCCGAAGCGGTCGAACCGCGCACCACCAGTTCCGGCATGAACACGAACTCGCTGTGCGGCGCGGGCGTCCCGCCGATCTCCTCCAGCAGCGTGCGCACCGCGGCCTGGCCCATCGCCGGGACCGGCTTGCGGACCGTGGTCAGCGGCGGGTCGGTGAAGGCGATCAGCGGGGAGTCGTCGAAGCCGACCACCGAGATGTCCTTCGGCACGTCCAGACCGCGCTGCCGGGCCGCCCGTATCGCGCCCAGCGCCATCATGTCGCTCGCGCACACCACCGCCGTGCAGTCGCGGTCCATCAGCGCGGTGGCGGCGGCCTGGCCGCCCTCCAGCGTGTACAGCGAGTGCTGGACCAGCTCGGTCTCGACCGTCTCGGCGCTCAGGCCGAGCTGCTCCTGCACGGTGCGCACGAAGCCCTCGATCTTGCGCTGCACCGGCACGAACCGTTTCGGCCCGAGCGCCAGCCCGATCCGGGTGTGGCCGAGGGAGGCGAGGTGGGTGACGGCGAGCGCCATCGCGGCTCGGTCGTCGGGGGAGATGAACGGCGCCTGCACCTTCGGCGAGAAACCGTCCACGAGTACGAACGGCACGCCCTGCGCCCGCAGCCGCTCGTAGCGCTGGGTGTCGGCGGTGGTGTCCGCGTGCAGTCCGGAGACGTAGATGATGCCGGCCACCCCGCGGTCCACGAGCATCTCGGTGAGCTCGTCCTCCGTCGACCCGCCCGGGGTCTGGGTGGCGAGCACCGGCGTGTAGCCCTGCCGGGTCAGCGCCTGCCCGATGACCTGGGCCAGCGCCGGGAAGATCGGGTTCTCCAGCTCCGGGGTGATCAGACCGACCAGGCCCTCGCTGCGCTGCCGCAGCCGCACCGGCCGCTCGTAGCCGAGGACGTCGAGGGCGGCGAGCACGGACTGGCGGGTGGTGGCGGCGACGCCCGGTTTGCCGTTGAGGACGCGGCTGACGGTTGCCTCGCTCACCCCCGCCTGAGCAGCGATATCGGCAAGGCGTGTGGTCACAGGACTGGACTGTAGCTGCCGCTTCTCCCCTTGCACACCGATCGGACGCCTGGTGCGCGCCGTCGAACGGCCCGCTGCGGGCTGCTGGGTCATCGCGGTCCCTCAAGTCGTGGTCGGCGTCCGGTCCGCAAGGGATGATTCCCCCGGCGACAACGGATGGCAAGTACTTGCAGAGTCTTGCACAACAGTCCGAACCCCTGTCGTACGGGCGGAAACCCGGGTTGCCGAGCGGTCGAGAACAGGTCACGGCGGCATAACTCTCGGCGGTGCTTGCAAAACTTTTCTGCAAGGTCTTTCGAAAAGGTTCCAGCGCTGTTACGTTCACGTCGCCCGGCGGCGGCAACGGCGCGGTCGGCAAGTCAGCAGGACGGCAGACGGGGCCGCACCTGCAATCACGGGCTTAACCCTCAAGGAGAACCTCATGCGGCGTGGCATAGCGGCCACCGCGCTGGTGGCGTCCCTCGCCCTCGCGGCGACGGCCTGCGGCGGAGACAGCGACAGCGGCGACTCGGCCGGCGGCCCGGTCACCATCACCTGGTGGGACACCTCCAACGCGACCAACGAGGCGCCGACGTACCAGGCCCTGGTCAAGGAGTTCGAGGCCGCCAACAAGGACATCAAGGTCGAGTACGTCAACGTCCCCTTCGACCAGGCGCAGAACAAGTTCGACACCGCCGCCGGTTCCAAGGGCGCCCCCGACGTGCTGCGCGCCGAGGTCGGCTGGACCCCCGCCTTCGCCAAGAACAGTTTTCTCCTGCCGCTGGACGGCACCGAGGCCCTCGCCGAGCAGGACAAGTTCAAGCCCAACCTGATCGAGCAGGCCAAGTACGAGGGCAAGACCTACGGCGTCCCGCTGGTCACCGACACCCTCGCCTTCGTCTACAACAAGGAACTGTTCGAGAAGGCCGGCGTCGAGGCCCCCAAGACCTGGGACGACCTGAAGAAGGCCGCCGCCACCATCAAGGACAAGACCGGCGTCGACGGCTACTGGGGCTCCACCGCCGGCTACTACGCCCAGCCGTTCCTGTACGGCGAGGGCACCGACACCGTCGACGCCGACGCCAAGAAGATCACCGTCAAGTCCGCCGAGGCCGAGAAGGCGTACGGCACCTGGCTGGACCTCTTCGACGGCAAGGGCCTGCACAAGGCCGACGTCACCGCCGACGCCTACGCGCACATCCAGGACGCGTTCATCAACGGCAAGGTCGCCTCGATCGTCCAGGGCCCGTGGGAGATCACCAACTTCTACAAGGGCTCCGCGTTCAAGGACAAGAACAACCTCGGCATCGTCACCGTCCCGGCCGGCTCCACCGGCAAGGCGGGCGCCCCGACCGGCGGCCACAACCTCTCCGTCTACGCCGGCTCCAGCAAGGACAAGCAGGCCGCCGCGCTGAAGTTCGTGAACTTCATGACCTCGGCCAAGGCGCAGGAGACCATCGCGCTGAAGAACTCCACGCTGCCCACCCGCGACGACGCCTACACCGACAAGGTCAAGGCCGACCCGGGCATCGCCGGCTACCAGACGGTCCTCTCCGCCGCCCAGCCGCGCCCGGCCCTGCCCGAGTACAGCTCCCTGTGGGGTCCGCTGGACGACGAGCTGCCGCAGATCGCGAGCGGCAAGGAGTCCCTGGACAAGGGCCTCGGTGACGCGGAGACCGCGATCGCCAAGCTGGTGCCGGACTTCAGCAAGTAACGCCCGTGTGGCCGCCGGACCCGCTTCCAGGAGGGGAGGGTCCGGCGGCCGCCGGCCTGTGTGCCGTACCCCTTGACCATCCAGAAGGTGCCGAACCATGACAGTCGCCATCGACCGCGCGACCGGCAAGCGCCGCGGTGACCGCGCGCCCCGCCCCGGGCCGGTCAGCCGCCTGAAGCGCGGATACCAGAAGCACTGGTACGCCTACGCCATGATCGCGCCGGTGGCGCTCGTGCTCGGCGTCATCGTGCTGTACCCCCTGGCATACGGGCTCTACCTCACCCTCACCGACGCCGACAGCCTGAACTCGGCCCGCACCATCGGCGTCAACGAGATCGAGGCCACCTACAAGTTCATCGGCATCGACAACTACGCCGACATCCTGTGGGGCGAGACGGCCTACGACCGCTTCTGGTCCAAGTTCATCTGGACGATCGTATGGACGGCCGCCTGTGTCGCCCTGCACTACGGCATCGGTCTGGGCCTGGCCCTGCTGCTCAACCAGAAGCTGCGCGGCCGCACCCTCTACCGGCTGGTCCTGATCCTGCCGTGGGCCGTGCCGACCTTCGTCACCGTCTTCGGCTGGCGCTTCATGCTCGCCGACGCCGGCATCATCAACACCGCCCTGGACTCCCTCGGCCTGCCGACCCCGGCATGGCTGGAGGACACCTTCTGGCAGCGGTTCGCCGCCATCATGGTCAACACCTGGTGCGGTGTGCCGTTCATGATGATCTCCCTGCTCGGCGGCCTGCAGTCCATCGACGCCAGCCTGTACGAGGCGGCCGAGATGGACGGCGCGAACGCCTGGCAGCGGTTCCGCCACGTCACCCTGCCCGGCCTGCGCTCGGTCAGCTCCACCGTGGTCCTGCTCGGCGTCATCTGGACCTTCAACCAGTTCGCCGTCATCTTCCTGCTGTTCGGCAACACCGCCCCGGAAGCACAGATCCTCGTGACCTGGGCCTACCAGCTCGGCTTCGGACAGCAGCCGCGCGAGTTCGCCGAGTCCGCGGCCTACGGCATGCTCCTGCTGGCCATTCTCGTCGTCTTCACCTCCTTCTACCGCCGCTGGCTGAACCGCAATGAGCAGCAGCTCGCGATCTGAGGCAGGAGTCCCCATGAGCACATCCACCGTCACCACCACTGCTCCGGCGGACCGGCCTGCCGACGGGACGACCCCGCCCCGCCCGTCCCGCCGGCGCGGCGAGAGCGGCCTCCTGGCCCGCCTCACCACGCACGGCGTGCTGACCGTGGCCAGCCTGATCGCGCTGTTCCCGGTCGCCTGGCTGGTCTTCCTGTCCCTCGGCCCCGACAAGGACGACTATCTGCGTCCCGGCGGCATCTGGGGCAAGATGACGCTGGACAACTACACGTTCGTCCTGCAGAACACGAACTTCTTCGACTGGCTGAAGAGCTCGCTGATCGTCTCGCTCGGCACCACGTTCATCGGTGTCCTGGTCGCCGCCACCACCGGCTACGCGGTCTCCCGCATGCGGTTCCCGGGCTACCGGAAGTTCATGTGGGTGCTTCTGCTCACCCAGATGTTCCCCGTGGCCGTCCTGATGGTCCCGATGTACCAGATCCTCTCGGACCTGCAGCTCGTCGACAGTTACCTTGGACTCATCCTCGTCTACTGCTCGACGGCGGTGCCGTACTGCGCCTGGCTGATGAAGGGCTACTTCGACACCATCCCGTTCGAGATCGACGAGGCGGGACGCGTCGACGGGCTGACCCCCTTCGGCACGTTCGCGCGGCTGATCCTGCCGCTCGCCAAGCCCGGGCTGGCGGTCGCCGCGTTCTACAGCTTCATCACCGCGTTCGGCGAGGTCGCCTTCGCCACGACGTTCATGCTCGACGACGAGAAGTACACGCTCGCCGTCGGTCTGCAGAGCTTCGTCAGCGAGCACGACGCACAGCGCAACCTCATGGCCGCCACCGCGGTCCTGATCGCGATACCGGTCTCCGCGTTCTTCTACCTCGTGCAGAAGAACCTGGTCACCGGTCTCACCGCCGGCGGCACGAAGGGCTGACCCCCTTCGTACGACGACTCCCGCGCGCGCCCGCCGCGCGCGGGTAGGCGGCCGCGGTGTCCATCCGACCCCGCCGTCACCGCGGCCGCCTCGTCTCCAGCCGCGCACCCCCACTCGTCTCCCCGACCGCACTCGCATCAAGGACGACATGAGCCAGCAGCACTCCGCCGCCCCGGCCCCGACCCCCACCACCGACGCGGCCGTCGCCACCGTCACCCGGCGCCGCGACTGGTGGCGGGACGCGGTGATCTACCAGGTGTACCCGCGCAGCTTCGCCGACAGCAACGGCGACGGCATGGGCGACCTGGAAGGCATCCGCTCCCGCCTGCCGTACCTGCGCGACCTCGGCGTGGACGCCGTGTGGCTCAGCCCCTTCTACGCCTCCCCGCAGGCCGACGCCGGCTACGACGTCGCCGACTACCGCGCCGTCGACCCCATGTTCGGCACCCTGCTCGACGCGGACGCGCTGATCCGGGACGCCCACGGACTGGGCCTCAGGATCATCGTCGACCTGGTCCCGAACCACTCCTCCGACCAGCACGAATGGTTCAAGCGCGCCCTCGCCGAGGGCCCCGGCTCGCCCTCGCGCGACCGCTACCACTTCCGCCCCGGCAAGGGCGCGGACGGCGAGCTGCCGCCCAACGACTGGGAGTCGATCTTCGGCGGCCCCGCCTGGACCCGTGTCACCGAGCCCGACGGCACCCCCGGCGAGTGGTACCTGCACCTGTTCGCCCCCGAGCAGCCCGACTTCAACTGGGAGCACCCGGCCGTCGGCGACGAGTTCCGCTCCATCCTGCGGTTCTGGCTCGACATGGGTGTGGACGGCTTCCGCATCGACGTCGCCCACGGCATGGTGAAGGCCGAGGGCCTGCCCGACCTTGGAAACCACGAGCAGCTCAAGCTGCTGGGCAACGATGTCATGCCGTTCTTCGACCAGGACGGCGTCCATGACATCTACCGCCAGTGGCGGCTCATCCTCGACGAGTACAGCGGCGAGCGCATCTTCGTCGCCGAGGCCTGGACCCCGACCGTCGAGCGCACCGCCAACTACGTCCGCCCCGACGAGCTGCACCAGGCGTTCAACTTCCAGTACCTGGGCACCCACTGGGACGCCGAGGAGCTGCGCACGGTCATCGACCGCACCCTGGATGCCATGCGCCCGGTCGGTGCCCCCGCCACCTGGGTGCTCTCCAACCACGACGTCACCCGGCACGCCACCCGCTTCGCCAACCCGGCGGGCCTCGGCACCCAGATCCGCCTGGCCGGCGACCGCGAGCTGGGTCTGCGCCGCGCCCGCGCCGCCACCCTGCTGATGCTGGCGCTGCCCGGTTCGGCGTACGTCTACCAGGGCGAGGAGCTCGGCCTGCCGGACGTCGTCGACCTCCCCGACGAGGTGCGCCAGGACCCGGCGTACTTCCGGGGCGCGGGCCAGGACGGCTTCCGCGACGGCTGCCGCGTCCCGATCCCGTGGACGCGCGAGGGTTCCTCGTACGGCTTCGGCGACGGCGGAAGCTGGCTGCCGCAGCCGGCCGGCTGGGGTGAGCTGAGCGTCGAGGCGCAGGCCGGCGCGCCCGGCTCGACCCTGGAGCTGTACCGCTCCGCGCTCGCCGTCCGCCGGGACCAGGCCGACCTGGGTGCCGGCGACGCGGTGGAGTGGCTGCGCGCCCCCGAGGGCGTCCTCGCCTTCCGGCGCGGGGAGTTCGTGTGCGTCGCCAACACCACGGGGGAGTCGGTGACGACTCCGTCGTACGGCCGTGTCCTGCTCGCCAGCGGTGAGGTGGACGAGACGGCCGGCGAGGCGAAGGTGCCCGCCGACACGACCGTGTGGTGGACCACGGGCTGAGGTTCGGCTCGCAACTTTTTTCGTTCAAGTCGGTACGGCCCGCTGCCCTTTCGGGCGGCGGGCCTCTAACATCTGCGTTGCCGCAAGGTTGCTGAAGTTTTCTGCAAGAAGATTCAGGCGATCCGGGCGGTATCCCCACACCCTTCGATGAAGAAGGTAACCCCACATGGCACGCAGAACCCTCGCCGGGGTCGCCGCTCTCGCGGCCGCCTCGGTTGTCATGGCTCCGACCAGTGCGGAGGCGTCCCCGCCCGGCGGCAAGGACGTCACCGCCGTCCTCTTCGAGTGGAACTTCGCCTCGGTCGCCCGTGAGTGCACCACCACCCTCGGCCCCGCCGGGTACGGATACGTCCAGGTCTCCCCGCCCGCCGAGCACATACAGGGCTCGCAGTGGTGGACGTCGTACCAGCCGGTGAGCTACAGGATCGCGGGGCGGCTCGGTGACCGCGCCGCGTTCAAGAGCATGGTCGACACGTGTCACGCGGCCGGCGTGAAGGTCGTCGCCGACACGGTCATCAACCACATGTCCGCGGGCAGCGGCACCGGTACCGGCGGATCGTCGTACACGAAGTACGACTACCCGGGGCTGTACTCCTCGTACGACTTCGACAACTGCACCTCGCAGATCGGCAACTACGGCGACCGCGGGAACGTCCAGAACTGCGAACTGGTCGGCCTCGCCGACCTCGACACCGGCGAGGAGTACGTCCGCAAGACCATCGCCGGGTACATGAACGACCTGCTGTCGCTGGGCGTGGACGGCTTCCGCATCGACGCCGCCAAGCACATGCCGGCCGCCGACCTGGCCAACATCAAGTCCCGGCTGACCAACCCCTCCGCGTACTGGAAGCAGGAGGTCATCTACGGCGCCGGCGAGGCCGTCCAGCCCACCGAGTACACGGGCAACGGCGACGTCCAGGAGTTCCGGTACGCGTACGACCTCAAGCGGGTCTTCAACAACGAGAACCTCGCCTACCTGAAGAACTACGGCGAGGGCTGGGGCTACATGAACAGCTCCGTCTCCGGTGTCTTCGTCGACAACCACGACACCGAGCGCAACGGCTCCACGCTGAACTACAAGGACGGTGCCAACTACACCCTGGCCAACGTCTTCATGCTGGCCTGGCCCTACGGCGCCCCGGACATCAACTCCGGGTACGAGTTCTCCGACCACGACGCCGGACCGCCGAACGGAGGCCGGGTCGACGCCTGCTGGCAGAGCGGCTGGAAGTGCCAGCACGCCTGGCCGGAGATCAGGTCCATGGTCGCCTTCCGCAACACGACCCGCGGCCAGGCGGTGACCGACTGGTGGGACAACGGCGGTGACGCGATCGCCTTCGGCCGGGGCGGCAAGGGCTTCGTGGCCGTCAACCACGAGTCGAGCAGTCTGAGTCGCACCTACCAGACCTCCCTCCCCGCAGGGACGTACTGCAACGTCCAGAACAACACCACGGTCACCGTGAACGGTTCCGGACAGCTCACCGCCACCCTGGGCTCCGACACGGCCCTCGCGGTGTACGCCGGCAAGTCGTCCTGCTGAACGCGCGCGGGCCGCGCCGCCGTTCACGGGGCGGCGGCGCGGCCCGCGTTTGCATGCAAGTCCTTACCGTTACTTTCACAACCCTTGCTGTAAGGCTTTCAACGGCGATACGGTCACGCCGACGCTCCGGTGACGTGGCCGAAACAGGCCGTGCCGCGGCGTACGGGGTCGGACCCGAATCGAGCCGTAAGCGCAAGGAGTTCTCGCCTTGATACCCAGATGGCCCGCGCCCCCGGGGCGCCGCACCGCGCGCGGCAGACGCGTCGCCGCCGTCACCGTGGCCGCGCTCGCCGCCGCCCTGGCGCAGCCGGTCGCCGCCGGCGCCGCGACCCCGCCCGCGCCGCCCTCGGACGCGAAGCTCGCCGAGTCGCCCGCGCGGCACGACCTGACCCGCGAGCAGTTCTACTTCGTCCTGCCGGACCGTTTCGCCAACGGCGACGCGAAGAACGACCGCGGCGGACTGACCGGCTCCCGCCTCAGCACCGGGTACGACCCCACCGACAAGGGCTTCTACCAGGGCGGCGACCTCAAGGGCCTGACGAAGAGGCTCGACTACATCAAGGGGCTCGGCACCACCGCCATCTGGATGGCGCCCATCTTCAAGAACCAGCCCGTGCAGGGGACGGGGGAGAACGCCTCCGCCGGCTACCACGGTTACTGGATCACCGACTTCACCCAGGTCGACCCGCACTTCGGCACCAACGACGACCTCGAGAAGCTCATCGACAAGGCCCACGACAAGGGCATGAAGGTCTTCTTCGACGTCATCACCAACCACACCGCCGACGTCGTCGACTACGAGGAGAAGTCCTACGGCTACCTCTCCAAGGGCGCCTTCCCGTACCTGACGAAGGACGGCGAGCCCTTCGACGACGCCGACTACGCCGACGGCTCCCGGAAGTTCCCGCGCGTGGACGCCGGCTCCTTCCCGCGCACCCCGGTCGTGCCCGGGGCGAAGGAGGACCTCAAGGTCCCGTCCTGGCTCAACGACCCGGGCATGTACCACAACCGGGGCGACTCCACCTTCGCCGGCGAGTCCGCCGAGTACGGCGACTTCTCCGGCCTCGACGACCTGTGGACCGAGCGTCCCGAGGTCGTCGACGGCATGGAGAAGATCTACCAGCGGTGGGTCAGGGACTTCGACATCGACGGCTTCCGGATCGACACCGTGAAGCACGTCAACATGGAGTTCTGGACCCAGTGGGCCACCGCCCTGGACGCCTACGCGGCCAAGAGGGGCCGGGACGACTTCTTCATGTTCGGCGAGGTGTACTCCGCCGACACGGACATCACCGCCCCGTACGTCACCCAGGGCCGCCTGGACGCCACGCTCGACTTCCCGTTCCAGGAGGCGGCACGGCAGTACGCCTCGCAGGGCGGCAGCGCGAAGAAGCTCGCCTCGGTCTTCGGCGACGACTACAAGTACGCCACCGACAAGGCCAACGCCTACGAGCAGGTCACCTTCCTCGGCAACCACGACATGGGCCGCTTCGGGACGTTCCTGACGCAGGACAACCCGGAGGCGTCCGACGCGGAACTGCTGAGGAAGGACATGCTCGCCAACGAGCTGATGTTCCTCAGCCGCGGCAACCCGGTCGTCTACTACGGCGACGAGCAGGGCTTCACCGGCGCCGGCGGCGACAAGGACGCCCGCCAGACCCTGTTCGCCTCGCGTACGGCCGACTACCTCGACGACAACCTGATCGGCACCGACCGCACCCACGCCGAGGACAGCTACGACACGCGAGCACCGCTCTACCGGCAGATCAGTGCTCTCGCGAAGCTGCGCAAGGCCCACCCGGCCCTCACCGACGGCATCCAGCAGGAGCGGTACGCGGCCGACGGCGCGGGCGTCTACGCCTTCTCCCGCACGGGCACCGGCAAGGACACCACCGAGTACGTCGTCGCCTTCAACAACTCCGGCGAGGCCGAGAAGGCCACCTTCGCGACCGGCTCCGCCCGGATGACGTTCAAGGGCCTCTACGGCACCGACGCCACCGTCACCAGCGACGCCGACAAGAAGGTCACCGTCACCGTCCCGGCCGGCTCGGCGATCGTCCTCAAGGCGTCCGGCCCGCTCGCCGGGCCGGCCGCGAAGCCCACGGTCACCCTCGAGGCCCCCGGGGCGGGCGCCACCGGCACCGTCGAGGTCACCGCCGACGTCGAGGGCGGCCGGCTCAACCGGGTCGTCTTCGCCGCCCAGACCGGCAACGGGAAGTGGCGGACCCTCGGCTCCGCCGACCACGCCCCCTACAAGGTCACCCACACCATCGGCGAGGACGTCCCCGCCGGTACCGCCGTGCGCTACAAGGCGGTCGTGATCGACTCGGCCGGCCGCACCGCGAGCGCCCTGGCCGCCTCCACCACGGGCACCCCGCCCGTCGAGGAGCCGCCCACCGCCGCCTCCCGCGACTACGCGATCGTCCACTACAAGCGCACGGACGGCGACTACGACGACTGGGGCCTGTACGCCTGGGGCGACCTCGCCGACGGCGAGGCCACCGAGTGGCCGGACAGCCACCCCTTCACCGGCCGTGACGCCTACGGCGCCTTCGCCTACGTCAAGCTCAAGCCGGGCGCGTCCGACGTCGGCTTCCTCGTCATCGACAAGGACGGCGACAAGGACGTCGCCACCGACCGCACCATCGACGTCACCCAGCACGGCGAGATCTGGATCGAGCAGGGCAAGGAGGCCGTCACCACCGAACGGCCCGAATACCCGGCCCAGGACACCACCAAGGCCGTGCTGCACTACCAGCGCGCCGACGGGAACTACGACGGCTGGGGCCTGCACACCTGGACCGGTGCCGCGAACCCCACCGACTGGTCGAAGCCCCTTCAGCCGGTGAAGACCGATGCCTATGGCGCTGTCTTCGAGGTGCCGCTCGCCGAGGGTGCCACCAGCCTCAGCTACATCCTCCACAAGGGCGACGAGAAGGACCTGCCCACCGACCGGTCGCTGGACCTCAAGGCCGACGGCCACGAGGTGTGGCTGTTGAACGGCCAGGAGAAGTACCTGCTGCCGCAGCCGGCCGGCTCGGCGGCGGCACTCGACCTGACCACCTCCAAGGCGGTCTGGATCGACCGGGACACCGTCGTCTGGGACGGCTCGGAGGCCGCCGCCTCCACCCAGCTCCTCGCCTCCCGCACCGGTTCCGTCAAGGTGCAGGACGGTGCGCTGGCCGGTGACGACGCACGCTGGCTCCGGCTGGTGAAGACGGACCTCACCGACGCCCAGAAGGCGAAGTTCCCGCACCTGAAGGACGGCACCGCCTGGTCCGTCGACCCGCGTGACCGGGACCGGGTGCGCGAGGCCCTGCGCGGCCAGGTCGTGGCCTCCCAGCACGCCGCCAACGGTGCCGTGCTCGCGGCGACCGGCGTGCAGATCGCGGGCGTACTCGACGACCTCTACGCGGCCGGCGCCACCAAGGCGGAGCTCGGCCCGGTGTTCCGCCACGGCCGGCCCACCCTCTCCGTGTGGGCGCCGACCGCGCAGGACGTCTCCCTGGAGATCGGCGACCGCACCGTCCGGATGCGGCGCGACGACGGCACCGGCGTCTGGTCCGTCACCGGTCCCCGCTCCTGGAAGGGCGAGGAGTACCGGTACAAGGTGAAGGTGTGGGCGCCCGGCACCCGCGAGATCGTCACCAACGAGGTCACCGACCCCTACTCGGTCGCCCTGACGACCGACTCCGAGCGCAGCCTCGTCGTCGACCTGGCCGACCGGTCCCTGAAGCCGCGTGAGTGGTCGACGTACGACAAGCCGAAGGCCGTGCCGCTCAAGGACGCCCAGATCCAGGAGCTGCACATCCGCGACTTCTCCGTGGCGGACCGCACGGCGGAGAACCCCGGCACCTACCTCGCCTTCACCGACAAGGACAGCGACGGCTCCCAGCACCTGCGTGAGCTGGCCGAGGCCGGCACCTCGTACGTGCACCTGCTGCCCGCGTTCGACATCGCCACCATCCCCGAGAAGAAGTCCGAGCAGGCCACCGTCGACTGCGACCTCGCCTCCTACCCGGCCGACTCCGGCCGGCAGCAGGAGTGCGTGGCGAAGGCCGCCGCCAAGGACGCCTACAACTGGGGCTACGACCCCTACCACTACACGGTCCCCGAGGGCTCCTACGCCACCGACCCGGACGGCACCGAGCGCACGGTCGAGTTCCGCGAGATGGTCAAGGCGCTCAACGAGGACGGCCTGCGGGTCGTGATGGACGTGGTCTACAACCACACCGCCGCGAGCGGCCAGGCCAAGACCTCCGTCCTGGACCGGATCGTCCCCGGCTACTACCAGCGGCTGCTCGCCGACGGCTCGGTCGCCAACAGCACCTGCTGCGCCAACACGGCCACCGAGAACGCCATGATGGGCAAACTGGTCGTCGACTCGGTCGTCACCTGGGCGAAGGAGTACAAGGTCGACGGGTTCCGCTTCGACCTCATGGGCCACCACCCGAAGGCCAACATCCTCGCGGTCAGGAAGGCGCTGGACGAGCTGACCCCCGCCAAGGACGGCGTCGACGGCAAGAAGATCATCCTGTACGGCGAGGGCTGGAACTTCGGCGAGATCGCCGACGACGCCCGCTTCGTCCAGGCCACGCAGAAGAACATGGCCGGCACCGGCATCGCCACCTTCTCCGACCGGGCCCGTGACGCCGTGCGCGGCGGCGGCCCCTTCGACGAGGACCCCGGCGTGCAGGGCTTCGCCTCCGGTCTCTACACCGACCCCAACTCCTCCGGGAACAACGGCACCGAGGCCGAGCAGAAGGCCCGCCTGCTGCACTACCAGGACCTGATCAAGGTGGGCCTGAGCGGCAACCTCGCCGACTACACCTTCACCGACACCAGCGGCAAGGAGGTCAAGGGCTCCCAGGTCGACTACAACGGCGCCCCCGCCGGATACGCCGCCGCGCCCGGCGACGCCCTCGCCTACGCGGACGCGCACGACAACGAGTCCCTGTTCGACGCGCTCGCCTTCAAGCTGCCGAAGGACACGTCCGCCGACGACCGGGCCCGGATGCAGGTCCTCGCCATGGCGACGGCCACCCTCTCGCAGGGCCCGGCCCTCTCCCAGGCGGGCACCGACCTGCTGCGCTCCAAGTCCCTGGACCGCAACTCCTACGACAGCGGCGACTGGTTCAACGCCGTCCACTGGAACTGCGCGGACGGCAACGGCTTCGGCCGCGGTCTGCCGCCGGCCGCCGACAACGAGGCCAAGTGGTCCTACGCGAGGCCCCTGCTGGGCGCGGTGAAGGTCGGCTGCCCGCAGATCGAGGGCGCCTCGGCCGCGTACCGGGACCTGCTGTCCATCCGTACGACGGAGAAGGCCTTCTCCCTCGACACGGCCGCGCAGGTGCAGTCCCGGCTCTCCTTCCCGCTGTCGGGGAAGGACGAGACACCCGGCGTGATCACGATGACCCTCGGTGACCTGGTCGTCGTCTTCAACGCCACGCCGGAGCGGCAGGAGCAGCGCGTCGCCGCGCTCGCCGGGACGGGCCACCGCCTGCACCCGGTGCAGGCGGCGGGCGGGGACGCGGTCGTGAAGACCTCGTCGTACGCGAAGGAGTCCGGCACGTTCACCGTCCCGGCGCGCACGGTCGCGGTGTTCACCACCGCCGGCTGACCCCGTGAGGAGCTGCGGCTAGTGTGAGCCCTCCCGACCCGGATCAGGAGGGCTCATGCCGCAGATCACCGTCGACTACTCCGAGCGACTGGCGGACGGTTTCGACCGGCCCGCCTTCGCGCGGGACCTGCACACCGCCGTGGTGGAGATCGCGGCGGCCAAGCAGCCGGCGTGCAAGACCCGGTTCCGGCGGACCGAGGACGTCGTGGTCGGTCCCGACACCGACGGGCACGCCCTCGTGCACGTCCACGTGGCCATGCTGCCCGGCCGCAGCGACGAGACCAAGGCCCGCCTCACCGAGACCGTCCTCGAACTGCTGCGGCAGTACGTGAAGCCGGCCGAGGGCGTGCGGCTGCACGCCTCCGCAGAGGTGCGCGACCTCGACGCCTCGTACCGGAAGTTCGAGGAGTAGGGGCCCTAGGAAGCGGCCAGCGAGATCAGCCGGGCGGCGAGGTCGGTGAACGGCCCGTCGCCCGGCTCGTTCTCGAGCAGGTCGCGCAGCAGCGCGGCCAGTTCCTCGTCGCGGGCGGCGGCCACGGCGGCGAGCGCGGCGAAGTCCTGCACCAGCTGCGCCTCCAGCTCGGCGCGCGGGATGCGCCGGCCGTCCAGCCAGATCAGCGCCGTCGACTCGACGAGCGAGATCCAGGACCGTACGACCAGTTCCAGCCGCACCGGCGCCGGGCCCACCACGCCCATGTGCGCCACCATCTGGTCGTACGCGGCCTGCCGCACGGAGTCGATCAGCGCGTTCGTGGCCGAGACCGTGCTCATTGAGCAGGCTCCGCCTGCGGACACCGCCGGGCCGCCGCGCATCAGGGCGGCGAAACCGGGCCCGTGCTCGTCGACGAAGTCGAAGAAACGGGCCATCACCCGCCGCAGCCGCGACCCCAGCGGGCCCTCCCGCGGTTCCACGAACCGGGACGCCAGGTCCTCCGCCGCACGCCTCAACGCGGCCTCGTACAGGCTGAGTTTGCCGGGGAAGTAGTGGTAGACCAGCGGGCGGGAGATGCCCGCCCGTGACGCTATCTCGTCGATGGAGACCTCGTCGGGGGAACGCCGGCTGAACAGTTCGAGGGCCACGCCGATCAACTGCTGCCGCCGCTCCTCGACTCCCATCCTGCGCCGCACCCCGGTAGTCATACGAACACCTTACCGATTGATTCCGGCCTCGAACGGTCCGGACCGGACGGCGGTGTTCATCCGGCTAGCGCAGTCCGTCGACCGACCGCCCGTTCTCGAGTGTGCCCCTGAGGCCGGCGCGGGCGCCCTTCTCCGCGCGGACGGCCAGCAGAGGGCCCCGTGCCGAGCCCTCGACCCCGCCCGTCGCCCTGACGGACGCCAGGTCGCGGCTGCCGGCGGCGAGCAGGTACCAGGTGCCGGATCCGGACTTCCACAGCACCCCGGCGAGCACCCGAGGCTCGCGCTCCCCGCAGGCCGGCGCGGACTCGGCCTTCGCCGCCACCGCCCCGAACCGCCCGCCCGGCGTGTGGAACTGCGCCAGCACCCGCGCCCCGCCGCCCCGCCAGGTCTCCGCCCGCGTGCACACCCACTCCGCCTCCCCGCTCCCGTCGGGCAGCGGCTGCTCGGCGAACGCCCAGGCGTTCACGCTCCGTACGCCCGCCGAGCGCATCGCGCTCAGCGAGCAGGCGTACGGCGCCCAGGTGCGCAGCGCCCCGGCACCGGAGGCCTCACGCGTCCCGCCGGGACGCCCGGCGGTGAGGTGGGCCGGGACCAGTTCGCCGAGGTCGGTCACCAGCCTGGTGCCGGTGCCGTCGGTCAGCCGCAGCACGTTCCAGGAGGCGCACGGCCCCGGCCGGAGGGCGGGACTCGCCAGCGGTGAGGTCACACCGTCGGTGAAGGTGAGGGCCGTCGCCTCCGAGCCGGGCTCGCGCAGGTCCCGCTCGTCCGCCTCACGCACCCAGGGCGCCAGCAGATAACGGACGTTGCCGTCGACGCGGCTCAGCACCACCGCGCCCGACCCGGCCCGGCCGGCGCCGTCGACGCGGGCGAGGTCGAGCACGGCCCCCCGCGTGCCGTCCTCCGGCTCGGCGTACCTGGCGAGCCGCAGACCGTCGTACAGGACCACCACGTGCGCGGTGTCGACCGTCCCCGCGTACAGCAGCCGGGGCGGTCCGGCGGGGCCGCCGGACGGGGTGCCCGGGGTCGCCGACACCCGGACGCCCTTCCCGGGCCGGGCCCAGACGGCGAGGGCGCGGCGCAGCAGGGCCTCGTCGCCGGTGCGGTCGCCGCGAGCCGGCCACACGGAGAAGTCGGTGCGCGCGGAGGTCTTCCACGCGGCGGGGGAGACCCGGGTCAGCTTCCCCGGGTCCAGCGCGGCCTGCGCGGCCGGGTTGCGCGCGTACGGGGGCGCGGCGGCGCCGTCCGGGCCCCAGCCGTCACCCGGCAGCCCCAGCAGCGTCCCGCACACCGCCAGCGCCGCCCCGCCGACCAGCGCGGCCTTCAGACGCCGGCGGCGGCGCAGCAGATCCGTCGGCCGGGCCTGGAGCACGCAGGGGTCGAACTCGGGGGAGTCGAGCAGCCGGTACGGGTCGGGGATCCGGTCGGCCTCCTCCAGCGCGGCGTCCACGTCGGCGACGCCCGCCGCCGCGAGCACCTCCCGCACGTCCCCGTCCGGGAGCCGCTCCAGACCGCGCAGGGCGTGGGCGGCGCGGGCCGGGCCGGACAGCGCGGACAGCCGCTGGTCCAGCGCGAGTTCGTCGGCGCCGCCCGAACGCGGGAACAGCTTCAGCCCCCACACCCGCGGTAGCGGCGACGGCAGCCGCGCCCCGCGCCCCAGCGCCGTACGCAGCACCTGGAGGCGGAGCAGCGCGTACCCGGGGTCGCCGTCACGGCCGGCCTGCTGGGCGGGGATCAGCGGCGCGGGGGTGCGGCCCCGGGGCAGCGCCCGCTGGACCAGGGAGTGCGCGGTGAGCACCCGCCTGCTCCGGCCCCTGCCGGACGGCAGCACCAGGTAGGCGAGCCGGACGAGCCGCGGATAGTGCTCGACGAGCGCGGCCTCGGCCTGCTCGACGCCCACGACCGGACCGGCCGCGGAGGAGGCGGGGGAGGGCGGGACGACATCCTGTGACTGCACGTCCAGCAGAACGAGCGGACCGGGGAGATGGTCACCGGGAATTGAGCGTCGCGGGCGTCACAGCCGTATCGAAGGGCGAGGGCCCCGCGCCGGGGCTCCGTGCGGCATGTCGCCCGCGAGGGACCGGAGGAACACATGAGGCTGACCCGACCGATGCTCGCGCTGGCCGGTGCGGCGGCGGCACTGGCGCTGACCGCCTGCGGATCCGGCGAAGACGGCGAGGACGAGGTGCCGCCCACCGCGACCGGCAGCCTGGAGCACCTGGCCGCCGAGGCGAAGTGCGAGCCGAACATGCAGACCGACGCCGACACCATCCGCCAGGCGCTGTGCGGGAAGGGCGACGGGAAGTACGTCCTCGCCACCTTCGCCACCGACCGGGGTCAGGCCGAATGGCTCAGCACCGCCAAGGACTACGGCGGTTACTACCTCGTCGGCCGCAAGTGGGTGGCCGTCGGCGAGGAGCGGACCGTGACGGCGCTGCGGAGCACGCTCGGCGGGACCATGGAGGAGGGGTCCGAGCACATGAACCCCGGCGGCAGCCACAACCAGGGCGGCCACCACGGCTGACCCCCGGCTCCGGACGGACGAAGAGGCCGGCGGTGGGAGATCCCACCGCCGGCCTCTTCCCGTCACCGGGTCACCGGACTACTGGCAGTCCTGGCCGCTGTTGATGCAGTCGACCATCTCGTTCATCAGGTCCTCGTCGAAGAAGTTGATGAAGTCGTTGTGGTCGGTGATCGGCTTGTGCAGCTGCTCCGGGAAGGAGTCCACCGCGAACGGGTTCACGACCTGCCCGTTCTCGATCCGCGGGGCCGGGATGTTGTCGTAGACCAGGCGGACCTGGAGCTGGGGGATGGCCTGGAAGCCGTTCGAGCAGGTGCCGTCCGCCTCGACGAAGTCGACGTGCGTGCGGTGGTTGGCGCTGTCGATGTTCTGGCCGTCCCAGCAGCTCTGGAAGGCGGACGTCCGGACCACGCTGCTGCCCTGGGGGCAGATCGGGTACTTGTCCGTCACCTGCCGGTCCTCGAAGCCGGTGCAGCTCCAGGCGGTGTTGGCGTTGTTCAGGCCGTTGGTGAAGGCCTTCGCGTCACCGGTGATGATGCGCAGCGCCCTCGGCATCGCGACGACGTCGCTCGTCCGGTTGCCGACGAACCTCAGCTCCGCCGCGGTGGGCGCGACGATCTTGCCGACGTTGCCGTCCTGACCGCCGCCCGGCTGGCCCTGGTCGATGTCCTGCGTACCGTCCTGGATCCGCAGGACCGGCCAGAAGTACGTCGACCTGTCGCCCTGGTTCTGGCAGGTCGTCTCCCCGTTGGCCAGGTCCTCGTCGCTCGCGAAGGCGGTGTTGGCCTGGTTGCCGACGTAGTCGTGCTGGTGCTGGGCGCCGTTGCTGACACCGGGGGCGACGATCACGTTGTCCGAGTTGCGGAGCGCGTTCTCGTTGGTGCCGCACTCGGTGGTGAAGGTGCCCGTCGAACCGCCGTCGCCGTTCGCGGCCAGACCGTTGGGCAGGTTGCGGGAGTTCGGCTGGACGTCCTCGATGTCGATGAAGTCGTCCGCCACGGGGCCGTTGTCGGCCTGCCCGCCGTTGCCCTGGTCCTGGCCGTTGTCCTGACCGCCGTCCCCCTGGTCCTGGCCGCCGTCGCCCTGACCGTTGTCCTGGTCCTGGCCACCGCCGTCGTTCCCCGGCTGTTCGACGGGAACGCCCTGGCACTGGGCGAACCGGCCGAGGTCGCGCGGCGCCTTGCCGCCCGCGCGGTTGATGTTGATGCCGATCCGGTCCAGGGTGGCCGTCCGCTTGGACTTCAGCGGTCCGAGGATGGCGTTGTCGACGTAGCCGGCGTCTCCCGCCTGGGCCTGGCGCGTCTCCGCGAGACGCGTGTAGGCGTCCGTGATCTGCCGGTCCAGCAGGGCCAGCTCCTTCGCCACGCCCCTGCGCGCGTTCCTCGGCACCTTCGTCAGCTTCTGGCCGACGTCGGGGCAGTTGATCGTGGCGACCTGTGCCCCCCTCGACTTCGTCCGGTTGTGGCCTCCGTCCTCGTGCGCCGAGGCATAGAAGTTGGCCCAGACCAGCCCGCCCCCACCGAGCGCCAGGGCCGCCGCCCCGGCTGTCACTTTGGTGGCCAGCGGCATACGGCGTTTTCTTGTGTTGCGTCCCATGGAAATCCTCTTGACCTTCCTTACGGGGGCACCTTTGCGGGGCGTCGAGCGGCCCGGCAGGAGTGAAGCGGCTCCCTTGAGTACGGGAGCCGCCCCACGGGTGTTCACCCGTCCCGGAAATCGATGGGAAGTCAGTACGGCCACACTGGTTTCAACAGGCCCCGAGATACCGGGAGTTGTCGATCGCCCACCCGCGGTGAAGGGGTGGGTCCGGTTTCACCGGCCGTGGTCGAGATAGGCGAGAACCGCCAGCACGCGCCGGTTGTCGTCGTCCGAGACCTCAAGGCCCAGTTTGGCGAAGATGTTCGCGGTGTGCTTCGCGATCGCCCGTTCCGTCACCACCAGCCTGGCCGCGATCGCCGCGTTGGTGCGTCCCTGCGCCATCAGCTCCAGCACCTCCAGCTCGCGGGGCGTCAGCCGCGCCAGCGGCCGGTCGTTCCCCGACCGCCGCGCCAGCAACTGCTGGATCACCTGCGGATCCATCGCCGTACCTCCCCGCGCCACCCGTCGTACCGCGTCCACGAACTGCTCCGCGTCGAACACCCGGTCCTTCAGCAGATAGCCCACCCCGCCGCTGCCGTCCGCCAGCAACTCCCGCGCGTACAACTGCTCCACGTGCTGCGAGAGCACCAGCACCGGCAGCCCCGGCCGCCTGCGACGGGCCTCCAGCGCGCACTGCAGCCCCTCGTCGGTGTGCGTCGGCGGCAGCCGTACGTCGACCACGGCGACGTCGGGCTCCCGCTCGGCCAGCGCCCGCGCCAGCTCGGGGCCGGACTCCACGGCCGCCGCGATCTCGAAGTCATGCGCTTCGAGCAGCCGGACGAGTCCGTCGCGCAGCAGGAACAGGTCTTCGGCTAGGACAACGCGCAAGGGATCTCCATGGTGACCATGGTGGGGCCGCCCGCGGGGCTGCTGACGGCCAGGACGCCGTCGAATGTACCCAGTCGCCGCTCCACCCCGGTCAGTCCCGAGCCGGCGCCGACCACCGCGCCGCCCCGCCCGTTGTCGGTGACCGTCACCCGCAGATGGCCGTCGGCGTGGTGCAGGTCGATCCAGACGCGGTCCGCCCCGGAGTGCTTCACCGCGTTGGTGAGCACCTCGCTCACCGCGAAGTACGCCGCCGACTCCACCGGCGCCTCGGCCCGCCCGGACAGCTCCACGTCCACCTCCGTGGCCACCGGCAGCCGCAGTGCCAGCGCCCGCACCGCGTCCCCGAGACCGCGCTCGGCCAGCACCGGCGGGTGGATGCCGCGCACCAGCTCCCGCAGCTCGGTCAGCGCCTCGGCGGAGGACCGCCGGGTCCGCGCCAGCAGATCGCGCGCCTTCGCCGGGTCCTTCTCGATCAGCGCCTCGACCGTCCCCAGGTCCATGCCCATCGCGACCAGCCGTGCCTGCGCCCCGTCGTGCAGATCCCGCTCGATGCGCCGCAGTTCGGCGGCGGAGGTGTCCACGGCGTCCCGCCGGGTCTCGGTCAGCACCCGCACCCGCTCGGTCAGTTCACCCCGGCCCGAGCCGAGGACGGCCCGCGTGAGCAGGAAGTGCACGTGCAGCAGGCGCGGGGTGAAGAAGTGCGCGAGGAACAGCAGGGCGAGGGCGAGGACGCCGGCGCCCAGCGCGGACGTCTGGTCGGAGACCGGCACGAAGCCGTACCAGTACCCGTCGGGCATCACCCGCCACAGTCCGACCGCCAGCGCGAACCCCTCCAGCGGATAGACCAGCAGCACGAACGGCAGCAGCGCGGTGACGAAACCGGCGGTCATGTCGACCGGCAGCCACCGCAGGTCCCGCCAGGTCGCCGGGTCGCCCAGCATCCCGAACGTCCGCCCCCACGGGTTGGCGTCCTTCGGTACCGGCCGGTACGACGGCGGGATCCGCACCCCGCCCCACTCGGCCGCCAGCACCCGCCGCCAGTTCGCGAACGTCCGCACCCCCTTCAGCACGTACGGGGTGGTGACGATGCCGACGCCGATCGGGATCAGCGCGACGGACACCGCGGACAGCACGAAGCACAGCACCGCCCCCGGCAGCGCCACCAGGGCGAGCGCCAGCCCTCGTATCGCGGCGAGCGCGATGCCCCGCCCCCCGGTCCGCCCCTGGCCGTTCTTCGTCTCGGTGGTCATGGCACAAGTCTGGCCGGGCGGGACCGGCGGGGCACTGGGCCGGGCACCCGGCCCGGGGGTGGTGCTGCCTACACCCCTCCGGTGGCCCCCAGCACCTTCGCCTCCAGCTCCGGATCGAGCCCCTTGCCGGTCCGGTCCGGGCGCCGGGGCGCGGTGCCGCCGATCTCCCGCAGCCAGGCCCAGGTGTCGGCCACGGTCTCGGCGACCGGGCGGCAGCGCAGTCCCGCCGCGACCGCCCGGGAGACGTCCGCCGAGTGCAGCGCGTCGTGCAGGTCGCTGCCCGGCGGCACCCACACCGGCAACTGCGTCCACGGCTCGATCCCCGCTTCGAGGATCACCTCCGGCGCGGTCCAGCGCAGCTCGGCCGCGCCCCCGGTCACCTCGGCGCACGCCTCCAGCAGCCCGCCCATCGTGGTGTGCCCCTGCGGCGACATCAGGTTGTACGGCCCGCTCAGCTCCCGCTGTGCCGCCCCGAGGATCCACTCCGCGAGGTCGCGGACGTCGACGTACTGGAGCGGCAGGTCACGCGGGCCCGGCGCGAGGACCGGCCCGCCGCGCGCCGTCCGGTTCAGCCACCAGGGCAGCCGGCCCACGTTCTCGTACGGCCCGAGGATCAGCCCCGCCCGCACCAGCAGCGACCGGTCCGCGCCGAAGGCGTCCACGGCGGCCAGCTCACCGCCCAGCTTGTCCCGCGCGTAGTCCGTGAGGCCGGCGTCGGCGGAGGCGCCCTCCACCACGGGTGCCCGCTCGGTGTATCCGGCGGGCGGGGCCCAGTCGTACACCGAGCAGCTCGACACGTACACGTACCGTCCGGCGCGTCCCCGCAGCAGCCGCGCCGCGTCCCGCACCGCGCGCGGGGCGGCCGACCAGGTGTCGACGACGACGTCCCACTCGCCGGGGTCCCCGTCGAGCGCGGCCAGCCCGTCGATCGCGGTGCGGTCACCCAGCAGCGTCCGCGCGCCCTTCGGGGCCTCGTGCCGCCCCCGGTGGAAGACGGTCACCTCCCAGCCCCGGCCGAGGGCCGCCTCGACGACGGCCCGGCCCGCGAACTCCGTACCACCCAGCATCAGAAGTCTCATACCGGTGACTCTGCCCGGCCGGGCGGCACGGGGGAACGGGAATCTGCTGTCGGCAGACCGGCCGTACGGGACTCAGCGTCCGGCCGGCGGCACGTACTTGTAGCCGACCCGGCGCACCGTGCGGATCGCGTCCCGGTGTCCGGAGCCCAGTTTGCGGCGCAGCCGGGCGATGTGGACGTCGACGGTACGGCCGTCACCGACATGGCCGTAACCCCACACCGTGCCGACCAGGTGGTCCCGGGTGTGCACCCGGCCCGGGTGCGTCACGAGATGGGCGAGCAGTTCGAACTCCAGGTAGGTGAGGTCGAGTTGCCGTCCGTCGACGTGGGCGGTGCGCTGTACGGGGTCGACGTGGATGAGCGGATCGCCGTCGGGGTGCCCGGCCGGTTCCGGGACCGCGGCCGGGAACGGCGGCTGCTGGTCGGCGGGGACCAGCACCAGGTAGCCGACCATCGGGGGGCGGCCGGGCAGGACGGGCAGGGCGTTCTGCGGCGCGGGCAGCCAGGTGGCGCCCGGCGGCAGCAGATCCGCCACGGTCACCACCTCGTCCCGGTCGACGGCACGCAGCCGGGGAGGAGCGGAGGGGGAGACGGGGGACACGGGGGACAGGGAACGGGGGGTCGCCATGAGACGTCAGCTCTTTCGCGCGAAGGGGTTCGTCGAGGACGTACGCGGTGCGCGCCGGCCGAAGGCCGGGAGGGGATCCGGGCGTTAGAGGGCCGGCGCGTTCGTCGCGCGACAACACACCCGGTCGAAGTCGTGGTGCTGACGGGAAGGCCAGAACGGTTCCAGGTCACGGCGACCCGTCGCGTCGTACTTCCGGAAGCTGGCCATGCGTCCATTGAAGCAGACACGCGGGGTCCGCAGGAGCCCCTTCCACCGCTCGGACAACGCGAAGGGGCGCCCACCCCGATCGGTGGACGCCCCTCGCGGACTGCGGTGCGGATCAGACCTGGCCGGCCTTCTCCAGCGCGGTGCAGCACGTGTCGACCAGCAGACGGGTCACCACGTACGGGTCGACGTTGGCGTTCGGACGGCGGTCCTCGATGTAGCCCTTGCCGTCCTTCTCGACCTGCCACGGGATGCGGACCGAGGCACCGCGGTCGGAGACGCCGTAGGAGTACTCGTTCCACGGGGCGGTCTCGTGCAGACCGGTGAGACGGTCGTCGATGCCGGCGCCGTAGTTCTTCACGTGGTCCAGCGGCTTGGAGCCCTCACCGAGCGACTCGCACGCGGTGATGATCGCGTCGTAGCCCTCGCGCATCGCCTTGGTGGAGAAGTTGGTGTGCGCGCCCGCGCCGTTCCAGTCGCCCTTGACCGGCTTGGGGTCGAGGGTGGCGGAGACGTCGAAGTCCTCGGCGGTGCGGTAGAGCAGCCAGCGGGCCACCCACAGCTGGTCGGAGACCTCCAGCGGGGCCAGCGGGCCGACCTGGAACTCCCACTGGCCGGGCATGACCTCGGCGTTGATGCCGGAGATGCCGAGGCCCGCCTTCAGGCAGTTCTCCAGGTGCGCCTCGACGACGTCACGGCCGAAGATCTCGTCCGAGCCGACACCGCAGTAGTAGCCGCCCTGCGCGGCCGGGAAGCCGCCCTCGGGGAAGCCGAGCGGGCGGGCGCCCTTGAAGAAGGTGTACTCCTGCTCGATGCCGAAGATCGGCTCCTGCGCGGTGAACTTCCCGGCGACCTCGGCCAGCGGGGCACGGGTGTTGGTCTCGTGCGGCGTCATGTCCGTGTTCAGGACCTCGCACAGCACCAGGACGTCCTCGCCGCCGCGGATGGGGTCCGGGCAGACGAAGACCGGCTTGAGGACGCGGTCGGAGGCGTGGCCCTTGGCCTGGTTGGTGGAGGAACCGTCGAATCCCCAGATCGGCAGCTCCGCGCCCTTGGCGTCGTCGGCCAGGATCTTCGTCTTGGAACGCAGCTTGGCGGTCGGCTCGGTGCCGTCGATCCAGATGTACTCGGCCTTGAAGCTCACGGTCCACATCCTTCGGGGGTGGGTCTGGGCGCTTGTGCGGGTGCTGCGGCGCTGCGGCACTGGGGCGCCGCCGTCGATGCCCGCAGCCTGTCAACAGGCGATTTCCCGGCCATTGCCCGAATGTGAACCCCGTGTTACCTGACACCGCTGTGTCCCACCTCACCGTGTGAGCACGCGTGCCCGGTCGCGGGGGACGCGGACGGGCCCGCCGCCCCGGTGGGGGAGCGGCGGGCCCTGGGAATCCGCGACGAACCCGGACCTCACCCCACCTTCTCGATCACCGCGCGGCGGATCAGGAACTTGCCGGCCTCCCGGACCTGCTCGAAGGCCGCGTTGTTGAGCAGTACACAACTGCCGGAGACCGAGGTGACCTCCACCGTCGTGGACTTGTTGTTGTCCAGGTTGGTGACCTTCAGCTTCGTGCCGGCCGGGAACTGGTTGCTGGACGCGGCCGGGGCGCCGCCCTCGCCGGAGAGGGTGACGGTCGACCCGTTGCACACCTGCTCACCGGAGGTCTGCGCACCCTCTTCCTCCGCCGCGGGCTGCGAGGGGGCGGGCTGCTGCGGCTGCGCGGCCTGGGAGTCCTGAGCCGACTCCCCCACCGTGCATCCGGACGCCTCCTGCTGGCGCTGGATCTGGGCGATGACCGCCTCGCGGTTGGCGATCCGCGCCTCGGACTGCGCGTCCGGGGCGGCCCGTTGGCCCTCGATGAACTTCTGGTTGTTGCCGAGCGCGGTGGCGAGGCCCTGGCAGACGGTCGAGTCCGCCGCCGACCTGGTGGTGGCCGACGGCGGGCTGGCGTTCGACGTGGTCGCCATGACGAAGGCCCCGCCTCCCGCCACCGTCGCGGCACCGACCAGCAGCGCGAGCTTCTTCTTCGGGCCGAGAGTTCTCCTGCGCGACATGCGCGCCTCCTGAAGAGGTAGGGGGAGCGTACGCCGCTATGTACGAGATACCGAACAGAGTTGCTCAGCGGTCGGGCCGGGCAGTCGAAGTGGCCTGCGTCACACGGCTGTCAGCGGGAGAGGGCGTCCCGCACGGCGTCCTCCGTGCGGCCCACGACCGCCGTACCGTCGTCCGCCGTGATGATCGGCCGCTGGATCAGCTTGGGGTGCGAGGCGAGCGCCGCGATCCAGCGGTCCCGCGTACCGGCCTCCCGCGCCCACTCCTTGAGTCCCAGCTCCGTCGCGACGGCCTCCTGGGTCCGGGTGATGTCCCACGGCTCCAGCCCGAGCCGCTCCAGCACCGCCCGGATCTCGTCCTCGCTCGGTACGTCCTCCAGATAGCGGCGGACGGTGTACTCGGCCCCCTCGGCGTCGAGCAGACTGATGGCGCCACGGCACTTGGAACAGGCGGGATTGATCCAGATCTCCATGCCGCCCACGGTACGCCGACCCCGCTCTGTTCGAATTCTCCGCCCTCGTGCGCGTGTCGTGCGGGGCCTGTGTGACGTCATGCCAAAACCCGTGCTCACCAGCGCATTTATTGGCTCCGTCAGGTCTGCTGATTGTCAGTGGGGGGCAGTAGACTGGAAGCAGTGTTCGAGGGTGGTGCCGGGGTCGTCGGGGATCCCGGCGGGCCGCCCCGACCGCGACAGGAGGATGCCCGTGCCCGCTGCCGCACTGAAGCCGAAGCCCCTGCCCACCCAGTCCACCGCGAAGCGTCCCGTGCTGCTCGAACTGCCCTGCGCCCCGGTGGAGAAGCGTGCCCTGCCGGCGGGCCGCCCGCGCGAGTGGTACGTCACGCACAACCGCCGGCTCAAGGCGATGCGGCTCGCCATCGCCCTGCTCGACTCCGGCGTCTATCTGCCCAGCCAGGCCCGCAACAACAAGATCCGCACCACGGCGGCACTGATCGGCGTCCACCCGCCGTCGGACACCACGTGCCACATGGTGCGCGCGTTCATGCGCTACAACCGCTGAGTTCCGGGCCGGTGCCGGGCGGCCTCCGTGTGCGGGGCGCCCGGCACCGGTGTGCCGTGCGCTGAGGCAGTATGGGCGGGCGAGGGCGATGCCCTCACCCGAAGTCGCCGCGGTCCGGCGGCACTTGTGCCGGCAGGCCGCGCGGTCGCGGCCCTGCCGGAGGAGAAAGGTACGACGGTTGGCTGAGGAGAGGACGGTCCCGGTCCCGTCGGCCTGGATGACGCCGTCCGGCCGGTACGGACGCGCCGTCGCCCGGGCGTGCGACATCGGTGTCGCGCTGGTGGTCCTGGTGGCGGCGGAGTACTACGGCGGCGAGTACGACCTGCTCCTGGGCGGGCTGATGGCGCTGTGCCTGCTGGCCCGCAGACGGTTCCCCGGCACGGTGATGGCGGCCGTCCTGGCGCTGGGCGTCGTCCAGTTCGTCCTGTACGACCTGCCCGACCTGCCGCTGACGTCGGCGCCCGCCTCGTACGACGTGTCCGTGCTGTTCGCCATGATGTCGGTCGTCCACCACTCCCGGACCACCTGGATGCCGTACCTCGCGGGCGCCGTGGTGCTGCTGGCCACGGCGACCGGGACGGTGGGGATGCCGGTCCTCGGCATCGAGCCGTTCGTCGAGCCCGAATCGCTCCTGATCTTCTGGGGGCTGACGCTGACGGTCTGGCTGACGGCCTTCGCCCTGCACACGCGGCGCCTCTACGCCGAGAGCCAGACGGCCCGCGCCTGGCACGCCGAGCGGGAACAGGAGCAGCGGATCCGGCTGGCCGCGACCCGGGAGCGGGCCGAGATCGCCCGTGAACTGCACGACGTGGTGGCGCACAGCCTGGCCGTGATGATCCTCCAGGCCGACGGCGCCGAGGCCGTGCTGCGGAAGTCGCCGGACATGGCGGAGTCCGCGCTGAAGACGATCGCCGCCACGGGCCGGGACGCGATCGACGACATGCACCGCATCGTCCGGGTGCTGCGCGAGGGGAACCCGGACCCCGGCGACCCGGACTCCGCCGACGGCGGCCCGCCACGGCGCCTGGTCACCCTCGACGAGATCGAGGTCGTCGCCGAACGCGCACGGGCCGCCGGGCTCACCGTGGACGTGTCGGTCGAGGTCGGCGAGGGACGGCTGTCGCCGGCGGAGGAGATGACGGCCTTCCGCATCGTCCAGGAGTGCCTCACCAACGTGCTCCGCCACGCCGGAGCCGGGGCCGGGGTCGGCATCCGGCTCCATGAGGAGCAGGGCACCCTGCTGATCGGTGTGGTCGACGACGGGGCGGGAACCCTCGCCGGCCACGGCGTCGGCGGACGCTCCGGAGGGAACGGACTCGTGGGGATGCGGGAGCGGGTGGAGCTCGCGGGCGGCAGCTTCGAGGCCGGCCCCCGGCTCGGCAGCGGATGGCACGTACGTGCCTCGATTCCGACAAGGACGAAATGATGACGCGGGCGGACAGGCCGATCAGGGTGGCCGTGGTGGACGACCAGCCGCTGATCCGGGCCGGTTTCTCCATGGTGCTGGCCGGTCAGGACGACATCGAGGTCGTCGGTGAGGCGGAGAACGGGGCGGACGCCCTCGACCTGCTGGAAAAGGTCGAGGCGGACGTCGTCATCATGGACGTCCGCATGCCCGTCATGGACGGCATCCAGGCCACGGAGCGGCTGATGCGGCGGGACGACCCGCCCGGCGTGCTGGTGCTGACCACCTTCGACAACGACGAGGACGCGTTCGCGGCCCTGCGCGCCGGAGCCGGCGGCTTCCTGCTGAAGAACGCTCCCGCCACGGAGGTCGTGAACGCCATCCGGGTCCTGGCCGCGGGGGAGTCGGTGGTGGCGCCGCGCATCACCCGGCTGCTCCTCGACCGGGTCTCGGACCGGCTGGCACCGGCGAACGGACAGGCCGAACGGCTGGACGCCCTCACCGCGCGCGAGCGGGACGTGCTCACCCTGGTCGCCCGGGGGCTGTCCAACGCCGAGATCGCGGAGGAGCTGTATGTCGCGGGGGCCACGGTGAAGACGCACCTGGGCAACCTCATGGCCAAACTGCACCTGCGGGACCGGGCCCAGGCCGTCGCGTTCGCCTATGAGTCCGGACTGGTCCGTCCCTCCCCCTGAGGGTGCAGGGGCGCCCCCGGGTTCTGCCCCCGGGGGTGCAGAGACCACCCCGTCCGGTGTGCCAGATCCGCCGCCTCCGATCTCGGATCCGTGGCCGATGTCCGGCGGGCCGCCGAACTCCAGACTTCTCACTGTCGCCGAACGCGGCCGAGAAGACATCCGGAGGACCCGATGAACACCACGCCCACCACGCGGAACCGCAAGCGGAACCGTCTCGTCATCGGCGCGGCCGCGGCCGTGATCGCCGCGGCCCTGGCCGCCGGAGCGGGCTACTGGTGGCTGGACCGCGACGAGCTCAGCCAGGCGTCCGCCGAGGACTGCCGGCTGGCGCAGCGCATCATCACCGAGGCCGAGGAGATCTCCACCGGCCCCGCGCCGGACGCGGAGAAGTGGTGGCAGGAGACCGGCGACGAGCGTCGCGCGAAGATGAAGGACGGCTACCTCGGAGCCAAGATCTCCCAGTACGAGGGGTGGGCGCTCGCGACCGCCCGGAAGTCCCCCGAAGCGCCGTCCGCGAAGGACGTGAAGAACCTCCAGGAAGAGGCGCGGGGACACTGCTCGGACTCCGGCGTCACCCTCACCATGCCGTCGCTCGGTGCCTGACCCGGATCGCGAGAACCGTCCCCATGGCTGTCCACACCGCCGCCCGCGACCGCGTACCGGACGACGTCATCACCGCCACCGCCCTGGTGAAGACCTACCGCCAGGGCACCGCCGAGGTACGGGCCCTCGACGAGGTGTCCGTCGGCATCCGGCGCGCCCGGTTCACCGCCGTCGTCGGCCCCTCCGGGTCGGGCAAGTCGACCCTGATGCACTGCGTCGCCGGACTCGACACCGTCACCTCCGGCAGCATCGTCCTGGACGGGACGGAGATCACCGGACTGTCCGACCGGCAGCTGACCCGGGTGCGCCGGGAGCGGACCGGGTTCGTCTTCCAGTCGTTCAACCTGCTGCCGCAGCTGACGGCGTACGAGAACATCGTGCTGCCCGTCGCCATGTCCGGCGGGCGCCCGGACCGCGCCCTGGTGGACCACCTCTGCGAGGTCCTCGGCATCGCCCACCGGCTCTCGCACCGCCCCGCCGAGCTGTCCGGGGGCCAGCAGCAGCGGGTCGCCGTGGCCCGGGCGCTGGTGGCCCGGCCGGCCGTGCTCTTCGCCGACGAACCCACCGGCAACCTCGACTCCCGGGCCGGCACCGAAGTCCTCACCATGCTGCGCCGGTCCGTCGACGACCTCGGCCAGACGGTCGTGATGGTCACCCACGACCCCGCGGCCGCGCGGTACGCGGACCGGGTGCTGACCCTCGCGGACGGACGCGTCGTCGAGGACGAGCACACCGCCCCCGCCGGCGACGTCGTGGGGAGGCGGCGATGAGCACCCCGTGGCGCGCGACCGTCCTGGGCTCCCAGGTGGCGGAACTCCTGCGGCGGCCCGGACGGTTCACGGCGACCGGACTGTCGCTGCTGATCGCGGCGTTCGTCGTCTTCGGGACCGTCACGGCCCAGCAGATCATCACCGCGACCGTCGTCGAGAAGTTCCGCGGCACACCCGAAGCGGTGTCGCTGGTGGTCACGCCCGGCGACGGGGAGGACATCGGCGAGGACCGCCTGAGCGAGATCCTGGAGACGCCCGGAGTCACCGAGGCCGTCGGCCGGCTCGACGGCGGCACCCCGCTGGACGGCAGCGCCGTCGAACGCTACCTGGCCCTGTCCGCGGACCCGGGCACCGGCGCCCTGGCGGAAGTCCGGCTGCTCGACGGCACGTACCCCTCCGGCCCGGGCCGGCTCGCCGTCGACACGCGGGCCGCGCGGGAGTACGGCCTCGCTCCGGGATCGTCGCTCACCCTGCTCCGGCCCGAACCCGACGGCGAGGGCACCCGACGGGTGACGGTCGAGGTCAGCGGCATCGTCCGCGGCACCGCCACGGACGACGCGGAGCCCACCGGGTACGCCCCGGGCCCTCGGATCGAGGAGCTGCTCGGCGTGTCGGGCTACTCCCGCATCGACGTCCGCACCGACACCGAGTCCTCCGCTTCCGGCTCCGTGGATACGGCGGAGCGGATCCGGCAGGCGGTGCCCGGAGCACAGGTGCGGTCCGGGGACGAGGTGCGGGAGGAGGAGGCCCGCGAGGCGGTGGCGGAGGCGAAGGACACCCTGGAGCTGGTCACCGTCTTCCTCGCCGTCGCCGTCGGCGCGGCCGTCCTCGTCGCGACCTCCACCTTCCGTATCGTCTTCGCACGGCGCGTACGCCAGCTGGCGCTGCTGCGCGCCATCGGGGCGACCCCGCGACGGCTCGCCGCCGCGCTCGTCGCCGAAGGGGCGGTGGTCGGCCTGCTGGCCGGCGCGACCGGTGTGCTGGCGGCCTGGGGCTGCGGGCGGCTCGTCCCCCCGGTCGCCGGGCGGTTCGGGCACGACCTGTTCGCCCCCTCCCACCTTCCGCTGACGGAGGCCGTTCTCACCGTTCTCGGCACCGGCCTCCTTGCGGTCCTGGCGGTCCTGGCCCCGTCCCTGAGCGCCTCGCGGGTCTCCCCGCTGCAGGCCCTGCGCAGCGCGGCGTCCGGGGAGGGCACGGCGAGCGGTACCGGCCGGACCCTGCTGGGCCTGCTGTGCGCGGCGGGTGCCGCGCTCCTCGCTTGGCGGCAGTACGACGGACTGCCCCAGCCGGGCGACACGGAGTACGACCGGTTCGCGGCGCTGACCGTCGTGGTGCTCTCGGGCGGGCTGGCCTTCCTGGCCCTGATCGCCCTCGGCCCCCGTCTGGTCCGGCCGGTGCTGTCGGCCGTCGCCGTGCCCCTGCGCCGCACCGGCGCGGCCGGCCGGCTCGCGGTCGCGGGCGTCGGGGGCGCGCCGGGCAGGGCGGCCTCGGTCTCGGTCGTCGTGGCCCTCGGCGTCTGCCTGGTCGGCTCGACCCTGACCTGCCTCGCCTCCCTGAACGCCTACGAGCGCTACCGGCAGGCGGTGGAGGCACCCGCCGACTTCCACCTGTACCCACGGGACAGCGAGACGCTGGACCGGTCGCTGGCCGCCGATCTCACCTCGCACCCCGAACTCGCCGACGTGACCGCGTTCCGTACGGCGGAGGTCGTCGAGGACTCCCGCAGCGCGACCGTCTCCGACCTCGACCTCGGCACCGTCCGCTCCGGCGTGAGCCTGACCGCCCGCACCGGCTCCCTCGACCACCTCGGACCCGCCCACGTCGTCGTGGACGCCGACCACGCCCACCGGCTCGGCGTCCGGGCGGGCGACCGCGTGACGCTGACGTTCGAGGGCCGCCCCGTCCGGCTCACCGTGGCGGCGACGCTGCCCGGAGCCGGCCCCTACGGAGGGAACTTCTTCGTCCCCGCCGCGGACCTCACCCGTATGGGAGCGGACGCCGCGCCCACCACGGTCACGGCCAACGCCTCGCAGGCCGGCGCCCAGGGGCGGATACGCGCACAGCGGGCCATCACCGACACGCTGACCGGCCCGGAGCGCGGCGACGGCCGCGTCATCGCCGAGGACTCGGCCGCACAGGCCGGAGACTCGGACGACCTGCGGACGATGGCCACGACAGTGATCATGGTCCTGGGGCTGACCGTCCTGGTGGCGGTCGTCGGAGTCGCGACGACGGCGAGTCTCACCGTCGTCGAACGCAAGCGTGAGTTCGGGCTGCTGCGGGCCCTGGGGCTCAGCGGGGCGGCCGTGCACCGCATGGTCACGGTGGAGTGCGCGCTCCACGGCGTACTGGGCGGGGTCCTCGGTCTGGCCCTCGGCATCCCGTACTCCTGGCTGGTGGTCCGGGTCGCCCGGACGAGCGCCCCGTTCAGCGTGCCGGCCGGGGAGCTCGCGGTGGTCTTCACCGCCCTCGTCCTGGTGACCGCCGCCGCGGGCATGGTGCCCGCCCTCCGCGCCTCCCGGACCTCACCGACGGTCGCCGTCGCCCAGACCGAGTAGCCGGAAGGCGGGCCGGTGCGCGGGCGGGTGCGCGCACCGGGGCCTGGCGGGCACGCCGCGTCGCCGGGATCAGTACGGGCGGAAGTCGGCGTAGCCGAGCAGCACGATCACCGCGACGACGCAGCCGAGCACCACGGCCGTCGACACCCACGACGAGCGGCCGGACGATCCCCGGTACTCCGGTTCGCCGCGGAACGGGACCGGTCCGGGCGGGTTGTCCTTCCAGCGGGCGGCGAGCATCCGGGCCCGCGCCGACGGCTCCTTGTGCTCGGCGCCGTCCGCCCACTTGATGTCGAACTCCCGCTTCTCCTCGTCCCGTTCGGACATCCCCGTGACCTTCCTCGAACAACGGTGTCAGTCCTTATGATCCCCCTCCGCGCCCACCGGGGGAAGGATTCCGGACACACGACGGCGCCCCCGCCCTGGAGGAATCCAGAGGCGGGGGCGCCGTGAGCCGGTCACACGTCGAAGTACAGCTCGAACTCGTGCGGGTGCGGGCGGAGCTGGAGCGGGGCGATCTCGCTGGTGCGCTTGAGGTCGATCCACGTCTCGATCAGGTCCGGCGTGAAGACGTCGCCCTGGAGGAGGAACTCGTGGTCGGCCTCCAGGCGGTCGAGGACCGCGCCGAGGGAGGTCGGGACCTGGGCCACGCCCGCGTGCTCCTCGGGAGCCAGCTCGTAGAGGTCCTTGTCGATCGGCTCGGCCGGCTCGATCTTGTTCTTGATGCCGTCCAGGCCGGCCAGCAGCAGCGCCGAGAAGGCCAGGTACGGGTTGCCGGAGGCGTCCGGGGCGCGGAACTCGACGCGCTTGGCCTTCGGGTTGGACCCGGTGATCGGGATGCGCATCGCGGCGGAGCGGTTGCGCTGCGAGTACACCAGGTTCACCGGCGCCTCGAAGCCCGGCACCAGACGGTGGTACGAGTTCACCGTCGGGTTGGTGAAGGCCAGCAGCGACGGCGCGTGCTTGAGGATGCCGCCGATGTAGTAGCGGGCCGTGTCCGACAGGCCGGCGTAGCCCTGCTCGTCGTAGAAGAGCGGGTCGCCGCCCGCCCACAGCGACTGGTGGACGTGCATGCCCGAGCCGTTGTCACCGAAGATCGGCTTCGGCATGAAGGTCGCGGTCTTGCCGTTGCGCCAGGCGACGTTCTTGATGATGTACTTGAAGAGCTGCAGGTCGTCGGCGGCGGCGAGCAGCGTGTTGAACCTGTAGTTGATCTCGGCCTGGCCGGCGGTGCCCACCTCGTGGTGCTGGCGCTCGACCTTCAGGCCGGACTTGGCCAGCTCCAGGGACATCTCGGCACGCAGGTCGGCGAAGTGGTCGACCGGCGGGACCGGGAAGTAGCCGCCCTTGTAGCGGACCTTGTAACCGCGGTTGTCCTCCAGCGCACCGGTGTTCCAGGCGCCCGCCTCGGAGTCGATGTGGTAGAAGGACTCGTTCTCGGAGGTCTTGAAGCGCACGCTGTCGAAGACGTAGAACTCGGCCTCGGGACCGAAGTACGCGGTGTCCGCGATCCCGGTGGAGGCCAGGTACGCCTCGGCCTTCTTGGCCACGTTGCGCGGGTCGCGGGAGTAGGCCTCGCCCGTGATCGGGTCGTGGATGAAGAAGTTGATGTTCACCGTCTTGTCACGGCGGAACGGGTCGACCCGGGCGGTCGACAGGTCCGCGCGCAGCGACATGTCGGACTCGTGGATGGCCTGGAAACCGCGGATCGACGATCCGTCGAACGCCAGCTCCTCGTCCGGGTCGAACGCCTCGGCAGGAATGGTGACGTGCTGCATCACACCCGGGAGGTCGCAGAACCGGACGTCGATGAACTTGACGTCCTCGTCCGCGAGGTACTTCTTGGCGTCGTCGGCGTTCTGGAACATCCAGCTCCTCCTACTCCCGACCGTCCCGCCGGGGTGGTAGATCGTTCGTGTGGCCGGTGCGACCGGCACACGCTCCCCTCGACCCTAGGGACGGGTCATTTCTCGGGCGTGACCCATTTGTTTCGCACAAGTTAACCGGGCCCTCTCCCACGGTAGCCCCGGCGCACCCCGCCGTCCTGTGGTCATATCCGGGCGCAGTACCGTGGACGGGTGGACAACAGGCAAGCAATCGGATCATGGCTCTCGGGGCCCCGCGCGGCCCTGGAGGACGCCGGTGCCGAGTTCGGCTACCGGGGCGAGCAGCTGGGGCTGCCGGAGAACGGACCGGGCTCGATCGCGGGACCCGGCCGCAGGCTCGGCGCCCTCGCCGTGGACTGGGGTCTGTGCGTCCTGATCGCATACGGTCTGATCACCGAGGGCTACGAGGGACAGGCGACCAGCAACTGGGCGCTGCTGGTGTTCCTCGTGCTGAGCGTCCTCACCGTCGGCACGGTCGGCTTCACCCCCGGCAAGCGTCTGCTCGGGCTGCGGGTGGTCGCCCTCGACACCGGCCGGATCCAGCCGCTGCGCGGGCTGGTGCGCTCGGTGCTGCTGTGCCTGGCCGTTCCCGCCCTGGTCTGGGACCGTGACGGCCGCGGACTGCACGACCGGCTGGCCCGCACGGTCGAGGTGCGGATCTGACAGCCGCTTCTGACGGGATACGACGACGGGGGCGCCGGAATCCGATTCCGGCGCCCCCGTCGTCGTAGAGGAAAGGGTGGGTCAGCGGCCCCTCGGGCCGCCGCCCTTCGGCAGTCTCATGCCCTTGGGCATCGGGCCCTTCGGCAGCGGCATGTTGCTCATCAGGTCGCCCAGGGCGCGCAGCCGGTCGTTGGTCGCGGTGACCTGCGGGCCGGTGAGCACGCGGGGCAGCTTGAGCATGGTCGTACGGACCTTCTTCAGCTCGACCTGGCCCTCGCCGGTGCCCACGATCAGGTCGTGCACCGGGACGTCCGCGACGATGCGGTTCATCTTCTTCTTCTCGGCGGCCAGCAGGCTCTTCACCCGGTTCGGGTTGCCCTCGGCGACCAGCACGATGCCGGCCTTGCCGACCGCGCGGTGCACCACGTCCTGGTTCCGGTTCATCGCCACCGCGGGGGTCGTCGTCCAGCCCCGGCCGATGTTGTCGAGCACGGCCGCGGCGGCGCCCGGCTGTCCCTCCATCTGCCCGAAGGCGGCCCGCTCGGCCCTGCGCCCGAAGACGATCGCCGTCGCGAGGAAGGCGAGCAGGAGGCCCAGGATGCCGAGATAGATGGGGTGCCCGATCAAGAAACCGATCGCGAGGAAGACACCGAAGGTGACGATTCCGACAGCCGCGAGTACAAGACCGATCTTCTTGTCGGCCCTGCGGGTCATCTTGTAGGTCAGGGCGATCTGCTTCAGTCGCCCGGGGTTCGCAGCGTCCGCTGCGGTTTCCTTCCTCGCCATGCCATGAAGTCTACGTGTCCCCGCGGGGGGCGGTAGGTCAGGGGCGGGTCGGCAGGGACGGAGCGCTCAGGGGCGGGGTGCTCAGGGCCTGGTCGAGGACGCGCTGTGCCTCGACCCGGTCCCTGGCGCGACGGCGGTCCTCCAGCACCGAGGTCCAGGCGTTGCGGCGGGCGGTGCGCTGGCCGCCGCTCATCAGCAGCGACTCGACGGCGCGCAGTGCGGTGGCGAAGGACGGGATGGCGGTGGCGCGGACGGGCGCGGCCTGCATGGTGGAGGTCTCCCTCGGTGCCGGCGGGTAGGGGTGTACGTGCTGTGATTCCAGGCTCACTGACTGGTGTTACCAGGGCGTGACCGGCCGGTCAAACAGGCATGAAGCCTCGGTGGGAGGGTCCGGAACGCCGACGCGGCCCCGACCGGTGCCCTCATCTGCGAGGACGGTCGGGACCGCGTGGTCTCGGCCATTACTGGCCGGTAGGGCCTTGTGCGTGAATTCACACGCCGTCGGCGGTGTGCCGCCGGACGGCTCCGGGCGAGGTCAGACGGCTTGGGAGGCCACGTACGCGCCTCGCTTCTCGACCGCCATCCGGTAGAGGCGGCCGGCGCGGTACGAGGAGCGGACCAGCGGGCCGGACATCACACCGGAGAAGCCGATCTGCTCGGCCTCCTCCTTCAGCTCCACGAACTCGTGCGGCTTCACCCAGCGCTCCACGGGGTGGTGGCGCACGGAGGGCCGCAGGTACTGCGTGATGGTGACCAGCTCGCAGCCCGCGTCGTGCAGCTGCTTCAGCGCGTCGCTGACCTCCTCGCGGGTCTCGCCCATGCCGAGGATCAGGTTCGACTTGGTGACCAGGCCGTAGTCGCGGGCCTCGGTGATGACCTTCAGGGAGCGGTCGTAGCGGAAGCCGGGGCGGATCCGCTTGAAGATCCGGGGGACCGTCTCGACGTTGTGCGCGAACACCTCGGGGCGGGAGGAGAAGACCTCCTCCAACTGCTCGGGGATCGCGTTGAAGTCGGGGGCGAGCAGCTCGACCTTGGTGCGGCCGTCCGCGCGGTCGGCCGTCTGCGCGTGGATCTGGCGCACGGTCTCCGCGTACAGCCAGGCGCCGCCGTCCTCCAGGTCGTCGCGGGCGACACCGGTGATGGTGGCGTAGTTCAGGTCCATGGTGACGACCGACTCGCCCACGCGGCGCGGCTCGTCACGGTCCAGCGCCTCGGGCCTGCCGGTGTCGATCTGGCAGAAGTCGCAGCGCCGGGTGCACTGGTCACCGCCGATGAGGAAGGTCGCCTCGCGGTCCTCCCAGCACTCGTAGATGTTCGGACAGCCGGCTTCCTGGCAGACCGTGTGCAGCCCCTCGCTCTTGACGAGGTTCTGCATCTTGGAGTACTCGGGGCCCATTTTCGCCCGGGTCTTGATCCACTCGGGCTTGCGCTCGATGGGGGTCTGGCTGTTGCGGACCTCCAGGCGCAGCATCTTGCGTCCGTCGGGTGCGACTGCGGACACGACCGGCTCCCTAGCGATTGATTCTTCGGCGTGCTCAAGGGTACGCCCGTTGATTTGAAACCCGGCGTGGGTGCCGGGGCTGCCGGGGCTGCCGCCCCCGGGTCCCCGCTCCGGCCCTGAACGGGCCTTGTCCCCGATCGCCGGACGGGCTGTCGTCATGCCGGTGTCTTCTCGATGACCCGGGGCTTCGGTTCCGCGTTCTCCAGGATGTCCCGGAGGTGGCGTTCCGCCACGGGGAGCACCTCGGCGATCGTGATGTCGCGGCCCAGCTCGTTCGCCAGGGAGGCGACGCCCGCGTCACGGATGCCGCACGGGATGATCCGGTCGAACCACTTGTTGTCGGGGTTCACGTTCAGCGCGAAGCCGTGCATGGTGACGCCCTTGGCCACCCGGATGCCGATCGCGGCGATCTTGCGGTCCTCGCGGCGCTGGCCGGCGTTGGAGGGCGCGTACTCCGGGCCGTTGAGGCGGGGGTCGAACTCGTCGTCGGTGAGCCGGGGGTCGAAGTCCAGGGAGAGTCCGCCGAGCGCGGGGCGCCGCTCCACCGGGTCGCCCAGCACCCACACCCCGCTGCGGCCCTCGACCCGGGTGGTCTCCAGGCCGAACTCCGCGCAGGTGCGGATCAGGGCCTCCTCCAGGCGGCGGACGTGCGCGACCACGTCCACCGGGCGGGGCAGCTTCTGGATCGGGTAGCCCACGAGCTGGCCGGGACCGTGCCAGGTGATCTTGCCGCCGCGGTCCACGTCGATGACCGGGGTGCCGTCGAGGGGGCGCTCGCTCTCCGCGGTGCGCCGGCCGGCCGTGTAGACCGGGGGGTGCTCCAGGAGGATCACGGTGTCGGGCACCTCGTCGGCGAACCGTGCCGCGTGCACCCGGCGCTGCTCGTCCCAGGCCAGCTGGTAGTCCACGGCCTCGGCCCCGAAACCCATCCGCACGAACCGCAAATCGCTCACGGCAGAGCGCCTCCCTAGAAGGTCGTCAGGCACGAAACGCGCCCACGCCACTGTACGACCGTTCGAGCCGGGGTCGGTCGGGGACCGGTCGGGGTCGACTGTCAGCTTTCGGGCAATCCTCACACGATCGGATGAATGCCTGTCGAATTCTGCGATCGGGTGTTCACTCTCCGCTACATTCGCGCCGTTCGTGTGGCCATAAGGGCTGCTCACAGGCAATCCGGGCACCTCGCTCAGCCGGAAGGCAGGAGACCGCACCGCAGATGACGGAACGACCCGCGCAGCGCACCCCCAACCGACAGCTCGCCGCGCTCATCGCAGAAGCGGGGTTCTCCAACGCGGGACTTGCCCGTCGCGTGGACCAGCTCGGTCTCGAACACGGGCTCGACCTGAGATACGACAAGACGTCCGTCACCCGCTGGCTGCGCGGGCAGCAACCCCGCGGTACGACGCCGGCGCTGATTGCCGAGGTCTTCACCCGGCGCCTGGGGCGGCGGCTGACCGCCCAGGACCTGGGGCTGGACGCCTGTGCTCCGGTCTACGCGGGGCTGGAGTTCGCGGCCGCGCCGGAGGAGGCCGTCGACATCGTCAGCGGGCTGTGGCGCAAGGACTCCGGCAGCCACGCCGAGCTGCGGAAGATCGCCTTCACCTCGGCGGGGCTGGTCGTGCCGAGCCGGGACTGGCTGATCGGGCGGGCGGACGAGAAGGTGGCCCGGGCGGAGCCGCCGGTACGGGTTCCGGCGCAGGGCCGGCCGCCGCTCCGGCCGGCCGAACTGCTCACACGCCGGCGTGCCACGGCCGAACGCGGTCCGGGCCACCGGGTCACCGGAGGTGACATCGCGGCGCTGCGTTCGGTCGGCGAGCTGTTCCGCACGCTCGACGACGCGTACGGCGGTGGGCACGCCCGCCAGGCTCTCGTGCGGTACCTGGAGCACGAGTGCGAGCCGATGTTGCGCGGCACGTACGGGGAGCAGACCGGCCGTCGGCTGTTCGCGGCCGCCGCGGATCTGACGCGGCTGGCCGGGTGGACGTCGTACGACATCGCGGCGCACGGGCTCGCGCAGCGGTACTTCGTGCAGGCGCTGCGGCTGGCACAGGCGGCGGGGGACCGGCCGTACGGCGCGTACGTCCTGGTCACCATGAGCCGGCAGGCCGTCTACCTCGGGCACGGGCGGGAGGCCGTGCAGCTCGCGCGGGTCGCCCAGCAGGGGGCGGGCGGGTCGGGCCCGCCGGTCGTGCAGGCGCTGCTGCACGCGGCCGAGGCGCGGGGGCACGGGGTGCTGGGGGAGGTGCGGGCCTGTACGGCGGCGCTGGTGCGCGCGGAGCGGGCGCTGGAGGGCGCGCGGCCCGGCGACGAGGTTCCGTACTGGGCGCGCTTCTTCGACGAGGCGCAGCTCGCCGACGAGTTCGGGCACTGCCACCGGGACCTGCAGCAGTTCCGGGCCGCCGCGCAGCACGCGGAGCGGTCGCTGCAGTTGCGGGCTCCGGGGTACGCCCGCAGCCGGCTCTTCTGCCGGGTGGTGCTGGCGACCGCCCGGCTCGGGCTGGGGGAGCTGGACCAGGCGTGCCAGCTGGCCGCCGAGGCGGCCGGGGCGGCGGCGGAGATGCGCTCGGTCCGGGCCGTCGAGTACGTCCGGGACTTCGAACGCAGACTGGAACCGTACCGGGACGCGGCCCCCGTACGCACGTACCGCGACAGGGTCGCGGCGTACGGCTGACCCCGGCCCGGCATCCATGCACGGCGGGCGGGGGCTGCGGCTGCCCCCGCTCCCGCGGGCAGCCGCTACCGCCCGCTCCCGCTCCTGCTCCCGTCCCCGCTCCTGCTCCCGTCCCCGCTCCCGCGGGCAGCCGCTGCCGCCCGCCCCCGCTCCCGCGGGCAGTCGTGCCGCTGGGGCGGCACGGGTGGGCGCGACGGCGCCCCGTAAGCGCCGGGCTGCGCGAACATCCCCAGGCCCACACCCACGCCGGGGCACCCCGTAAGCGCCGGGGCCGCGGGCCCGCCCCGGGCCCGCATCAGCACGGGGCACCCCGTATAGCGCCAGGCCGCGCACCCCCGGCTCACGCCGCGCGAGCGCTCGGCACAGGATCCGCCCGATGCATCGACCGCCCCGCCCCCAGATCCGTCAGGATCGCCGCAGCCGCCCGGTGCGCCGAGTGCAACGCCCCCTGCACCGTCCCGGTGTCCCGGTGATCACCGCACACGTACAGCCCCGCCAGCAACCGCACCGGCCGCCGCAGATCGTGCGGCGGCCGCATCACCGGCACCGCCTCCGCCGTGTGGTACACACCCAGCGTCTCCCAGCGCGCCGTCGACACCCCGTACAGCCGGGCCAGATGCATGCGTACGGCGGTGTCCACCCCCGGCACCGGCGGCCCCAGGACCGTCGAGCTGACCAGCGTGCGCCCGGCCGGGGCCCTGGACGGGTCGACCCGGCTGACGACCGCCGTGTGCGCCACCGGCCCGCCCCGCTCGGCGTCGAGCAGCAGCGAGGCACCGGTCCCCGGGGCCTCGTCGACGCTGTGGTGCACCACCGTCACGGGGTGGAAGTCCGGCACCCGCAGCCCGGGCAGCAGCTCGGCGGCGGACCGCGCCCCGGTCGCGATCAGCACCGCGCCGCACCGGAACTCCCCGTGCTCCGCGGTGGTCACCGAGGTCGTCGACACGGAGGTGACCCGCACCCCCGTGCGCACCGTGCCCGGCGGCAGCGTCCGCGCCAACTGCCGCGGCAGCGCCTCCGCGCCGCCCTCCGGCACGCACAGCCGCCCGCTCGCGAACGCCCGCAGCGCCAGATCCGCGCACCGGCTGGACGTGGTGAGGTCCGGGTCGCACAGCAGGGCGGCGAGGAGAGGGCGCAGGAAGCCGTCGATGGTGCGGGCGGGCAGGCCCCGGGCCGGCAGCGCCTCGGCCGCCGTCGTCTCGGGCCGGGCCAGCAGCCGTTCCACCGGCGTGCCCGCCAGCTTGCTGAACGCGGCGCCCAGACGGGCCTGGTCGACCGCCGTGCCCAGCGGGGCGCCGGTGCGGCTGCGGGGCACGGCCACCGGCCTTCTGGGCCCGCCCCCCGGCCGTGGGGCGCTCGCCAGGGCGCGCACGGCGTGGAGTGCGCCCCTCGCGCTCCGCGCCCCCCTCGCGCCCGGCTGCACGCCCGCACGGTGGTGCCGTCCGTCGCTGTGCAGCAGGACACCGGGCGCGAAGGGTCGCAGCACCAGCCCGTCGAGGCCCGAGGCCGGCCGTAGTTCGGGATACGCCGTGGACAGCAGCCGTCCGATCCGGTCGAGCCGGAAGCCGTCGACCTTCTCGGTCGCCATCCGGCCGCCCACCTCATGGGCGGCCTCCAGGACCAGGGTGGTGACTCCTGCGCTGGTCAGTCGTCGTGCCGCGGAGAGTCCGGCGACCCCGGCTCCCACGACGACGACGTCCGCCTGGTACGTGGGCTCAAGCACGTGCCCCTCCTCGAGGTTGCGCGGGCGCTGGAGACGTCATGCCCTCAACGGGCCCCGGGGATACCCGAGTTCGGGTCGAGGTTAGGGCCGTGGCCGAGTGCCTGGTCAGTCGCGCATGGACAGAGCACGGGCGCACGACGGTCGCATACGCACACCGGATGGGCACGATGTGGTCGCAGAGGGCTCAGTGCCGGATCGGTTCCGGGCGGATCGTGGTCACGCGGGCGCGCCTTCCCGCCTTTACGCGGGCACGCCCTCCCGCCCTCCCGCCTTTACGCGGGCGTGCCTTCACGCTTCCACGCGGGCCGGCCTTCCCGTCCGTGCGCCCTCCCGCGTTCCCGCCCGCGCGCTCACAGCGCCGCCCGGACCGCCCCCTCGATCCGGGGGAACGCGAACCGGAAGCCTGACTCCAGCAGCCGGGCCGGCAGCACCCGGGCGCTGCCGAGGACATCACCGGCCATCTCCCCGAGCACCGTCCGCAGCACCGGCGCCGGCACCGCGAACACCGCCGGCCGGCGCAGCACGCGCGCCATCGCCGCGGTGATCTCACGGTTGGTCACCGGATGCGGCGCGGTCAGGTTGAACGGCCCGGACAGCCCCTCGGTGTCGAGGAGGTGGCGCAGAGCCGCCACCTCGTCGTGCAGGGCGACGAACGACCAGTACTGGCGCCCGTCGCCCATCCGTCCGCCCAGCCCGGCCCGGAAGAGGGGGAAGAGCCTGCCCCACGCCCCGCCCTCGCGCGCCACCACCAGCCCGGTGCGCGCGAACACCGTCCGTACGCCCGCCTCCCGCGCCGGTGCCGCGGCCGCCTCCCACTCGACGCACAGCTCCGGCAGGAAGCCCTCGCCCGGCGGCGCGCTCTCGTCCACCGTCCGGTCGCCGGTCTCGCCGTAGTAGCCGATCGCGCTGCCGTTGAGGAACACCCGGGGCCGTACGTCCTCGGGCAGCCCGGCGACGGCCTCGGCGAGCACGGTCGTGCCCCCGACCCGGCTGGCCCTGATCCGCGCCTTGTACTCCGCCGTCCAGCGCCGGCTGCCGACCCCGGCGCCCGCCAGATTGACCACCGCGTCGCACCCGGCGAGGCCGGCCGCGTCCACCGACCCGCGCTCCGGGTCCCACCGGACCTCGCCCGCCGCCCGCGGCGCGCGCCGCACCAGCCGGACCACCTCGTGCCCGTCCGCCGTCAGGGACCGCGCCAGCGCGCCACCGATGAGCCCGGACGCACCGGCCACCGCGATTCGGGAACGTTCCATGCCGTCCATCCTGCCCCTCGCGGCACGGAAATCACGGCCGGGGCGACGCGAGCCGCCCGTACAGTGGCGCTCATGTCCGAGCCGTCCATACGTGTCGCCCGTCCCGACGACGAGGGGGAACTGGCCCGTCTCGACCGGGAGACCTGGTCCACCCTGCACGCCGTCACCCCGCGGCCGTCGTACGACTGGTTCTTCAGCGAGCGGTCCGGGCCCCGGGACCATCGTGTCGCCGAGCACGGGGGCCGGATCGTGGGTTACGTCCGTCTCGGCTTCGCCACCGAACTCGCCAGCAACGCCCACGTACGGCAGATCCGCGGTCTCGCCGTCGCCGAGGAGGCGCGCGGTCTGGGAGTGGGGCGGGCCCTGGTGCGGGCCGCCGTCGCGGAGGCACGGGAGCGCGGCGCCCGCCGGATCACCCTGCGCGTGCTCGGCCACAACACCGCCGCCCGGGCGCTGTACGAGTCCGAGGGCTTCGTCGTGGAGGGCGTGCAGCCGGGGGAGTTCTTCGTCGGGGGCGAGTACGTCGACGACATCATGATGGGGCGGTCGCTGCTCTGACCGGCCCTGACAGGGCCTACGAGGTCACCGGCTCCCCGGTGTCCACCGGCGCCGTCGCGTCCGCCGCGCGCTCGGCGTCGTCCGCCACCTCGTCCGCCGTCAGCACGTAGCCGGTCTCCGCGTCCGAGGTGGAACGCGCGAACACCACGCCGTACACCCGGCCCTCGGTGGTCAGCAGCGGGCCGCCGGAGTTGCCGGGGCGGACGGTCGAGCGGATCGAGTAGATCTCACGGGTGACCACCGCGTCGTTGTAGATGTTCTGCCCCCGGGCCTGGACACGGTTGGCGACCGTCGCCGCCTGCAGGTTCAGATCGCCGTCCTGCGGATAGCCGGCGACGACCGCCGAGTCGCCGCGCTCCGCGTCGTCGTCGAACTCCAGGACGGGCGCCCGCAGCTCCGGCACGTACAGCACGGCCACGTCCTTGCGCGGGTCGAAGAGCACCACCCGTGCCTCGTACGTCCGTCCCACCCCGCCCACGCGCACGGTCGGCTCGTCGATGCCGGCCACCACATGGGCGTTGGTCATCACGTGCTCCGTCGCGTACACGAAGCCGCTGCCCTCGCGGCCCTGGGTGCCCGTCACGCCCTCGACCTTCACCGTGCCGCGCTGCGCGGCCCGGGTGGCCGCCGCGGTGACGCTGTCGCCGGTGGGCGCGGCGACCTCGGCGGTCGACTCGTTCTCGAACGGGTTGAAGACCTGCGGGAAACCCGCCTCGGTCAGCGCCGACGTGGCCCGGGAGAACCAGCCCGGAGTGGTGTCCGGCATCGCCTTCTGCACCGCGCCCAGCAGCCGCGAGTCCCGGATCGCCGACGTCACCAGCGGGGAGGAGGACGCGCCCAGCACGCTCGCCACCACCCACGCCACGATCAGCACGGCCACCGAGTTGGCCACCGCCCCGCCGGCCCCGTCCGCCACCCGCAGCGGGCCCCGGTCCAGCTCCCGCCGCAGTCTGAGCGCCAGCCGTCCCGCCAGCTCGTGGCCCGTCACGGCCGGCAGCAGCACCGTGAACACGGCCGTCACCGTCGCCCGGGTCGTCCCCGGCGTCACCAGGTCCATCACCCACGGCAGGATCCACACGCCCACGACCGCACCGCCCACGAAACCGGCCAGCGAGACACAGCCCGCCAGCAGTCCGCGCCGGTAACCGGACGCCGCGTAGGCCAGGACGACCAGCAACAGCAGGATGTCGAGCAGGTCCACGCACGCCGCCTTTCTCTCGGGACCACCGGCCCATCAGTACGTGGGGGAGGGGCCCGGTGATCAGCCACGCGCGCGACGGCCGCGGGAATGCGGCCACGCGCGCGTGTACCGGGGAAAACGTCGCGGACCGAGGCGATGGTTCCACCGGGTGGCGCAGCACGGATCGCGGACCCGGGAGGACCTGCCCACAGTGGGACCATGCGTGTCCCCAGGAGACCGCGCGGAGCGCGGAGACGCCGCTCCCCCCGGATACCCGGCGGGCCCGGCTCCCCGCGCCTGCCGCGGGCCGTCACGGCGCCGCTCGGCTGTCTGCCGGGCGTGGCCGCCGCGGTCGCCCTGGTGCTGTGCGCCTACGGCGTCGAGCACGCCGCCGAGGACTCCGCCGCGCGCAGCGCCGCGCGGGTCGCGGCCGCCCATCAGGCGCCGGCGCCGACCGTCCTGCCCCGCTCCGTCTGGCTGGGCGACGCCGAGCGGGAACAGCCGCCGCCGCGCTACGACGACGAGGTCGTCGCCGTCTTCGTCCACCACACCGACTCACCCAACGGCTACGACTGCGCCGACGCCCCCGGCATCATCCGGGGCCTGTACGAAGGACAGACCGGCGCCCGCGACTGGGACGACCTCGGCTACAACTTCGTCGTCGACCGCTGCGGCACCGTCTACGAGGGCCGCGCGGGCGGCACCGACCGCCCCGTCACCGGCGCCCACACCCAGGGCTTCAACCACCGCACCACCGGGATCGCCGCCCTCGGCACCTTCACCGAGGGGGCGGAGGTGCCGCGGGAGATGCTGCGCGCGATCGCCGCCGTGGCCGCCTGGAAGCTCGGCACGTCCGGCACCGACCCGCGCGCCGATGTCCGGCTGGTCTCCAGCAACGGCGGCAGCCGCTACGCGGCCGGCACCACCGCCGTCCTGCCCGCGGTCGCCGGCCACAGCGACGGCTACATGACCGACTGCCCGGGCGCCGCCCTCAAGGCCCGCCTCCCGGAGATCAGGACCCTGGCGGCCCGCCTCCAGGGACGCGGGACCGGGGACACCGTGCCCGACGACACCCGGACCACCGTACGGAACGACAACGACACACGGAACACACGCACCACACGGAACGAAGAGCAGGTCCCATGAACGACACGCCCGACCGAAGTACCACCTGGGCGGACGCCCTGCGCCGCCCCTGGACGGCCCTGTGCGCCGCGGCCGCCGTCGTCCTGGGCCCGGCGGCCCACACCGCCGCCGCCCTCATGCAGGCCAACGCGGCCCCCCTGCGCCACGCGCCGAGCCCTCACCGGCGCCTGTGACCGAGCCCGCCGCTCAGCCCCCGAACCGCTCCCACAGCCGCGGGTAGCGTTCGGCGAGCAGGGCCTCGTTCTCGAAGTCGAGCGGCGTGCCCTCCGGCTCCGCCGGGGCCGGGGGCAGGTCGAGGTCGGGCGCCACCGTCCCGGTGAGCTGCTCGTACGCCTCGTCCGCCGCGTAACCGAGGTCCTCGCCGTCGCCGTCGACCTCCTCGTCGAAGTCGTCCAGCAGGCCGGCCAGCGCGTCCGGGTCGTGCAGCGCCCCCTCGAACACCTCCCGGCCCTGGCCGATCAGCCAGCACCGGAAGTAGTCGAAGGCGTCGTCGCTCGCCCCGTCCAGCAGCACCCAGGCGGCGCCCCACAGATCCCAGTGGTAGGCGCGGTGGTACCGGGACTCGAAGTGACGGGCGAAGTCCAGAACCGCCTCCGGGTCCAGCCGCAGCAGCCGTTCCACCAACAGATCGGCCTGCTCCTCCGGATCACCCCCGGCGTCCCCGCGGGCGGCGTCCACCAGCTCCCAGAACTCCGTCTCGTCCATCACGAGGACAAGCATCGACCCTACGCCCCCCAGACGCACCCGCAGCGCCCAAAGGGACGCGGGGCTGTGCCGACATGCGGCTCCGCCGCGTGGGCGCGAAGGGGCCGGGCTCAAAGGGGCGCGGGGCTGTGCCGACATGCGGCTCCGCCGCGTGGGCACGAAGGGGGTCTGGGGGCGAAGCCCCCAGGGACGGTGGGGGCACCTCCCGCTCGAGCGAAGTCGAGAGTGGGGGGAGGGAAGGGGCGGCGGGGGCGAAAACCCCGGAGGGCACACTCCCGCATCAGGGGATCGAAAAGGGCCCCCTTTCAGCACCGTGTTCTCAGCACCCATACAGCTCCGCCAGCCGCACAGCCCCCGCCACGAACCGCTCCCGCAGGGACGGCGGCGCCAGCACCTCCACCTCCGCCCCCAACGCCGTCAACTGCTCATGGGCGACCTCCTCGGACTCCACCGGCAGAGTCACCGTCACCCACCCACCCCCCTCCGGCTCCCCCGCCCGCTCCAACGCCTCCCGCGCCGCACCCGCATCCACGGCGTACGGCAGCCGGCGCACCCCCTCCGCCGACAGCCGCACCACGACCTCCGCCCGCAGGATCGACCGCGCGAACTGCTCCGCCCGCTCCCCCCAGAACGCCGGCAGGTCGAAGTCCTCCGCCCGCTCGAAACGCTCCGCGCCCGCCTCCACCGCCGTGAACCGGTCGATCCGGTACACCCGGAAGGACCCCCGCCCGGAAACCCGCGCACACAGGTACCAGACCCCCGCCTTGAGCACGAGCCCGTACGGCTCCAGCTCCCGCTCCACCTCGCCGCCGTCACGCCGGTACCGGGCGGTGACCCGCCGGTCGTCCCACACCGCGTCCGCGACCGCGGGCAGCAGCTCGGGAGTGTCCGGCTCGTGGAACCAGTTGGGGGCGTCCAGATGAAACCGCTGCGCCGCCGTACGGGAGGCGTCCCGCAGGGACGGCAGCAGGGCAGCCGACACCTTCAGCCGGGCCGCCGACGCCGCGTCCTCCAGCCCCATCTCACGCAGCGCCCCCGGCACCCCGGACAGGAACAGTGCCTCCGCCTCCCCGCGCGCCAGCCCCGTCAGCCGCGTCCGGTATCCGCCGACCAGCCGGTAGCCCCCGATCCGCCCCCGGTCCGCGTACACCGGCACCCCGGCCTCCGACAGGGCCTGCGCGTCCCGGGTGACCGTCCGCTCCGACACCTCCAGCTCCCGCGCCAGCTCGGCGGCGGTCATGGAGGGCCGGGACTGGAGCAGCAGCACCATCTTGATCAGCCGGGCAGCGCGCATGCGCCCATCATGCAAGAAGCCCCCGCCGAGCGGGCGGGGGCCTCCTGCATGATCAAGCCGTCACAGGCCGTACTTCGCGCGCGCTTCCTTCACGGACGCGGCCTGGACCTCACCACGGCGGGCGAGCTGCGCCAGGGCCGCGACGACGATCGACTCGGCGTCGACACCGAAGTGGCGGCGGGCCGCGTCACGGGTGTCCGACAGACCGAAGCCGTCGGCGCCCAGCGACGAGTAGTCCTGCTCGACCCACTGCGCGATCTGGTCCGGGACCTGGCGCATGTAGTCGGAGACCGCCAGCACCGGACCCTCGGCGCCCTGCAGCGCCTGCCGGACGAACGGCACCCGGTCCTCGCCGCGCAGCAGCGCCTCGTCCGCCTCCATGGCGTCCCGGCGCAGCTCGGTCCACGAGGTGGCGGACCACACGTCGGCGGCCACACCCCACTCCTCGGCGAGCAGCTTCTGCGCCTTCAGCGCCCAGTGGATCGCCGTACCGGAGCCGAGGAGCTGGATCCGCGGCGCGTTCGCGGCGGGGGACAGGCCCGCGGACTCCGCCGTGTTGAAGCGGTACAGGCCCTTGACGATGCCCTCGTCGACACCGGCGGCCGACGGCTTGGCGGGCTGCGGCAGCGGCTCGTTGTAGACCGTCAGGTAGTAGAAGACGTTCTGGTCCTCGTCCGGCAGGGCCTCGCCGAACATCCGGCGCAGACCCTCCTTGACGATGACGCCGATCTCGTACGCGAACGCCGGGTCGTACGTCAGCGCCGCCGGGTTGGTCGCGGCGATGACCGGCGAGTGGCCGTCGGCGTGCTGCAGGCCCTCGCCCGTCAGCGTCGTGCGGCCGGCCGTGGCGCCGACGAGGAAGCCGCGGCCGAGCTGGTCGCCGAGCTGCCACATCTGGTCGCCGGTGCGCTGCCAGCCGAACATCGAGTAGTAGATGTAGAACGGGATCATCGTCTCGCCGTGCGTCGCGTACGACGTCGAGGCGGCGACGAACTCGGCCATGGCACCGGCCTCGGTGATGCCCTCGTTGAAGATCTGGCCGTTCTTGGCTTCCTTGTAGTACATCAGCTGGTCGCGGTCGACCGGCTCGTACGTCTGGCCCATCGGCGAGTAGATGCCGAGGGACGGGAAGAGGCTCTCCATGCCGAAGGTGCGCGCCTCGTCGGGGACGATCGGCACCCAGCGCCTGCCGGTCTCCTTGTCGCGGACCAGGTCCTTGACCAGGCGGACGAACGCCATGGTGGTGGCCACGTTCTGCGAACCGGAGCCCTTGTCGAAGGCGGCGAACGCCTTGTCGGCGGGCTGCGGCAGCGGAGCCACCGGGTGCACGCGGCGGGCCGGGGCCGGACCGCCGAGGGCGGCACGGCGCTCCTGGAGGTAACGGACCTCGGGGGAGTCAGCGCCCGGGTGGACGTAGGGGACCTGGCCGTCGACGAACTGCGCGTCGGAGACCGGCAGTTCGAGCCGGTCGCGCATCGCCTTGAACTCGTCCACCGTCAGCTTCTTCATCTGGTGGTTGGCGTTCTTCGAGGCGAAGCCCTCACCGAGGGTGTGGCCCTTGACCGTCTGCGCCAGGATCACGGTCGGCGCGCCCTTGTGGGCGAGCGCGGCCTTGTACGCGGCGTACACCTTGCGGGACTCGTGGCCGCCGCGCGAGAGGTGGAAGCACTCGAGGATCTTGTCGTCGCTCAGCAGCTTCGCCATCTCGACGAGCGCCGGGTCCTTGCCGAAGAAGTCCTCGCGGATGTAGGCGGCGTCGCGCGTCTGGTACGTCTGCACCTGCGCGTCGGGTACCTCGCGGAGGCGTCGTACGAGAGCGCCGGTGGTGTCGAGCCGGAACAGCTCGTCCCACGCGGTGCCCCACAGGGTCTTGATGACGTTCCAGCCGGCGCCGCGGAACTGCGCCTCCAGCTCCTGCACGATCTTGAAGTTGGCGCGGACCGGACCGTCGAGGCGCTGCAGGTTGCAGTTGATGACGAAGGTCAGGTTGTCGAGCTGCTCGCGGGAGGCGAGGGTGAGCGCGGTCGTCGACTCGGGCTCGTCCATCTCGCCGTCACCGAGGAACGCCCACACGTGGGAGTCGGAGACGTCCTTGATGCCGCGGCTGGTCAGATAGCGGTTGAAGCGCGCCTGGTAGATCGCGGAGATGGGGCCGAGGCCCATCGACACGGTCGGGAACTCCCACAGCCAGGGGAGGCGGCGCGGGTGCGGGTACGACGGCAGGCCGTTGCCGCCCGCCTCGCGGCGGAAGTTGTCGAGCTGCTGCTCGCCGATCCGGCCGTCGAGGAAGGCGCGGGCGTAGATGCCGGGGGAGGCGTGGCCCTGGATGTAGAGCTGGTCGCCGGAGCCGTCACCCTCCTTGCCGCGGAAGAAGTGGTTGAAGCCGGTCTCGTAGAGCCAGGCCGCGGAGGCGAAGGTGGCGATGTGGCCGCCGACGCCGTACTTGCTGCCGCGGGTCACCATGGCGGCCGCGTTCCAGCGGTTCCAGGCGGTGATCCGCTGCTCCATCGCCTCGTCGCCGTCCACGGCGGGCTCGGCGGAGGTGGGGATGGTGTTGACGTAGTCCGTCTCGAGGAGCTTCGGCAGCGCGAGGCCGGCTCCCTCGGCACGCTCCAGCGTGCGGCGCATCAGGTACGCGGCACGGTGCGGCCCGGCCGCCTCGGTGACGGCGTCCAGGGAGGCCTGCCACTCGGCGGTCTCCTCGGGGTCGCGGTCCGGGAGCTGGTCGAGCTCGCTCGGCTGGATGGCGTTGGGGTCGGTCGTCATGTCGCCGCCTTCCTCAGTCGAAGGGGGGTGCCCTTGTGTCTTTGGCAGGACAGGGCGGAGGGCTCGGGTGCAAGCCCGCTGGCGACTGTAACTCGCTGATCGATGATCGATCAAAGGGTTGAGGGGCAAAATCTCTCGATCTCGAGAAAGTCGGCACGGGGTGCCTCTGCTTGTGGCACGGGGTGACTGTCCAGTCGGGGTGTTTGCGCAGGTGAGACGCGATGGCCGCGAACGAGCATCCGGGCGTGCGCCCTGCTTTCCTTCGCCCCCGCCGCCCCTTCCCGTCCCGTCCTCAAGGGGCGCTGCCCCTTCGACCCCGATGTGCGGGTGGGCGGGGGTTGCTCGCGCCCACGCGGCGGAGCCGCATATCGACACAGCCCCGCGCCCCAAGACGGGGCGCGGGGAACAGCGCGCGGGGGTCCCGGGGCGGAGCCCCCCAG
>NZ_JBHWHX010000031.1:0-94169 GCF_042732315.1 Streptomyces sp. NPDC059787
GATTCCAGCCCCTCCGGCGTTTGAGGAGCGGGGGTCCGGGGGCAGCGCCCCCGGGTCGGGACGGGAAGGGGCGGGGGCGAAAAAACGGTCAGCGCATCCGCTCCGCCAGCCACCGCAGCAGCCGCACGACCCCCGCCGGCCCGTCGACCACCACGTCCGCCCGCTCCCTCAGCTCCGCCACCTCGTCGCTGCCGCTGCACACCAGCAGCCCCGGAGTGCCGGCGGAGCGGAGTTTGTCGACGGCCGTGTAGGCGGGCAGGTCGCCCAGGTCGTCACCCGCGTACAGCACCGACTGCGCCCCGATGTCCCGGGCGTACTCCATCAGGGCGACGCCCTTGTCCATCCCGGGCGGACGCAGCTCCAGCACCATGCGGCCGGGCTCGACGATCAGACCGTGCCGGGTGGCGAGGTCGGCGAGCGGCTCGCGCAGGGCCTCGAACGCGGCCTGCGGGTCGGCGGCCCGGCGGGTGTGGACCGCCACCGCCCGGCCGCCCTTCTCCTCGATCCACGTGCCCTGCCACGCGCCGACCCGGTCGAGCACCCCCGGCAGCTCCGCGCGGACGGCGGCGACCCCGGGGTGCGGGGCGGGCGCGGTGACCGTGCCGGTGACGGCGTCCCAGCGCTCGGCGCCGTAATGGCCGAGAACGACGAGGTGTCCGAGGCCGGGAACGCCCGCGAAGCCCCCGTGGCGGACCGCGACCCCCGCCGGCCGGCCGGTGACGACCGCGACCGCGGCCACCTCGGGCGCGAGCGCGGCGAGCGCGCCGACCGCGTCCGGGTGCGCGCGGGCCTGCTCGGGATCGGCCACGATCGGCGCGAGCGTCCCGTCGAAGTCGAGCCCGATCAGTGCCTTCCCCGGGCGGGAGAGAAGCGCCTCCAGCCCTTCCCGCCCGGCCTGCGTGGCGGGCGTCGGCGTGGCATTCGGCTCCGTGGAATCCGTATGGCTGGCCATACCGTCCAACCTATCCGCGCCCGCCCCCTCGCACTCCTGTGTGACCGGCCATACCTCCGGTCAGCCGGGCGTTCCGTCCCGCAGCGCGTCCAGCTGCTCCAGGAACCAGCGGGCCGGGGGCAGCGCGGTCGCCGCCGCAGCCAGGCGCTTGGCGCGCTCGGCGCGTTCGTCCGGGCTCATCGTCAGGGCCTCGTGCAGGGCCTCGGCGGTCCCGACGACGTCGTACGGGTTGACCGTGAGCGCGTCCTCGCCCAGCTCCTCGTGGGCGCCCGCCTCCCGCGACAGCACCAGCGCGCAGCCCGCGTCGGAGACGACCGGGACCTCCTTGGCGACCAGGTTCATGCCGTCGCGGATCGGGTTGACCAGCGCCACGTCCGCCATCCGGTACGCGGCGAGCGAGCGCGCGAAGTCGTCCTTGACGTGCAGGACGACCGGCCGCCAGCCCGGTGTGCCGTACCGCTCGTTGATCTCCTCCGCGACCCGCCGCACCTCGGCGGTGTAGTCGCGGTACACGGCGAGGTCCTGCCGGGAGGGGTAGGCGAACGCGACGTGCACGACGCGCTCGCGCCACTCGGGACGGTCGTCCAGGAGCTGCCGGTAGGCCAGCAGGCCCCGCACGATGTTCTTCGACAGCTCGGTCCGGTCGACCCGGACGATCGTCCGGCGCCCCTCGCCGATCTCCTTCCGGAGCGCGGTGATCCGCTCCTCGACGTCCGCCTCGTGGGCGCGGGCGCGCAGGAAGTCCGCGTCGGCCCCCAGACCGTGCACGCCGATCCGCGTGTCCCCGAGGCCGTCCGCGAAGCGTTCGCAGCACGCGGTGAACGCGTCCGCCCAGCGGTGGGTGAGGAAGCCGAGCCGGTCGGCGCCCAGCATCCCGCGCAGCACCTGCCGCGCGATGTCGTCGGGCAGCAGCGCGAAGTACTCCGGCGGCGCCCACGGTGTGTGCGAGAAGTGCGCGATGCGCAGGTCGGGGCGGAGTTCGCGGAGCATCCCGGGGACGAGCGTCAGGTGGTAGTCCTGGACCAGTACCGCCGCACCCCGCGCCGCCTCCTCGGCCAGCGCCTCGGCGAACGCCCGGTTGTAGGCCTCGTACGACGCCCACTGCCGGCGGAACCCCGCGTCGAAGACCGGCTCCAGCGGCGTCTGGTACAGCATGTGGTGCACGAACCACAGCACCGAGTTGGCGATCCCGTTGTACGCGTCCGCGTGCACGTCCGCCGGGATGTCCAGCATCCGCACGCCGTCCTCGCCGACCCCGCGCCGCACCGCCTCGCGGTCGCCGTCGGACAGCGCCGAGCACACCCACAGCGCCCCCGCGTCCGGTCCGATCGCCGACAGCCCGGACACCAGCCCGCCACCGCCCCGCCCGGCCCGCAGCGAACCGTCGTCCTCCACCGTGTACGAGACGGGCCCGCGATTCGACGCGACCAGCACCTGAGCACCCTGCGTGACAGCCATACGCGTCAACCTAGCCCGGCCCCACGGGCCTCAAACGCACGGATCGGCCGTATACGGGTCAGGCCACCCTTCGTGCCTGGTACTCCGCGATCTCCGCCATCGGCGGCCGTTCCTCCGTGTCCACGGAGTACGTACGGGGTTCGAAGTTGTCGCCGGTGCGCTCGAACTGGGTCAGGGACGGGCGGATCAGATGGCCGCGGGCCAGGCGGAGCTGCGCGGTGCGGTAGATCGCGGCGGCCATCCGGCCGAGGGCCTGGCCGTCCTGGTGGCGGTGGACGCGGACGCCGACGTCCACCTGGGCGAGGGCGTCCAGGCCCACCAGGTGCAGGGCGTCGACCAGCATGCCCAGCTCGACGCCGTACCCGACCGGGAACGGGAGCTGTTCCAGCAGGGTGCGGCGGGCCGCGTACTCGCCGCCGAGCGGCTGGACGAAGCCGGCGAGCTGGGGCCAGTGCATGTTCAGCAGCGGGCGGGCCATCAGCTCCGTGACCCGGCCGCCCTGACCGGCGGCGGAGCCCAGCGGACGGTCGTACATCGCCTTGACCAGGTGCACGTCCGGCTCGGTGAGCAGCGGGCCGACGATGCCGGAGACGAAGTCGGAGGAGAACTCCCGCAGATCCGCGTCGACGAAGCACACGATGTCCCCGCGGGTGACGAGCAGGGAGCGCCACAGCACCTCGCCCTTGCCGGGCACCGCCGGTATCCGGGGCAGGATCGCGTCCCGGTGCACCACTCGCGCGCCCGCCGCCGCCGCCACCTCGGCCGTGCGGTCGGTCGAACCCGAGTCGACCACCACCACCTCGTCGACCAGCGGGACCTGGAGCACCAGGTCGTGCCGGATCACCGACACGATCTCGCCGACCGTCGCCTCCTCGTCGAGCGCGGGCAGCACCACGCTCACCGTCTGACCCGTCGCGCGTTTCGCCGCCAGGATCCGGTGGAGCGGGCGGTCGGCCACGGACCAGGAACGGTCGATCAGCCAGCGCTCGACTTCTTCCAGCACGGTCCCGGGCTCCTCACTGGCCTGTGATCCATCTCGCGGTACGGACGACTATCTCAACCATGCAGGCCTTCGGTTACAGTCTTGAACAACGCCGATGACCACCGCATGCCGGGGTCACCGCGCGGACGACAACTGAACACCGCTCATCCAGAGGGGCAGAGGGATACGGCCCGATGAAGCCCCGGCAACCCTCCAGTCGGTTCTTGTCACACGGACGTGGCGAGGCTCCCGGCTAGGGAAGGTGCCAAATCCGTCTCACGGCGAGGTGCGTCGTGAGGAAGATGAGGAGAAAGGGCCTCGCCTCCATGGCTGTGCAGACTGTTGCAAGCACCACCGATTCCGCCGCCGTAGACCTCGGTCCGGCCGCGGCGCTCTCCTGCCGCGAATGCGGGCACCGCGTCCCCCTCGGCCCCGTCTTCGCCTGCGAGGAGTGTTTCGGCCCGCTGGAGATCGCGTACGACTTCTCGGCCCACGACACCGAGGAGCTCCGCAAGCGGATCGAAGCGGGACCCGCGAACATCTGGCGCTACGCGCCGCTGCTGCCCGTCCCGGCGGACGTGGCGACCAAGCCGAACCTGAACCCCGGCTGGACCAAGCTCGTCCAGGCCGACAACCTCGCGCGTGAGCTGGGTGTCGACGCCGGCAAGCTGTTCGTCAAGGACGACTCCGGCAACCCGACGCACTCCTTCAAGGACCGCGTCGTCGCCCAGGCCATCGAGGCCGCCCGCGCCTTCGGCTTCACCACCCTCTCCTGCTCCTCCACCGGCAACCTCGCCGGCGCCGTCGGTGCCGCCGCGGCCCGGGCGGGCTTCCGGTCCTGCGTGTTCATCCCGCACGACCTGGAGCAGGGCAAGGTCGTCATGGCCGCCGTCTACGGCGGTGAACTCGTCGGCATCGAGGGCAACTACGACGACGTGAACCGCTTCTGCTCCGAGCTGATCGGCGACCCGGCCGGCGAGGGCTGGGGCTTCGTCAACGTCAACCTGCGGCCGTACTACGCGGAGGGGTCCAAGACCCTCGCGTACGAGATCTGCGAGCAGCTCGGCTGGCGGCTCCCGGACCAGATCGTGATCCCGATCGCCTCCGGCTCCCAGCTCACGAAGATCGACAAGGGGCTGCAGGAGCTGATCGCGCTCGGGCTGGTCGAGGACAAGCCGTACAGGATCTTCGGCGCGCAGGCCGAGGGGTGCTCGCCGGTGTCCACCGCGTACAAGGCGGGGCACGACGTCGTACGTCCGCAGAAGCCGGACACGATCGCCAAGTCGCTGGCGATCGGGAACCCGGCGGACGGGCCGTACGTGCTGGACATCGCCCGCCGGACGGGCGGGGCGGTGGAGGACGTGAACGACGGGCAGATCGTCGACGCGATCAAGCTGCTGGCGCGCACCGAGGGGATCTTCGCGGAGACCGCGGGGGGTGTCACGGTCGGCGTGACCAGGAAGCTGCTCGAGAGCGGTGCCCTCGACCCGTCCCTGACCACGGTTGTGCTGAACACCGGGGATGGTCTGAAGACGCTGGACGCGGTGGCCGGCACGGGGCTGACCGCGACGATCCGTCCGAGCCTTGAGTCGTTCCGTGAAGCCGGGCTTGTCTGAGTCGTTCGTCCGCGGGCCGTCTGTGGCCGGTCGCGCAGTTCCCCGCGCCCCTAGGGTGCTGTCCCTTCCGGAGGTTTTGTCGTGAGCGTGACTGTTCGTATCCCCACCATCCTGCGCACCTACACCGGTGGGCAGGCCGAGGTTGCCGCCGAGGGTGCGACCCTCGGCGAGGTCATCCAGGACCTGGAGAAGAACCACACCGGGATCGCCGCCCGGGTGCTGGACGATCAGGGCAAGTTGCGGCGGTTCGTGAACGTCTACGTCAATGACGACGACGTGCGGTTCGAGCAGGGGCTCGAGACGACGACCCCGGACGGGGCCGGCGTGTCGATCATTCCGGCGGTGGCCGGCGGCTGATCATTACCTTCGGTAATGACGGTTACCGAGCGTTTGGGACTTTGCCCCCTCCGTGAGAGAAGCGGAGGGGGCAATTCCATGGGATTGAGCGCGATAGAGTTGGGGAACGCGCTCCCGATCCACTGATCGGAAACACTGAATTCCTGCCGCGGGCCCGACTGGATGTAGCCAAAGTGTGGGCACCTTTCGCGGCATTTGTGACCTTCGCGTGGCCCGACTTGCCCTGGATTAAGGCGAATTCTCGCCACATTCCGGACCGGCGTCGTCCAGATTTCTCGTCCGATTGACCTGTTGCAGACGGCAGTTGGACAGATACATTCAGCCGCGGTCGACGCGTTCCGGCGCACGCCCCCAACCGTTGGGGGGTGAGGTCTGACCCGGATCCGCGAAGTGTGGATCTGTGCAAGGGCCAGTAATAGGGGAGTTAGGCATGGCTCAGGGCACCGTCAAGTGGTTCAACGCGGAGAAGGGGTACGGCTTCATCGCGGTCGACGGTGGTGCGGATGTTTTCGTCCACTACAGCGCGATCCAGATGGACGGCTACCGCACCCTCGAAGAAGGCCAGCGGGTCGAGTTCGAGATCTCGCAGGGTCAGAAGGGCCCGCAGGCCGACATGGTTCGTCTCAGCGCCTGAACGCGCTGCCAGCCGCAAGCATCTTCTGCCGGCGAAGGGCCCGCACCTCCCGGGGTGCGGGCCCTTCGCCGTGCCCGCGCGCGGCCGAGAGGTGTTCGCGTACGGCCGAGCGCCCCCGTGTACTCCTCATGGGCGCTTGCACTCGCATGGGTCGAGTGCTAATCATTGGCGTTAGCACTCTGAAGGTGAGAGTGACAACGAAGGACCGGGTCGGTGAGGCCCGCGGGCCGTGTGGGGCAAGGAACCACGGGGTCGGCGAGCCGTCCGTCGCGGGCGCGGGCGCGGTCCGAAGGAATCACCCCCAGTCCTGGAGGGACCACTTCACATGGCCAAGATCATCGCGTTCGACGAGGAGGCGCGGCGCGGCCTCGAGCGCGGCATGAACCAGCTCGCGGACGCCGTCAAGGTGACGCTCGGCCCCAAGGGCCGCAACGTCGTCCTCGAGAAGAAGTGGGGCGCCCCCACGATCACCAACGATGGTGTGTCCATCGCCAAGGAGATCGAGCTCGAGGACCCGTACGAGAAGATCGGCGCCGAGCTGGTCAAGGAAGTCGCCAAGAAGACGGACGACGTCGCCGGTGACGGTACGACCACCGCGACCGTCCTCGCCCAGGCCCTGGTGCGCGAGGGTCTGCGCAACGTGGCCGCCGGCGCCAACCCGATGGCTCTGAAGCGCGGCATCGAGAAGGCCGTCGAGGCCGTCTCCGGTGCCCTGCTCGAGCAGGCGAAGGATGTCGAGACCAAGGAGCAGATCGCCTCCACGGCCTCCATCTCCGCCGCCGACACCCAGATCGGCGAGCTCATCGCCGAGGCCATGGACAAGGTCGGCAAGGAAGGCGTCATCACCGTCGAGGAGTCCCAGACCTTCGGTCTGGAGCTGGAGCTCACCGAGGGTATGCGCTTCGACAAGGGCTACATCTCGGCGTACTTCGCCACCGACATGGAGCGTATGGAGGCCGTCCTCGACGACCCGTACATCCTGATCGCGAACTCCAAGGTCTCCAACGTCAAGGACCTGCTCCCGCTCCTGGAGAAGGTCATGCAGTCGGGCAAGCCGCTGCTGATCATCGCCGAGGACGTCGAGGGCGAGGCCCTGTCGACCCTGGTCGTCAACAAGATCCGCGGCACCTTCAAGTCCGTCGCCGTCAAGGCCCCGGGCTTCGGTGACCGCCGCAAGGCCATGCTCGGCGACATCGCCATCCTCACGGGCGGCGAGGTCATCTCCGAGGAGGTCGGCCTCAAGCTGGAGAACGCGACGCTCGACCTGCTGGGCAAGGCCCGCAAGGTCGTCATCACCAAGGACGAGACCACCATCGTCGACGGTGCCGGCTCGGCCGACCAGGTCCAGGGCCGCGTGAACCAGATCCGCGCCGAGATCGAGAACAGCGACTCGGACTACGACCGCGAGAAGCTGCAGGAGCGCCTGGCGAAGCTCGCCGGCGGTGTCGCGGTCATCAAGGCCGGTGCCGCCACCGAGGTGGAGCTCAAGGAGCGCAAGCACCGCATCGAGGACGCCGTGCGCAACGCCAAGGCGGCCGTCGAGGAGGGCATCGTCGCCGGTGGTGGCGTGGCCCTGCTGCAGGCCTCCCAGGTCTTCGAGAAGCTGGAGCTCGACGGTGACGAGGCGACCGGCGCCAACGCCGTGAAGCTCGCGCTGGAGGCCCCGCTGAAGCAGATCGCCGTCAACGGTGGTCTCGAGGGCGGCGTTGTCGTGGAGAAGGTCCGCAACCTCACGGTCGGCCACGGCCTGAACGCCGCGACCGGCGAGTACGTCGACATGATCGCCGAGGGCATCATCGACCCGGCGAAGGTGACGCGCTCCGCGCTGCAGAACGCCGCCTCCATCGCCGCGCTGTTCCTCACCACCGAGGCCGTCATCGCCGACAAGCCGGAGAAGGCCGCGGCCCCGGCCGGCGGCGGCATGCCGGGCGGTGACATGGACTTCTGATCCTTATTCGAGGATCGGATCCGTCCGTCGTACGACCGAGGGCGGCACCCCCTGTGTGGCAGGGGGTGCCGCCCTCGGGCGTGTGTGGGGTCAGTCCGCGTACTCCTTGAGTTCCTCGGTGTCGAGGGTGATGTCCACGGGGGAGGGGAGTACGACGGTGGTTCCCCAGGGGTAGGACGGAGACTGCTGGTAGCGGCCGTTCTTGGGCTCGCTGTATACCTTGACCGTGTCGCTGTCGCGGTCGATGCCGACAGGGGCGTGTCGGGGCGGGCGGGGGGCGCGTTCGCCCCGACACGCGCCGCAGATGCCGCCCGGCAACACCTCCGGACGACCCGGCGCCCGGCATTTCGCGCACTCCAGGAGCCGGAGCGGGCAGCGGCTCCGGCGGCAGCTTGTCGGTCAGGCGACGGCGTAGCAGGGCCGCCGGATGGCGCACGGGAGTGGGCAGGCCGGCGGTGAGTGCGGCACGTACGGCCTCGTCGGTGGCACCGCGCGCGAACCACTCCTCCACCAGCGGGGCGAGCCGCGCGCAGTCGGTCCGGGAGAGCGACAGCGCGGGGGTGTCACGGCCGAGGGCGGCGAGGAGGAGGTGGGCGCGGGAGCGGGTGGGGCGGGCGCGTTCAGGCGGGGCGGCGTCCTCGCCCGGTACGTCGCCGCGGGTGAACGCCGCCCACCAGTCGTCGTCGCGTGCGGTGGGCGACCACCACGATCGGGTGATCCAGCGTGTGCCACTCCCGGTGTCCCCTGCCGCGACGGTTTCCCGGCCGCGGCGCAAGTGGCCTGTGCGCTGAAGGTTGTTGAGGGCGGTCCGCAGGGAGCGCTGTCCGTACGGGAGCGTCCTGGCCGGCGTCTTCACCGAGATGTCGGCGCCGTCGGTGAGCCGGTCGATGAAGGCGGCGACGGCCGCCTCCCGGGGCGGGAGGTGCGTGAAGTCATGCCGCGTGCGCCGGTGTTGGCCCGGCACGGTGCGTTTTCCGTAACCCGGATTGGCCATCGGGTGCGGGGAGCCGTGCGCGGACAGGCGAGCAGGACCAGGCTGGGCGGCAGCCATGGGATCGACTTTCTCTCGATCTTGTAGGTCAGGCCCCCGCAGGTGTTGTGTGCACCGGGCGGTGGCTGTTCGTTATGCGGGCACGCCAGACGTTCGTGACCTTGCGTGGCGAGCCGGACGCGTCAAGTCAACACGCGGGGGTGGGAGGGCGGGTGGGACCCTCCGCCCGTTCCTTGAAAAGAGGGCTCGGAGCTCGGTACTTGAGCTTCGGGAGTCCGGTCAGCCGGCCCGGGTCTCCGTCAGGGGGACGTGCCGGTGTGCGGCGAAGGCGCGCAAGGCGTCCGGGAGCGGAGGCGTGTCGCCGATGGGCCGCAGCCATCGGGTGCGGATGTGAATGGTTCCGTTCCGTTTGTTGCGGACCCACAGCGGGCGGTGGAAGGCCAGGGGGAGGTACTGCCGCTCACCGCACCGGACGGTCAGCCACGTCTCCCTGGCGCCGTCGGCCAGTTCCAGGGACCTCATGTCCGTCCAGCGCAGCACGGCCAGATTGCCCGGGGAGCCCATCCCGATGCCCAACTCGTTGATCACGATTCCGTCGTTGGTGCTTCCGTACAGGCCGACCAGCCGGATGGCCGTGAAGAAAGAGCCGAGGAATCCTGTCAGGGGGACCGAGTCGGGCAGGTCGTGGATGCTGCCCAGCACGGTCGTCGTGACGAACCCGGCCATGACGAGCAGGTTTCGCGTGATCAGGATCGTCCAGCTCCGGCGGTTGCGCCGGTAGAGGGCGAGCGGCGGCGTGGTTCTCGCACGTCGGCGGGGGGCGGTCGAGGGCCGGGGAGGGTCCGGCGGCCGGTGCGGGGGTGGGGGCGGAGGCGTGGGCGGGGCCTCGGGGCGGGGACGGCCGGCCGTCACGGTGGGGGATGCGTGGAAGGGGGCGTCCGGGGGGTCGGTCACGGTGGCCGTGTGATCGGTACGGTCTGCGCACAGGTCCAGTAACCGCCTTGGTGACGGCCGTTGTTCGGGTTCCTTGCGGAGGCAGGCTTCAGCGAGGGGGCGCAGGGCGGCGGGCAGCGCGGTCACATCCGGGGTGTCGTGCACCGCCCGGTACATCAGCCCGTACGGCGACCCCTCCCCGAAGGCGCTGCCGCCGGCCGCGGCTACCAGTACGGCGCCGAGGGCGAAGACGTCGCACGCCCCGGTGATCGCGCGGCCCAGGACCTGCTCGGGTGCGATGAACCCCGGGGTTCCGACAGCCGCGCCGTCGACGGTCAGCCGGGTGCCCTCCAGCGCCTGGGCGATTCCGAAGTCCAGGACGCGGGGGCCGTCCTCGGCCAGGATGATGTTGCCCGGTTTGAGGTCGCGGTGCACCAGCCCGCAGCCGTGGATCGCTTCCAGTGCCTCGGCCAGCGCGGCGGCGAGGGACCGGAGTCCGGCTTCGTCGAGGGGGCCGCGCCGGGCGACGGCTTCGGCCAGCGTCGGTCCTTTGACGTACGCGCTCGCCATCCATGGCTGTGCCGCGTCGGGGTCGGCGTCCACCACCGCCGCCGTATGGAAGCCGCCGACCCTGCGGGCGGCCTCGACCTCCTTGCGGAATCGGTCCCTGAACCGTGGGTCGGCCGCGTACTCGGGCCGGATCACCTTGATGGCGACGGCCCGGCCGGAACGCGAACGCCCCAGATAGACGGATCCCATGCCTCCGCTGCCCAGCTTGCGTTCGATCGAGTAGTCCCCGATGCGTGCCCCCGTCACGGCAGCCCCTCATGTGGTCAGCGGTGGGCGTTGTCCCCCATGCGGGTAATCCTGCGCTCATAAGGCGCCGGCCTCCCGCGGTACGGCGGGGTGTGGCCGCTTTGTGACATTGCCCGGGCTTCGGGCGTGCGGCGTTTCAGGCGGCGCACCACGGCACGCGGCAGACGTGCGGTGCCGTGCCCTGCGGGCACAGGCCCCGCAGCACCGCCTTGCGGACCGCCCGCCAGGTCCGCAGCGAGCACACCAGACGGACGCGCAGCTCGACCGGCTCCCGTGCGCCGCTGCTTCGGCCCGGGTGCTCCCAGGCCCACTGCTGCGCCAGGTGGTCGTAGAGGTCGGCGGTCGTCGTACCGCTGCCGGGGAGCGTGCGGAGGACGTCCCGGCCGACGGTCCGGGCGTTCCGGAGCTCCACGGCCCGGTCGACGACCGAGCCGGCCCACGCCAGTCCTTCCTCGTCCGCGTACAGGCCGAAGCGCAGGAGGCGTGTTCTCATCGGGCGACCGTACCCCGGTGCGCGGGAGGGCGTCCCGTGACCGGCGTCACGTCCGGGGCCCGAGGGGAATGCCTCTCCCCGCTTCCCGGTTGGTGCTGAGCGTGCATTTAATGCATGCGCACGTACTAACCGGTATGCAAAGCAGAGGAGCCCCCACGTGACCACCACCTCCCCGGACACCGCCGCCCGAGCCGCCGGGCTCCTCTCCCGGCCCGTCACGATCAACGGCCTGACCGTCCCCAACCGCATCGCCATGGCGCCGATGACCCGGATGTTCTCGCCGGGCGGTGTGCCCGGTGCGGACGTGGTGTCGTACTACTCGCGTCGCGCCGCGGCCGGTGTCGGGCTGATCGTCACCGAGGGGACGTACGTGGGGCACGAGTCGGCCGGGCTGAGCGACCGGGTGCCGCGGTTCCACGGGGAGGAGCAGCTCGCGGGCTGGGCGGAGGTCGCCGAGGCGGTGCACGCGGCGGGCGGCACGATCGTGCCGCAGCTCTGGCACATCGGCATGGTCCGCGAGCAGGGTCAGGCGCCGTACCCCGAGGCCCCGGCGGTCGGCCCGTCCGGGGTGCGCACGGACGGCACCGAGGGCAAGGGCGAGGCGATGACGCAGACCGACATCGACGACGTCGTCGCCGCGTTCGCCCGGGCCGCCGCCGACGCCGAGCGCATCGGCTTCGACGGTGTGGAGCTGCACGGCGCCCACGGCTATCTCATCGACCAGTTCCTGTGGTCCGGCACCAACCGCCGCACCGACGCCTACGGCGGTGACCCGGTGGCCCGTGCGCGGTTCGCGGCGGAGATCGTGGCGGCGGTGCGTGCCGCCGTGTCGCCCGAGTTCCCCGTGATCTTCCGGTACTCGCAGTGGAAGCAGGACGCCTACGACGCCCGGCTCGCCGAGACGCCCCAGGAACTGGAGGCGATCCTCGCCCCGCTCGCCGCGGCCGGTGTCGACGCCTTCCACGCGTCCACGCGCCGCTACTGGCTGCCGGAGTTCGAGGACTCCGACCTCAACCTGGCCGGCTGGACGAAGAAGCTGACCGGCAGGCCCGCCATCACCGTCGGCTCCGTCGGGCTGAACGGCGAGTTCCTCAAGGCTTTCCAGGGGCAGGGTGCCGAGCTCGGCAGCATCGACAACCTGCTCGACCGGATGGAGCGGGACGAGTTCGACCTCGTCGCCGTGGGCCGTGCGCTGCTCCAGGACCCGAACTGGGCGGCCAAGGTGCTGGCCGGCCGCTTCGACGAGCTGACGCCGTACGAGCCGGCGTCCATGAAGACGCTGAGCTGACGTCGTGCGGGTCGGTGTCCATGCGGACCCTGAGCTGACGTCGTGCGGGTCGGTGTCCATGCGGACCCTGAGCTGACGTCGTGCGGGTCGGTGTCCATGCGGACCCTGAGCTGACGCCGTACGAGCCGGCGTCCGTGAAGACGCCGAGCTGACGCCGTACGAGCCGGCGTCCGTGAAGACGCCGAGCTGACGTCGTGCGGGTCGGTGTCCCGTGAAGACGCCGAGCTGAGCCGGTCGATGGCGCCCCCGGAAGCGGGGGCGCCATCCGCGCGTCACCCGTTTTTAATTTGCTTAAGTCAATCAATCGCCTTAAAGTTGCCTGAGTCAAGTATTGGCCTGAGTCACGACGGAGACCTCCTTCATGTCCGACGCACTCGACCGTTCCCCCACGCCCGGCACCGCCGCGCCGCCCAAGACCGGTGCCGTGGTGCCCGTACTGGCCTTCGGCGGCATCGTGGTCTCGCTGATGCAGACCCTGGTGATCCCGATCGTGGGGCAACTGCCGCAGTACCTGAACGCCTCCGCCGCGGACACCGCCTGGGCCATCACCGCCACCCTGCTCGCCGCCGCCGTCGCCACGCCCGTCATGGGCCGCCTCGGCGACATGTACGGCAAGCGCCGCATGCTGCTGGTCAGCATGGCCATGCTGGTGGTCGGCTCCGTGGTCGCCGGACTCAGCGACTCCCTGGTCCCGATGATCGTCGGCCGCGCCCTGCAGGGCCTGTCGTCCGGTGTGATCCCGCTCGGCATCAGCATCCTGCGCGACGAACTGCCCGCGGAGAAGCTGGGCTCGGCCACCGCGATGATCAGCGCCTCGCTCGGCGTCGGCGGTGCCCTCGGCCTGCCCGTCGCCGCGCTCATCGCCGACAACTTCGACTGGCACATGCTCTTCTGGATCTCGGCCGCGCTGGGTGTGGTCGCGCTGGTCCTGGTGCTGATCATGGTGCCGGAGTCGAAGGTGCGCACCGGTGGCCGGTTCGACCTGCCCGGCTCGATCGGCATGGCGGCCGGACTGATCTGTCTGCTGCTGGCGATCTCCAAGGGCGGCGACTGGGGCTGGGCGAGCGGCACCACCCTCGGCCTGTTCGCGGCGGCCGTCGTGATCCTGGTGGCCTGGGGCTTCTACGAGCTGCGCAACGACCAGCCGCTGGTGGACCTGCGCAGCACGGCCCGCCCCCAGGTGCTGATCACCAACCTCGCCTCGATCGCCATCGGCTTCGCGATGTTCTCGATGTCCCTGGTCATCCCGCAGGTGCTGCAGCTCCCGGAGGAGACCGGCTACGGCCTGGGCCAGTCGCTGCTGACGGCCGGTCTGGTCATGGCGCCGTCCGGCCTGGTGATGATGGCGCTGGCCCCGGTCTCCGCGCTCGTCTCCCGCGCCAAGGGCCCGAAGGTGACGCTCATGATCGGCGCCCTGATCGTGGCCGCCGGCTACGGCCTGAACGTCCTGCTCATGAGCGAGGTCTGGCACTTCGTGCTGGCGTCCTGCGTCATCGGCGCCGGCATCGGCTTCACCTACGGTGCGATGCCCACGCTGATCATGGGCGCCGTGCCCGCCTCCGAGACGGGTGCCGCCAACGCCCTCAACACCCTCATGCGGTCCATCGGCACCTCCGTCGCCAGTGCCGTCGCCGGTGTCGTCCTGGCCCAGATGACCACGGAGTTCGGCGGGTTCGCACTGCCGTCCGAGGACGCCTTCCGTACGGTGCTGGCGCTCGGGGCCGGGGCGGCGCTGCTCGGCTTCGTCATCGCCGGCTTCATTCCGCGGCAGCGGGCCGCGGGGGCGGAGGACGCCGTCGCGGGGCGCGTGGCGGAGCCGTCGAAGGCGTAGGGCCGGTCGGCGCTGCCGGATGACGGCCGCCGTCCCGGGAACCCCGGGGCGGCGGCCGTTGCCGTGTTCGGGGTCGTGGCGGGGCCCGGGAGCTGCGGTTGTCCGCGGTGGGTGGGCCGTCGCGGTGGTGTTTCTCGCCCCCGCCGCCCCTTCCCTTCCCGTCCCTGGGGCTCCGCCCCAGACCCCGTGCGCAGTTCCCCGCGCCCCTTCAGGGATTGCCGCCCATCGGCTCGATGTCGACCCTGACCGGTGTCCCCCACACGCGCAGCACCTCGTAGTCGGTGAACTCGTGGACGATCCGGTACGCCATGGCGGGCCGGGGCCCGCGTCGCTGCGCCGCGACGAACAGTTCCGCCTCGCGCCGGTCCCGGCGCGGGGTGCCGCACAGCTGCCACGTCTGCCCGTTCCACAGCTCCGGCAGCCAGCGCTGCTGCGGCTGCGGCCGGTCACCGCGCACCCCGTACCGGGACTGCACGGGCCCGGCGGGCCGGGCCTGCGGGGCCGGGCCGTTGAACTCGGCGCGGCGGGCGGTGCGGCGCCGGGTCTCGCAGAGCAGGCACAGGTCGGGGGCGCTCTTGTCGACCGGTCCGGTCGGGTGCTCGGCGCAACGCGTGCTGGGCGCGGCCGTGGTGACGCTCTCCTCCAGCAGGTCCAGGGCCCGCCGCAGGTCGTCCTTCACTTCGTGCAGCCGGGCGTCCGGGGTGTCGGCGGACAGCGCCTCGCCGTGCTCCCCGAGCACGCGCAGGGCGCGGCCCAGGGCGGTGAGCTGCGCGTGGTTCATGGTTCGTCTCCGGGTCGGGTGCTCTCCAGTATCCGCCCACGGATTCCCTCTACTCCCGCGCCCTGGTGAGCGCCGCGCGCAGACGGCCGTCGGACTCCGCGAGCAGACGGGCGGCCGTCGGACCGTCCACGTCCGCCAGGATCACCAGGATCGCGTGCTTGACCTCGCCGTCCGTGGCGGTCAGGGCCCGCTCGATGACGTCGTCCGCCGCACCCGTCGCCTGCGCGACGATACGGCGGGAACGGGCGCGCAGCTTCTCGTTGGAGGCCCGCACGTCGACCATCAGGTTCCCGTACGTCTTGCCCAGCCGGATCATCGTGATCGTCGACAGCATGTTCAGCACCAGCTTCTGCGCGGTACCGGCCTTCAGGCGCGTGGAACCGGTGAGGAACTCCGGGCCCACGACGACCTCGATGCCGTGCTCGGCCGCCGCCGCCAGCGCACTGCCCCGGTTGCAGGCCAGGCCCACGGTGAGGGCACCGAGCGCACGGGCGTACGCGACGGCGCCGACCGCGTACGGGGTCCGGCCGGAGGCGGAGACACCGACCACCGTGTCGTCGGCGGTCAGCTCCAGCGCGGCCAGGTCGGCCTCGGCCAGCTCGCGCGAGTCCTCGGCACCCTCCACCGAGGTGACCACGGCGTCGGGACCGCCCGCGATCAGACCGACGACCCGCGCCGGATCGGTGTTGAAGGTCGGCGGACACTCGGAGGCGTCCAGCACCCCCAGCCGGCCGGCGGTACCCGCACCCGCGTAGATCAGCCGCCCGCCCCGGCCCATCCGCTCGGCGACGGCGTCGATCGCGGCGGCGATCACCGGCACCTGCTCGCCCACGGCCCCGGCCACCGTGGCGTCCTCGCCGTTCATCAGCCGCGCGATGTCGAGGGTGGGCAACCGGTCGACGTCCGCCAGCTCGGGCCGGAACGCCTCGGTGGTGAGCGTCTCCAGCTGGGCACGGAGATCGCGGTGGTGGGAGGTGGAAGTCATGGCGGGTCTTTCCAGTCCGGGGGTTGGGCGGCCTACCTCAGGGGCGCGGGGAACTGCGCGATCAGCCACAGATCACCCGCGGTCGAAAACGGCGCTCCGCCCCTACGGCCCCTTGCGGAGCACCCGGTGCCGATGAGCCAACGCCTCGTACGACGCGGCCAGCGAAGGCGCCGCCGACTCGTACGTCCGCTGGGCGACCCCCACGAACAGACAGTCCACCACCAGCAACTGCCCCGTCCGGGACGACATCGCGGCCGGCCGCAACTCGCTCTCCCGTGCCGTGGACGTGGTCAGGACGTGATCGGCGTACTGCGTGACGGGACCGTCCGGGCGTCCGGTGACCGCCACCGTCGTCGCCCCGCGCTCGAAGGCCACCCGGAGCGGTTCGATGACGTCCCCGGTCGACCCGGAGTGCGTGACGGCGATCGCCACGTCTCCCGACCGCAGCTGCACCGCGTTGGTGACGGCGAGGTGCGGGTCGCTGTGGGCGTGCGCCATCAGGCCTATGCGCAGCAGCTTCTGGGTGAGGTCCTGGGCGACGAGCCCCGACGCGCCGACACCGTACACATCGGTGCGGCGGGCGCCGGCCAGGGCGGTCACGGCGGCGGCGAGCTGCACGGTGTCCAGTCCGGCCGCCGTGTCGGCGAGGGTCTGCTGCTCGTCGTAGGCGAGTTTCGCCACGACGTCGGCTATGGGGTCGTCCACCGCGATGTCGGTGGTGATGGCGGGCGCGCGCCCGGACTGCTGCTGGGCGGCGAGACCGGCCAGCGCGAGGCGCAGATCGCGGTAGCCGGGGTAGCCGAGCAGGCGGGCGGTGCGTACGACGGTGGCCTCGCTGGTGCCGGTGAGTTCGGCGAGTCCGGTGACCGTGAGGGCCGCGCAGCCGGCCGGGTCGTCGGCGACGGCCTCGGCGACCCGCTGCATGGAACGGGTCATCGACGGAGCCAGCGTGCGCACCTTGGCCGCCAGGGCGGCGGGCGCGGGAGGGGAGGGCGTACTGCCGCCCGGACCGTTCCCGAAAATTTCCTTCACGTCACGGGTCACGATATGAAAGATATTTTCGTTCCGGTCGTGCGGTCAAGAGTGCGCACAATAGGGGGCATGGACCCCCACGATCCGCCCGGCGAACCCGGCGCCCCCGGACCCCGTCCGGTCAGCCCTCTGGAACAGGCCCTGCACGCGGCGCGCGCCCTCGTGCTCGCCGATCTGGCCGCGCGCGAGGTCGCCGAGGCGGAGGTGGTGTCCCTCGTCGAGGAGTCCGTCACGCACCGGCGCTGGTGGGTGGAACAGTGGCCGGACGGTTCCGGGTTCCTCGCCGGCCTGGTCGCCCAGGACGTACAGGACGCCCTGCTGGAGCGGCACGGGCGCTGGCCGCTGTGCCCGGTCTGCGGTACCGGCGACCCGCACGCGCTGGACGTGGAGCCGGAACTCGGCCCCGATCCGCACTGGGTGTGCCACAAGGCGGGCGTGAAGGTCGCGGCGGTGGGCGGGCTGGGCGGGGCGACACCTTCGTGACCGTGTACATCGACCCGCCCACCTGGCCGGGCCACGGCCGGATGTGGTCCCACCTCGTCAGCGACCTCTCCTACGACGAACTGCACACCTTCGCCGACCGCCTGGGCGTCCCCCGCCGCGCCTTCGAACGCGACCACTACGACGTCCCCGCCCACCGGTACGCCGACGCGGTGCGCGCGGGGGCGGTCGAGGTCAGCAGCCGCGAGGTGGTGCGGCTGCTGCACGGGGCGGGGCTGCGGCGCCGCAAGGGCGCGGCTCAGCCGCGGAGTTCGTAGGAGATCTGCCCCTCCTGCCGGGACACCTCGGTGAAACCGGCCCGGGTGACGACCTTCTGCGAGGGCACGTTCTCCTGGTCGACCACGGCGGCCACCGTCCGTACGCCGTCCCGCGTGAGCGCCCACGCCGACAGGGTGCGCAGCGCCTCGGTGGCGTAGCCGTTGCCGCGGGCGTCCACGGAGAGGTCGTAGCCGATCTCCACCCTGCCGTCCTCGTCCGGGACGCCGTGGAACCCCATCGCGCCCACCGCGCGGTCGTCCTCGCGCCGGACCAGTACGTACATGGCCCACTCCGGGTGGAAGACACCCTCCTCGTACTGCTTGAGCAGCATCCCGGCGCCCTCCCGCGTCCCCTCGAACGGACCCGAGTCCACCCAGTGGAACCCGCCGTCACCGGCGAGGGACAGTTCGGCCGCGACCGCGGGGGTGACGCCCTCCAGGGCCAGCCGCTCCGACCGGAGCACGGGGTTGTTGCTCCACTTCCACTCGGTGACGGGTTCCCGGCCCGGCAGATCACCGCGCCCGGTGGCCCACAGCAGCGTCCGCCACGGCGTGGGCCCCGGCTTGGCCTGCGGGAAGATCCGGGTGAGGACGAAGGAGGCCAGCTCGGCCGGCGGCTCGTAGCCGATCCCCATCCCCTCGGCGATGTCGTGCGTGTGCAGTAGCACCTCGGCGATGCCCATCGCGGCGAAGCCCTCACGGCTCGCGTGCCGGAAGGGGAACGGGTGGAAGGCGCGGACCGCGCGCGGGGTGGTGCGGACGGCGGCGGCGAGCAGGGCGCCGGTCGTGGTGATCACCTGGAGGGTGCCCGCGTTGTCGGCGGGGTCCAGGCCGTCCTCGCTGCCGTCGAGGGTGATCTCGAAGGGCACGTAAGCGTCCTGCGCCCGCCCGGCGATCTGTCCCGCGTACGCGATGAGATCGCTCGCGATGTGTGCCGCCGTCTCCCGGCAGTTCCACTCCAGTCGCCCGGCCCGCACCCCCGTCCAGTCCCGGTCGGTGACCGTCCCCAGCGCCGCCACGCAGTCCGCGACGGCTTCCTCCACCTGTTCCGCTCCCACAGCACGCATGCGGGGCAGGCTAGGCGGGCGGCACGGCCGGGGGCGACAGCATTTCCAGCTCGCCGCGCATGTTGTAGCGGGCGGTGGCCTCCCAGTGCTCCCGCCCGTACGGCGTACGGAACAGGCGTGGCAGGGCGAGGAGTTGCCGCAGCACCTCGGCCCGTCCCGCGCGGAACGCGTCGTTCGGCACGAAGTGGTACTCCTCGCGGACGGCGGCGGTGTAGGCGGCGTACGACGACGGCGACGCGGCGAGGACCGCGAGGTCGGCGTCGCACAGCACCTGCCCGTCCCGGTCGTCGTCGGCCGGATCGTGCGTGACGGTGAGCCGCACCAGCCGGGCCACCTCGGCGGTCTTCTCCGCGGACACCCCGGCCTCGGGAAGGGCCCGCTCGGCGAGGCGGGCGGAGCGCTCCTCGTTGGTGGACCGGTCCGGCAGGTAGACCGCGTCGTGGAACCAGGCGGCGAGCCGTACGACGTCCGGGTCGCCGGCGTACTCCTCCAGTACGTCGATGTGGTCCAGGACGGCGGTCAGATGGGTGAGCGTGTGGTAGTGCCGCTGGGGCTCGGACCAGCGGCGCAGCAGGGCGTCGGCGTACCGGTACGGCTCGGGGTGGCACGCGCCGTCCCGTGCCGGGAGGAGGGCACGCAGCCAGCGGGCATGGAGGGCGTCGGTGTCGGCCATGGGCCCATTGTCCGCCCCGGCTCCCGGCGCCTGCCGCACACTGAGGGGATGACCACGCAGATCCGCTCCGTCGACCGTGAACTCGTCGAGGCCGCCGCCCGGGTCGCCCGTACCCGTTGCCGGGGTGACAACCACACCATGGCGGCCGCAGGCCGGGGCCGGGACGGGCGGATCGTCACCGCGGTGAACGCCTACCACTTCACCGGCGGGCCCTGCGCCGAGCTGGTTCTCGTCGGCGCGGCCGCGGCTCAGGGGATCTACGAGCTGGAGACGATCGTCGCCGTGGGGGACCGGGACCGGGGGGTCGTTCCCCCGTGCGGCCGGTGCCGGCAGGTTCTGCTCGACTACTTTCCCGGGATCGAGATCATCGTCGGCGGGGGTGAGGACGTCCGTACCGTCCCCATCGCCGAACTGCTGCCCGTGGGCTACGTCTGGGCCGACCATCAGGTCGACGCCCAGTAGGCCGCGCGCCCCCGCCGCACTAGCGTGGACGGCATGACGACTCCTGCGGATGTGCGGAACGTACGAGACCCCGAGCTGCCCGGCCGGCTGCTGGCCGTCGAGCGGGACGCGCTGATCCCGTTGCTGCGGGGGAGGGCCGACGGGGACTTCGCGCTGCCGGTGGCGGCGTGTCCGGGGTGGACGGTGCGGGATGTGCTGGCGCACTGCTCGGCCGCGTTCACCCGGGTCCTGGAGCGGCGGTTCGAGGACGGGGTGTTCTCGCCCGAGAGCAACGAGCGGGACATCGTCGAGCGGGCCGGGTGGACGAACGCCCGGGTCGTGGACGAGCTGGAGCGCGGGATGAGCGGGGCGGGGCCCGTGATCGCCAAGGCGGGCGGGGCGCTGGACGGGCTCGCGCTGGGCGAGTGGGTGCACGCCGGGGACGTACGGGTCGCGCTGGGGGAGGCGGGGGCGTACGCGGGCGCGGGGCTGCCGTACGCGCTCACTCTGCTGGGGCAGGTGACCAGCGGGAAGGGCCATCTGCCGCTGCACGCCGACCTCGACGACGCCGACGAGCCGCTGCGACTGGGCGACGCCACGGGGGAACGTCCCCCGGCCCGCTACATCGGGGACGGGCCGACCCTCGTACGGCTGTACGCGGGGCGTCCGGTGGACGGTGCCGCGTACGAGCTGGCCGGGGCGGAGGCGGCGGAGCTGAACATCTTCGGGGACTGAGCGGAGGGGCGGGGCGGCCTCGGGCGGGCGGTCGGGCGTAGTCTTGGATTGGACTAGACCTGTAGTCGCCGTCTGATGCCGAGGAATGGGGTCCCATGAGCAAGCGTGCAGTCCTGGAGGTGATCGCCCTCGACGTCGAGGACGCGGTGGCCGCCCAGGCCGGAGGTGCGGACCGCCTCGAGCTGGTGACCGACATGGCGGCGGACGGGCTGACGCCTTCGGCGGCGACCGTCGCGGGGATCCGGGCTGCGGTGGACATTCCGGCGCGGGTGATGCTGCGGCTGGCGGACGGGTTCGCGGCGGGGGACGTCGAGCGGCTGGTGAAGGCCGCGTGCGAGATGCGCGAGGCCGGGGCGGAGGAGTTCGTGCTCGGGTTCCTCGACGCGGGCGGGGCCGTGGATCTGGGTGCGGTGGAGCGGGTCGCCCGTGTGCTGGAGGGGTGCCGGTGGACGTTCCACCGGGCGATCGACCGGGCCGCCGACCGGGATGCTCTGCGCAAGCAGCTCGATGGGGTGCCGGGGCTGGACACCTATCTGACGGCCGGGTCGGCCGATGGGGTGGACGCCGGGCTGCCGGTTCTGCTCGCGGAGGCGGGGCGGCGGGGGGAGCCGGGGTACGAGCAGCAGTTGCTGGTGGGGGGTGGACTGCGGTTGGAGCATGTGCCGGGGTTGTTGGATGCGGGGATCGACGGGTTCCACATCGGTGGGGCGGCCCGCCCTCGGGGGTGGGGCGGGCCCGTGTCGGCGGCGGCCGTCGCGGAGTGGCGGCGGGTGCTGGGGGGCTGAGCGGCGCTGCTGCTGGGCGGGGGGTGGTCGCGCGGCCCGGCGCTTGCGGGGCGCCGTCGCGCCCACCCGTGCCGCCCCGCGGCACGATTGCCCGCGGTGGCGGAGGGGGCGGGTCGCGCGGCCCGGCGCTTGCGGGGTGCCTCCCCCGGAGGGGGTACCCCCAGCCCACCCGTGCCGCCCCAGCGGCACGATTGCCCGCGGTGACGAGAGCGGTTACGTCAGCTGCTCCGGCAGGGGTGCGTTGTGCGTGACGATCAGGCCTGACACCGCTCGGGTCAGGGTTACGTACAGGCGGCGCAGGCCCGTGCGTTCGTCGGGTTCGGCGTCGACCACCGCGCGGGGTTCGTCCAGGAGTACGTAGTCGTACTCCAGGCCCTTCGCCAGGGAGGCCGGGACCAGGGTCAGGCGGGTCTCACGGGTCGTCTCCTCGCCGGGGGCGATGTAGGTGATGCCTGCCGCCGTCAGTGCCTTCGCCAGTTCCGGGATGTGGGTGTCCGCCGCGATCAGGCCCACCGAGCCCTCGTTGCGCAGGAGTTCGCGGCACGCGGACACCACGTCGTCCGTCCCCCCGGACCGGCGGACCTCGAAGAAGCCCGGGTTCTCGCGGATCGACGCCACCGGGGTCAGACCCGGAGCGATGTGCGTCAGGAGCCGGGAGGCGTAGGTGATGACGTCCGTGGGGACGCGGAAACCGGCCGTCAACTCCTCGATCACCGCGTCCTGTTTGCCCAGGTGGAGCAGGGCTTCGTCCCAGCTTCGGGTCGCCCAGGGTGTGGTGCCCTGGGCCAGGTCGCCGAGGACGGTCGCCGAACCGGTCGTGCAGCGGCGGCCCACCGCGCGGTACTGCATGGGGGACAGGTCCTGCGCCTCGTCCAGCACCACGTGTCCGAGGGAGTGCGTGCGCTGGACGAGGTCCGTCGCCTCGTCGATCAGTACCGCGTCCGCCACCGACCACTTCGCCGACTTCACCGACCGCGCGGGCTTCGCCCACAGGATCGTCTTCTGCTCCTGCTCGTCGAGCAGGCCCTCGGCGTGCTCCGCCAGGAACTCCGGGTCGCTCAGCAGCCGCAGCACCAGCTTCGCCGGGTCGACGGCCGGCCAGACCGTCTTCACCGCCGCCTTCACCGCGCTGTTGCGGGCCACCGCGTCCTGCACACGGTCGTCCGGTGCCTCGCCCGCCCGCTCCATCTGCACCAGCACGGCGTGCGCGACGCGCTGCGGAAGGGCGTCGCGGGCGGCGCCGTAGCGGATGTCGCGGTCGAGCAACTGCCGGACGATCTCCTCCAGTTCGTACGCCGGTACCCGCCAGCGGCGTGAACCCCGTACGACCACGACCGGTTCGGTGGGCATCGTGACGTGCGCGTAGAGGGCCCTGCGCAGGACCTGCGCCATGCGGGCGTCGCCCTTGACCACCGCCGCCGGCGCGTCGTCCGTCCCGCGCACCTCCACGTGCGCCACCAGGTCGTCCACCGTGGCCTGCGCGACCGTCAGCTCGCCCAGTGCGGGCAGCACCTGCTCGATGTAGTGCAGGAAGGAGCGGTTCGGCCCGACGACCAGCGTGCCGGTGCGGGCCAGCCGCTCGCGGTGGGCGTAGAGGAGGTAGGCGACCCGGTGCAGGCCGACGGCCGTCTTCCCGGTGCCCGGACCTCCCTGCACGCACACGCTGCCGGACAGCCCGGACCGTACGATCTCGTCCTGCTCGGGCTGGATCGTGGCGACGATGTCCCGCATCGGGCCGACGCGCGGACGTTCGATCTCCTGCTGGAGCAGCTTGCTGGTGGTCGCGGCCTCGGACGGATCGGAGAGGTGCTCGTCCTCGTACGCGGTGAGGTCGCCGCCGGTGTAGCCGAAGCGGCGGCGCAGCGCGATGTCCAGCGGGTCCTTCCTGGACGCCCGGTAGAACGGCTGTGACACCGGCGCACGCCAGTCGATCACCATCGGGTCGCCGTCCGCGTCGTGCACGTGCCGGCGCCCGATGTAGAAGCGCTCGCCCTCCGCGCCTTCGGCCTGCTCGGCGCCGGGGGAGTGCAGGTAGTCGAGGCGGCCGAAGAACAGCGGGGTGTCGCTGAGGTCGGCCAGCGCCTTGATGCGCTCGTCGATCTGGTGTGCCAGCGCGGCCGCGTTGACCCAGTTCGCCGTGACGTCGCTGATGTCGAGGGCCTCGACGTCCTCGCGCATGGCGCGGAGCGCGGAACGGGACGCGGCGAGGTGGGAGCGTTCGCGGGCGAGCGGGTCGTCCGCGGGGGTGGTCGCGGGACCGTCTACGGGCTCGTCTACCGGTGTGGACGCGGACAAGGGTGTGCCTCCGGGAGAACTGCGGCTGAAGTTGCTGCGAGATACCGGCCGGTTTCCGTCCGGGCGGCGGCGCTCCGTGAGGGGAGGCGGGCAAGAGCGGAGATTCTAGGACGCGGAGCCGGTGCGGGCCAAACGGTTTGTGCGCCGGACGGGGCGGGCGCGGTGGGCCGACGCGGCGGGCACGCCCGTGTCCGCGCCGGTCAGCCCGTAGGGGGTGAACCGTCCGCGTCGCGCACGCCGGGCACGCCCGTGTCCGTGCTGGTCAGCCCGTAGGGGGTGAACCGTCCGCGTCGCGCACGCCGGGCACGCCCGTGTCCGCGCCGGTCAGCCCGTAGGGGGTGAACCGTCCGCGTCGCGCACGCCGGGCACGTCGACCGGACGCCGCACCGGTCGTCCCGTGGTCAGCGAGGCGAGCAGGGCGAGCCGCTCGGCGTCCTCGGTCCCCGGCTCGGCGTGGTAGACCGCGAGCATCATGCCGTCGGGGCCGTCGACGTCCAGTTTGGACATGGTGAGGTTCAGCTCGCCGACCTGCGGGTGGTTCATCCCGATCGGCCCGGTGCCCGGCGGCCGCACGTCGTGGCGTGCCCACACCTGCCGGAACTCCTCGCTGGCCAGGGACAGTTCGCCGACGAGCCGGACGATCCGCGGGTCGTCGACGTCGGACCCGATCCGTCTGCGGAAGGCGGCGACGCACCGGGACGCCGTGTGGGCCCAGTCCGTGTGCAGCGCCTGTTCGGCGGGATCGAGGAAGAACGACCGGAGCCGGTTCTCCCCCACCCGTACGCTCGGGACCAGCGCGGTGGCGAGCGCGTTGGCGGCGATCACGTCGAGGGACCGGTCCGTCACGAAGGCCGGCAGCCCGATCGCGCGGAGCAGCTGTGCCGTGGCCGGCGGAACGGTCCGCCGCAGTGGCCGGCGGTGGGCGCGGGGCCGTGGCGCGGCGAGCTGGTGGAGGTAGCCGGTGGCGGTCTCGTCGAGCCGGAGCACCCGGGCGAGCGCGTCGAGGACCTGCGCCGACGGGTTGCGGTCGCGGCCCTGTTCGAGTCGCAGGTAGTAGTCGGAGCTGATGCCGGCGAGCATGGCCACCTCCTCACGGCGCAGCCCCGGCACCCGGCGTATCCCGTGGACCGGCAGCCCGATGTCCTCGGGCGTCACCAGCTCCCGGCGCGCCCGGAGGTAGTCACCGAGCCGGCTCTCCTCAGACATGTCCTTCATGGTAGGCGGGCGGGGCCGCTCGTCCCTGTCCCTGTCACTCCCAGGATCGGCGGGGACCTGGGCGGGCCGGCCGCCGGCGTGGACGGTGGGGGCATGAGCACTCGGACGACATCCCTCCCCGGCGGCACCTGGACGATGGGCGACCTGACCGTCACCCGGTTCGGCTACGGGGCCATGCAACTGAGCGGCCCCGGTGTGATGGGGCCGCCGGCCGATCACGACGGCGCGCTCGCGGTGCTGCGCGAGGCCGTACGTCTCGGCATCACCCACATCGACACCGCCGACGCCTACGGGCCGCACGTCACCAACCGGCTGATCCGTGAAGCGCTGCACCCCTACCCCGACTCACTGCACCTCGTGACCAAGGTCGGCGCGGTCCGCGACGCACAGGGCGGCTGGCCCCCGGCCCGGGAGCCGGACGACCTGCGCCGGGCCGTCCACAGCAACCTCGAGAACCTCGGCGTCGAGACGCTGGACCTCGTCAACCTCCGGCTCGGCGACGCCGGAGGCCCGCGGCCCGGCTCGCTCGCCGAGGCGTACGAGACCCTCGTCGAACTCCAGCAGCAGGGCCTGATCCGCCACCTCGGCCTGAGCAACGCGACCGCCGGTCAGATCGCCGAGGCGCAGACCATCGCCCCGTTCGTCTGCGTGCAGAACCTCTACAACCTCGCCCACCGCCAGGACGACGACCTCGTCGACCGGCTCGCCGAACAGGGCATCGCCTACGTGCCGTTCTTCCCGCTGGGCGGCTTCAGCCCCCTGCAGTCCTCGGTGCTCTCGGCCGTGGCCGCCCGGCTCGGCACCCGCCCGATGTCGGTCGCCCTGGCCTGGCTGCTGCACCGGTCGCCCAACATCCTGCTCATCCCCGGGACCTCGTCGGTGGCACACCTGCGGGAGAACATCACCGGCGCGGCCCTCGCCCTGTCCGGGGAGGACCTCGCCGAGCTCGACACGATCGGCCGCTGACCCGCCGCCCCTAGGGGACGACCCGTCCTGCCTGAGGGCTACGGGTCGTCCCGGAGGCGTACGCGGGGGGCCGGCAGGCCGGTCCCTTCGGCCGATGCCCGTACCGGTGGCGGAGAGCAACCATGGAGGCATGAGCGCAGCGACCCTCCACCCCACCACACCGCCGGTGCGGCCGACCGGCGCGACCTCGATGCAGGGCAGTCGCCCGCACCGCCTCGGTGATGCCCTGCGCGCCGTGAAGGTGTTCCTCGGCGCCGCCTTCGAGGTGGTCCTCCTCGGCGAGTACGGTGAGGAGGCGGGCGTCCGCCGCAGGTAGGCGGTGCCCCCTCCGCACGGCGGCCGTCGCGCCCGCGGTCGGCCGGCTACCCGTGGTCCGGGCCCGGTCCGGCGGTGTCGTCCGGGGCCGTTTCGGGTTTCGTGTACAGGACCTCGCGGGCCTGCTCGGCGGAGCGAATCATGGTCTCGGCGATGAAGTCGAGGAAGCGGGCGGCGTTCTCCAGCCGGGTGGCGGCCGGTGTACCGGGCCCCATGACGGCGACGCCCTGCCGTGAGGTCTCGGCGACCTGGGCGGTGGACCGGGCGCTGGCGATCATCGACTGGTACCAGATGTCCTCGTCGAAGCCGTAGCGCTCACGGCGGCCCTCCTCGCGGTACCGGCGGACGAGGTCCTGAGTCTCCAGGAACGTGATCGCCTTGGAGACGGACGCCGGGGAGACCTGGAGGCGCTGGGCGAGTTCGGCGGCGGTGAGGCTGCCGGTGTCGCTGAGGGTCAGGCAGGCCATGACCCTGGCCATCATCTTGGGTGTGCCCGACGCTATGAAGACGGTGGTGAGCGTCTCCTCGTACGCGCGCACGGCTTCCGCGTCGCGGCCGTAGTCCTCCGTGAGCGCCTTCGGCCCCCGCGGCGCGGCCTGTCCGCGCCGGTGGGCGCGGCGCTCGGTGGCGCGGTGGGCCAGGTCCGCGCGGTAGGCGGTGGGGCCGCCGTTGCGCATCACCTCGCGCGTGATCGTCGAGGTGGGGCGGTCGAGACGTCTGGCGATCTCCGCGTAGGCGAGCCCGTCGGCCAGCCCCGTCGCGATCTGCTGGCGTTCCTGCTGGGTGAGCCTGCCTCCTGGCAACGCGATCTCCTTCGTGGTCCGTGGTGGCTCCAGCATAGCGTTCACTCTCATTTCATTGCAATGAACCAAGCGTGCGTGTTGCGTTAGGTTTCAAACCGTTGCAACGATATTTAGGCTCTGAGCTGCATAAATCTTTTTCTTGTGCAACAAGCATGTTGCCGTAATCATGAACGCAACGTAGCGTTTCCGTTGTCAGAAACGACAACCCGAAGGAGCGCACGATGCAGTTCGACACCCCCACCCCCGTCTCGGTCGTCCTCGACATCCCCGCCGGCCGCATCCGGTTCATCGCCGCCGACCGGGCCGACACCGTGGTCGAGGTCCTGCCCGCGGACGCCACGAAGAGCCGCGACACGAAGGCGGCGGAGCGGATCAGGGTCGAATACGGCGGCGGGGTCCTGCGGATCGACGGCCCGCCGGCGAAGAACCAGATCCTCGGCCCGTCCGGATCCGTCGAGGTCACCGTCCAGCTGCCCACCGGCTCCCACATCGAGGCGAAGGCCGCCGGCGCGGAGCTGCGGGGCGTCGGCCGGCTCGGTGACGTCGTCTTCGAGGGCGCGCAGGGCCCGGTCAAGCTCGACGAGACCGCGAGCGCCCGCCTCACCGTCCTCGCCGGTGACATCTCGGTCGGCCGTCTGGGCGGCCCCGCCGAGATCAGCACCCAGAAGGGAGACATCCACGTCACCGAGGCCGTGCGCGGCACGGTCGCGCTGCGCACCGAGCACGGTGACATCACCGTCGGCGCCGCCCGCGGGGTCTCCGCCTCCCTCGACGCCGGCACCGGCTACGGCCGGGTCCACAACACGCTCAGGAACGCCGACGGTGCCGCCGCCGGCCTGACCGTCCACGCGACCACCGCCTACGGCGACATCACCGCCCGCAGCCTGTGACCGCCCGCTGCCTGTAAAGGAGAACCCCTCATGACCGGCTTGGCCATCGCGGCGAACGGGCTGCGCAAGTCCTACGGCGACAAGACCGTCCTCGACGGCGTCGACCTGACCGTCCCGGAAGGCACGATCTTCTCCCTGCTCGGCCCGAACGGCGCCGGCAAGACCACCGTCGTCAAGATCCTCTCCACCCTCATCACCGCGGACGCGGGCGACCTGCGCGTCGGCGGCCACGACCTCACCGCCGACCCCCAGGCCGTGCGGGCGGCGATCGGGGTAACCGGTCAGTTCTCCGCCGTGGACGGCCTGATCACCGGCGAGGAGAACATGCTCCTCATGGCCGACCTGCACCACCTCCCCAAGCACGAGGGGCGGCGGGTGGCCGCCGAACTGCTGGAGCGGTTCGACCTGGTGGAGGCCGCGAAGAAGCCCGCCTCCACCTACTCCGGCGGCATGAGGCGCCGCCTCGACATCGCCATGACCCTGGTCGGCGACCCGCGGATCATCTTCCTCGACGAACCGACCACCGGACTCGACCCCCGCAGCCGCCACAACATGTGGCAGATCATCCGCGAGCTCGTCACGGGCGGCGTCACCGTCTTCCTCACCACCCAGTACCTGGAGGAGGCCGACGAACTCGCCCACCGCATCGCCGTACTCCACGACGGCACGATCGCCGCCGAGGGCACCGCCGAGGAACTCAAGCGGATCGTCCCCGGCGGACACGTCCGGCTCCGCTTCACCGACCCGGCCGGCTACCGGTCCGCCGCCTCCGCACTGCGCGGAGCGACCGAGGACGACGAATCCCTCACCCTCCGGGTCCCCAGCGACGGCAGCCAGCGCGAACTGCGCGCCGTACTCGACCGGCTCGACTCCGCCGGCGTCGAGGCGGACGAACTGACCGTGCACACCCCCGACCTCGACGACGTCTTCTTCGCCCTGACCGGCGGCGCCGCCGTCCCCGCCCAGCCCAAGGAGGCCGTCCGATGAGCAACCTCGCCCTCGCCGTGCGCGACTCGTCCACGATGCTGCGCCGCAACCTCCTGCACGCCCGGCGCTACCCGTCGCTCACCCTGAACCTGCTGCTCACGCCGATCATGCTGCTGCTGCTCTTCGTCTACATCTTCGGCGACGCGATGAGCGCGGGCCTCGGGGACGGCGGGGGCGACCGGTCCGCGTACATCGCCTACATCGTGCCCGGCCTGCTGCTGATGACCATCGGCTCCACCACGATCGGCACCGCGGTCTCCGTCTCCAACGACATGACCGAGGGCATCATCGCCCGCTTCCGCACCATGGCGATCCACCGGGGTTCCGTGCTCATCGGGCACGTCGTCGGCAGCGTGCTGCAGTCGGTCGCCAGCGTGGTCCTCGTGGGCGCCGTGGGCGTGGCCATCGGCTTCCGCTCGACGGACGCCACGGCCCTGGAGTGGCTGGCCGCGTTCGGGCTGCTGGTGCTGTTCGCCCTGGCGCTCACCTGGATCGCCGTCGGCATGGGCCTGATCAGCCCGAACGCCGAGGCCGCCAGCAACAACGCGCTGCCGCTGATCCTGCTGCCGCTGCTGTCCAGCGCCTTCGTCCCGGTCGAGGGGATGCCGGGCTGGTTCCAGCCGATCGCCGAGTACCAGCCCTTCACGCCCGCCACCGAGACCCTGCGCGGGCTGCTGCTCGGCACGGAGATCGGCCACAACGGCTGGCTGGCCGTGGCCTGGTGCCTGGGCCTGGCGGTGCTCGGCTACTTCTGGTCGGCCGCCAAGTTCGACCAGGACCCGAAGTAGCCCTCGTGCGAGGGGATGAACCATGTCCCGCGCCTCGACTCCAGGGGGGCGGCGTACTCCGACACCGCGTCGGTGCACGCCGCCCCCTCGGCGTCTGAGTACGCGGACACCTCCCGCTGAGTACCCGCGCCGGTGCGCCGGCCACCGCCCGGCCGCTTCACTGGCCGTATGAGCCACCACCACGCCGCCGCCCCCGTTCCGCCCGCCTGGCAGTACCGGGCCGACCGGGACCCCCACGCCTGGGTGGCGCCCACCGTCGCCACCGTGCTCGGGGCTGCGTTGGCCCCCGTGGCGTTCCTGCTCGGCGGGCTGTCCGTCATGGCGACCGACAGCTGCGGACCCGACGACTGCTCGCAGGCGCTGACGACCACCCTGAGCGTGATCTTCGGAACCCTGTTCTTCGGCGGCATCCTCGCGCTGGGCGCCTGGCTCGCCTCCTGGCTGCTGCCCTGGACCCGCCGCTGGTCGGTGCCGCGGATCTGGCTGGCGGTCCTGTCGCTGCTGCCCTGGCTGTTCGTCCTGGTGCTGGTGTTCACCCTGCCCGCGGGGTGACCGGTCAGCCGTCGGTGAGCAGCTCGTCCGCGTCCATGATCCGGTACGCGTACCCCTGCTCCGCCAGGAACCGCTGGCGGTGCGCCGCGAAGTCCTGGTCGATGGTGTCCCGGGCGACCACGGAGTAGAAGTGGGCCTGGTGCCCGTCCGCCTTGGGCCGCAGCACCCGGCCGAGCCGCTGCGCCTCCTCCTGCCGGGAACCGAAGGTGCCCGACACCTGGATGGCGACCGTCGCCTCCGGCAGGTCGATCGAGAAGTTCGCGACCTTGGACACCACCAGGACGTTGATCTCGCCCTCCCGGAACGCGTCGAACAGCTTCTCCCGCTGGGCGTTCGACGTCTCGCCCTTGATCACCGGCGCGTTCAGATGCTCGCCCAGTTCGTCGAGCTGGTCGATGTACTGCCCGATGACGAGGATCTGCTGCCCCGCGAACCGCCGGACGATCGCCTCCGTCACCTTCTGCTTGGTCGCCGTCGTCGAACAGAAGCGGTACTTCTCCTCCTGCTCCGCCGTCGCGTACGCCAGCCGCTCGGAGTCGGTGAGGTTGACCCGGACCTCCACGCAGTCGGCCGGGGCGATGTAGCCCTGCGCCTCGATCTCCTTCCACGGCGCGTCGAACCGCTTCGGGCCGATCAGCGAGAACACGTCCGACTCACGGCCGTCCTCACGCACCAGGGTCGCCGTCAGGCCGAGCCGCCGCCGGGCCTGGAGATCGGCGGTGAACTTGAAGACCGGCGCGGGCAGCAGATGCACCTCGTCGTAGAGGATCAGGCCCCAGTCACGGGAGTCGAACAGCTCCAGGTGGGGGTAGACGCCCTTCCGCTTCGTCGTCAGCACCTGGTAGGTGGCGATGGTGACGGGGCGGATCTCCTTCCGCGTCCCGCTGTACTCGCCGATCTCGTCCTCGGTCAGCGAGGTCCGCTTCACCAGCTCGTGCTTCCACTGCCGGGCCGAGACGGTGTTGGTGACCAGGATCAGCGTGGTCGACTTGGCCTGCGCCATCGAACCCGCGCCGACCAGTGTCTTGCCCGCGCCGCAGGGCAGGACGACCACACCGGAGCCGCCGTGCCAGAAGTTCTCCACGGCCTGCTTCTGGTACGGGCGCAGCGCCCACCCGTCCTCGACCAGCTCGATGGGGTGCGCCTCGCCGTCCACGTACCCGGCGAGGTCCTCGGCCGGCCAGCCCAGCTTCAGCAGCGTCTGCTTGATCTGCCCGCGCTCCGAGGGGTGCACGACCACCGTGTCGGGGTCGATACGGGCGCCGACCAGCGGCGCGATGCGCTTCGAGCGCAGCACCTCCTCCAGCACGGGCCGGTCGGTGCTGGTGAGGACGAGACCGTGCGCCGGGTGCTTGTGCAGGCTGAGCCGGCCGTAGCGGTCCATGGTGTCGGCGATGTCGACGAGCAGCGCGTGCGGCACCGGGTAGCGGCTGTACTGCACCAGCGCGTCCACGACCTGCTCGGCGTCGTGCCCGGCCGCCCGCGCGTTCCACAGGCCGAGCGGGGTCACCCGGTAGGTGTGGATGTGCTCGGGCGCCCGCTCCAGCTCGGCGAACGGCGCGATGACACGACGGCAGTCGTCGGCCTGCTCGTGGTCGACTTCGAGGAGCAGGGTTTTGTCGGACTGGACGATGAGCGGACCATTCACGCGCGGCTGCCTTTCTGCGACGGGCTCGGCACGGGCACTGCGGCCAAACCTCCAGTCTGCCCGATCGCGCGCGCTCACGGTCCTGAGCGGACCGGGCTACATCGGCGCGGGCAGCGTGAGGTTGTTCACCAGCGGCCCCTCGACGAACACCCCCTCGGTGAGGAGCGGCTCCCCTCCGGCGGCCGGAACCGGCAGCGGCAGCGCGGCGGCGGCCGGGGCGAGCACCGCGACGAGCGCGAGAGCGGAGAGACGGACGGCCACCGCACGGAACAAGGAAGGCACGGGACACCCTTCGTTCTCTTCGGATCGTTTTCTTCGGACGACGGGAACGGGCCGGCCCCGGGGACGAGGGACCGGCCCGCCGTGAACGAGAAACGGAACGGATCAGAACACGAGACGTGTCAGGACACGGAACGTGTCAGAAGGTCACGCCCCCGCCGAGGTCGATCCCGACCGCGGCGGCCTCGGCGGCGAACGCTCCGAGCAGCACGGCCGTGGAGGTCAGTACGGCGGCGACGCGACGAACGGCACGCATGGGACTTCCTTTCTGTTGCGTGCGAACGGACCGCGGTGGCTTCCGGGCCCGTTCAGGACACCCGGTGGCTGCCCAACGGCCCGCCACGGGATGCGCGACGCCCCACAACCTCGCTCATCAGGGGGAACGCCCCGGCGTGGCGTGCATGAAGCCCGCCGTACACCCGAACGGCTCAGCCCTCGTCGTCCGCCAGCTCCGCGACCCCCGTGATCCTGTGCAGCGGATACGTACGCACCTCGTCCGCGGTGTGGTCGTACGCCGTGACGAAGCCGCCCTCGACCCGGACCGGGGCGATGACGCGCTGGCTGGCGCCGCCCTCGGCGTTGACGTAGCCGATCCACAGCGCCTCACCGGTGAGGACGGCGGCCTGCACGGTGGCGAGGGTCTCGGCGGCGGTCGTACGGGGCAGCTCCCCGCGGCCCGGCTCGCCCCCGGCGGCCGGCTTGCGCGGGGCGGTGGAGGCGAGGTCGCCGGCGCGGACGGCGCGGATCGCCGCCGTGAGCAGGGTGTCGTCGGGGACCGGCGGCCCGTCCGGGACCGGCGCGGGAGGGGTGCGCGGCGGGGTGCGGTGGGCGTCGGCGCGGGCGATCACCACATCGCCCTCCGCCGACTCGGCGGCCGGTGCGAACCCCATCGCGCGCAGCCCCTCCAGCAGGCCGGCCGGATCGGCCCGCGCGGCCAGCACGGTCGGGGCCAGCCGCCGCAGGCCCAGCCCCGCGGCCCGCTTGTCGGCGAGGATCTCGCTGAGCACGGCGTCGTCGTCGCAGCGGACGTACGCCGAGGCGGCGCCGACCCGCAGGTGCCCGTGCCTGCGGGCGACGTCGTCGATGAGGTACGCCAGCGGCTGCGGCACCGGCGTGCGGGAGTGCGCGGCGAGGAAGGCGTGCAGGTCGGAGGCGGTCTGCCCGGCGTCGAGGGCGCGCCGTACCGAGCCGGGCGTGAACCGGTAGACGGTCGCGCCACCCTTCGACTCCACGTCCGCGAGGACCCCCAGCACGTCGGCGAGCGGACGCTCCAGCGGGCCCGGCGCCACCGCCGTCAGATCGGCCTGGAGGAGCACGTGGTCCAGCGGTTCGGGCAGCAGCGGCGCGAGCAGGCGGGCGGCGGCAGCGGCGGCCGTGGCCTGCTCGGCGGGGGAGAGCGGCACCGGCGCCGGGGCGGGCCGGTGGTGCACGGGCAGCTTGTCACCCGGCCCCTCGGGCTCCGCCTCCGCCCGCCTGGCCGCGGGCGCGCCGATCAGCGCACGCCCGTGCGCGGACAGCGCGCCACGCCCGGTGACCCCGAGCAGCTCCGCTTCGGAGAGCGTCCACCGCGCGACCCGCGCCCGTAGATCCTCACCGTCCCCCGCCCCCGAGGCCCCCTCCGCCCCGCGAGCACCTCCCGCGACGGAGCCGTACGCACCACGAACACCCCCTGCTCCCGCACCGCCGGCCCCGCGAGCGCCCTCCGCCGACACCCCCGCCCCCCGGCCGTCCCCGGTCCCGGGGCCGCCCGGCGCCTGGCGAGCGCCCTCCGCCGCCGAGGAGGCCGGGCCGGCGGAACCCCGCCCGCCCCCGCGCGGGGGGCGTTCCCAGCGCAGGCGTGCCAGGACCGACTCCGGGGCCGGTGCGGTTCCCTCCGGGAGGCCGGACAGCAGGGTCAGGACCCTGTGCCGTACCTCCGGGGCCACCGAGCGGTCCAGGCCCGGACCCAGGGCCGACAGCGTGCGGTCCTTCGCGTCCCGCCCGCCGACCAGCCCCGCCGTCCGGGTCGCCGCCAGCCACGCCGTGACCAGGTGCGCCCACCGCTCCGCGTCCGGCCGCTCACGCCACTCGTCGTACGCCGGGGTCGCCGCGTACCGCTCGTCGGCCTCCCCGTCGGAGGCCAGCAGCCCGGCAGCGTAGGCGAGTTCCACCCAGAACGCGGCCACCGGCTCGGGCACGTCCAGGGCGGCGGCGGTCCGCTTCAGGTCCCGCACGCTCAGCCCGCCGGCCCGCAGTACCGCCGGGCCGCCCTCGTGCCAGTCCTTCAGCAGCTCCTCGACCGTCGACAGCGCCGTGTACGCCTGCCCGGCCGCCGTCGCGTCCACCACCTGCGGACGGTGCGTGGCGGCGGCCTCGACGGGCGGCGGCGACAGCTCCACCGCCCGGTGCGCCCGACCGGCCCGCAGCCGCAGCGCGACCTCGCGCGGCAGGACGACCGTCCCGGGCGCCGTCGGCAGCAGCAGCCCCCGGTCGAGCAGCCAGCGCAGCCGGGGCGCGGGATCGGCGGTGACCTGCCCGTACGGCGGGCCCCAGACCAGCCGCTCCAGCACCTCCACGGACTCGGCCGGCGCCTCGTCGAGCAGTGCGGACATCCGCGCCGGGTCGTCGAACAGGGCGGTCAGAGCGGTCACGGCGGACACCGAGTCGTGCGTGGAGGGCAGTCCCGCCGTCGCCACGATCTCCTGGATCCGCCCCGGCGACATCCCGGCGGTGGCCTCCCGCACGGTCGGACCGAGCCCGGTCGGCGAGGGATGCTGCGGCGACGGCGCCAGCAGCTCACGGGCGGTGCGCACCAGCCGCAGCCGGTCGTCGCCACCCCACACCAGTGCCTGTTCGCGCAGCACGCCGAGCGCGTGCGGCAGCGCGGCGGAGACCGCCGGGTCGCGGTCGTCGCCCGCCATCAGCCCGAGCAGTTCGTCGTACGACGCCGGATCCGCCGCCACGGCCAGCGCCTGCGCCGTCTGCAGCGTGAACCGGTCGAGCCGTTCCAGCGCCCGTACGACCGAGGCGCGGGTGCCGGCGCGGGTGGCGAGCTGGGTGAGGTCGGTGGGCACGGGCGTGACGAGGTCCGGCCGGCTGCGCAGCAGCGCGGCCAGCGCCGCGTCGTCCCGCCCCCGGAGGGCCTCAGCGAGGGATCGGGGGGCCGCCGCGGGCTTCTCCTCGGTGCTCATCCGCCTCACGTTAGCGGGTGGGTACGCCGGTGGCGTGCCGGGAGTTGGGTCGGCCGGCCCCACTCGCGGTACCGTCGGGCGACGGTGTCCCGACGCATCCGTCCCGGAGGGGACTTCGTGGGTATCGAGAGCGACCAGGTCGTCTACGAGTATCTGAGCCGCGTCGGCGACGTGGCGCAGCAGCGGCAGCTGCCGTCGGCGGCCCGCATGCGGCTGGTCGCCGAGCTGCGCGACGAGATCGACCGGCGGCGGGCGAAGGCCGTGGTCGATTCGCCCGCGGCGGTCCGCCGCATCATCTCCCGCATCGGCACGCCGACCGAGGTCGTCACGGCGGCCGAGGACACCTCCGGCCCCGCCCCGGGCTCCACCGGCCCCGCGCCGCCCGCCGCCGTGCCGGTGCAGCGGGAGCGGGAGGGCGGCGCCGGGGCCCGCGGCGGCGCCCGCGAGGACACGGGTGGCGACGTCCGCGAGGACGCGCGCGACAGCGCCCGCGAGGGCGCGCGCGGTGATGCCCGTGACAACGCCCGCGGTGATGCTCGTGACAACGTGCGCGGTGACGCCCGCGCCGACCGTCCCAAGGGCATCCTGCGCCGGATCGTCCCCCGTCCCCGTCCTGCCGGGACGCCGGACAGCAGCCCCGCCCCCGCCGACGTACCGTCCCCGCCGCACCGGGCCGGTACGGACGAACTCGGCGACAGCGCCACCCAGCCGGACTGGTGGCGGGTGGACAACAGCGCGTTCGGCATCGGTGACGAGGTGCCGGGTTTCGTCGGCGGTGTCGAGATCCCCGAACTCCTCAAGCCGCCCCCGGCGAAGGAGAAGGAGGAGACGCCGGCCGGGCCGGCTGCCGCGCCCGAAGCCCGGGAGGAGCCCGCCGCTTCCCGTCGCCGCCGCTTCCTCCCGCGCCTGCCGTCGGGTCGCTGGAGCAACCCCCTGCTCCTGCTCGCCGCCGGGCTGCTGGTCGCGGGGACCGTGATCGGTGACTGGCGCGCCCTGGTTCTGGGCTGGCTCATCGCCTACGCCTCCCGCCGTCTGACCCAGGCGGAGATCAAATGGGCGGTGGTCATCCTTCCCGGCCTCGCGCTCGCGGGCGGTGTCGTGTGGCTCTGGGGGAGGACGGCGGGGCGTTGGGGTACGCCCATCGCCGAGGGGCACATGAACGCCGCGATCTCCGAGACGTGGCCGTGGGTCATCCGGGCTGCGGCTCTCACCACGGCGCTGTTCCTGGTCTGGCGCTCACAGCGCCAACGCTGACCCTTCAGCTGAACTCGGCCCGTCCCGCTGCACTCGGCCCCTCTGGCTCGACTCGGCCCGTCCGGCACCATTCAGCCCGTCCGGCACCATTCAGCCCCTCCGGCGTTTGAGGAGCGGGGGTCCGGGGGCAGCGCCCCCGGGGACGGGAAGGGAAGGGGCGGCGGGGGCGATCCAACTGGGTTGCGCTCACGGCGCTTGCCAGGTGCCGCTGCGCCCACCCGTGCCGCCCCAGCGGCACGATTGCCCGCAGCTGCCGCGGCTGCCCGCGGCTGCGTCGGGTGGTCGGCTACTGCCGCTGCTACCGCAGCTGTCGCGGCTGCCCGCGGCTGTCTCGGGCGTCCGCCTGCCCGCCGCAGGCGTTGGGCACAATGGCGCGCATGGCCATCACCACCCCCCTCCCGCCCACCGTCGGCTTCGATCTCGACATGACGCTCATCGACTCCCGCCCCGGCATCCGTGCCTGCTACCTCGCACTGGCCGAGCGGACCGGGACGTACATCGACGCCGATCTCGCGGTCAGCCGCCTCGGGCCGCCGCTGGTGGACGAGCTGGTCAACTGGTTCCCGGCCGAGCGGGTCGACGAGATGGCGGACCTGTACCGGGCCATGTACCCGACGTACGCCATCGCCCCCACGTCCGCCCTCCCCGGCGCCCGTGAGGCGATAGCCGCCGTACGGCAGGCCGGCGGGCGCGCGATCGTCGTCACCGCCAAGTACGAGCCCAACGCCGAACTGCACCTGGCCCACCTCGGCATCGAGCCGGACGCCGTGATCGGGAACCTGTGGGCCGAGCAGAAGGCGCTCGCGCTGCGCGAGCACGAGGCCGCCGTCTACGTCGGCGACCACGTGGGCGACGTGCGCGGCGCGCGGACCGCCGGCGCGCTGTCCGTCGCCGTCGCCAGCGGCCCCTGCGACGCCACGGAGCTGCGTGAGGCCGGCGCGGACGTCGTCCTCACCGGTCTGACGGAATTCCCGCGGTGGTTTTCGGACCACTGCTCGGACAACTGACCGGAAACCGCTCAGGAAACCGGACCGGAAACCTGCCCGGCCCGCGCCCGGCGGCGACCCGCCGCGGCCGAACGCAGTACGCCCGCGCCGGCCATCAGGAATCCGACAGCCATGAACATGCTCAGCCCGAACATGTACGTGGGAAAGGGCGTCGTCCCGAGGAACAACGGGGCCACGGTGACCAGAGTGGCCACGGCACCGACGAAGAAGACGATGGCACCGGCACGGACCAGACCGTCACCGGGCGCGGGGGAATTCGCTTGGGTTTTGTCACGCACCGGACCAGGGTAGTTCCCAGCGCGAAGGAACAACCGGGTGACGTCTTGTCACCGGCCTGAAGACCATTAGCCTTGGTACCGGCGGGTCATCGGGCCCGCCCGAGTGCTATCAAGAGCCGTTTTCCGAAGCAGTTTTCCCGACGAGTACGAGGACGAGGACAGACGTGCCCACCGGCAAGGTCAAGTGGTTCAACAGTGAGAAGGGCTTCGGCTTTCTCTCCCGTGACGACGGCGGAGACGTCTTCGTGCATTCCTCGGTCCTCCCCGCCGGAGTCGAGGCCCTCAAGCCGGGCCAGCGCGTCGAGTTCGGCGTGGTCGCCGGACAGCGCGGCGACCAGGCCCTCTCCCTGACCGTCCTGGACCCGGCCCCGTCGGTCGCGGCGGCCCAGCGCAAGAAGCCGGACGAGCTGGCCTCCATCGTCCAGGACCTGACGACCCTGCTGGAGGCCACCGCGGAGTCACTGGAGCGGGGCCGCTACCCCGACCGCGCGGCCGGCAAGAAGATCGCCGGCCTGCTCCGCGCGGTCGCCGACCAGCTGGACGTGTGAGAGGTCAGGGAAACCGCAGCGCGTCCGGGCCGAGGGCCGGTACCAGTCCCTCGGCCGCCGCACGCGTCAGCAGCCCCCGTACGGCCGCGTAGCCGTCCTCGCCGAGACCGGCCGTGAACTCGTTGACGTACAGCCCGATGTGCTGGTCGGCGACGGCCGGGTCCATCTCCTGGGCGTGCTCCATGACGTACGGACGCGACACCTCCGGCTCGTCCCAGGCCATCCGCACCGATGTGCGAATGGACTCGGCGAGCCGTGTCAGCGTCTCCTCGCCCAGCGACCGCTTCGCGATGATCGCGCCCAGCGGGATCGGCAGCCCGGTGGTCCGCTCCCAGTGCTCACCCATGTCGGCGAGCCGGTGCAGCCCGTACTCCTGGTACGTGAAGCGCGCCTCGTGGATGACGAGTCCCGCGTCGCCCTTCCCGTCCCGTACGGCGGGCATGATCTCGTGGAACGGCATCACCACGATCTCCCCGACGCCACCCGGCACGACCTCCGCCGCCCACAGCCGGAACAGCAGGTACGCCGTCGACCGCTCGCTCGGCACGGCGACCGTACGGCCGGTCAGGTCCACCCCGGCCTCCCGGGTCAGCACCAGCGGCCCGCAGCCCCGCCCCAGCGCGCCCCCGCAGGGCAGCAGGGCGTACTCGTCGAGGACGTACGGCAGCACCGCGTACGACACCTTCAGCACGTCCAGCTCACCGCGCTCGGCCATGCCGTTGGTGAGGTCGATGTCGGCGAACGTCACGTCGACGGCGGGCGCGCCGGGGACACGGCCGTGGGCGAGGGCGTCGAAGACGAAGGTGTCGTTCGGGCAGGGCGAGTAGGCGATCCGCAGCCGCTGCTGCTCAGGGGTGGTCATGCTGTATCCAACTCTCCAGGACGGGCGCGAGCTTCCCGAAGCCCTCGGTGAGGGCCGTCAGGGCGTCGCCGATGCGCCAGGCGGCGCGGTCGCGCGGGCCGACGGGGTTCGACACCGCCCGCACCTCCAGCACGGGCACGCCGTGCGCGGCGGCGGCCTCGGCGACCCCGAAGCCCTCCATGGCCTCGGCGAGGGCGCGGGGGTGACGGGCTCGGAGCGCGGCGGCGCGGTCGGCGGTCCCGGTCACCGTCGACACGGTGAGCACGGTCCCGGTGAGCGCGCCGGACGCGGCGGCGGCCTGACGGACCAGGGCGGCGGGCGGACGGTGGGTGACGGTGCCGAAGCCCAGGTCGGTGACGGGCAGGAAACCGTCGGCCGTCTCGGCGCCCAGGTCGGCCGCCGTGATCTCGTCGGCGACGACGAGCCGGCCGAGGGGCGCGTGCGGCGGGAAACCGCCGGCGATCCCGGCGGAGACGACGAGGCCGTAGGGCCGGCCGTCCAGGGCGGCGGCGGTGAGCGCACCGGCCGTGGAGGCGGCGGCGAGCGCCGGGCCGACCCCGGCGGCGAGCAGGTCGGGTCCGCCGGGGACCCGGAGCACGGTCGCCCCGGGGAGCGTCCGTTCCCGTACGTCCCCGGGGAACGCCCCGGCCACCGCGTCCCGCTCGACGGGGACCGCGGTGGCCACGAGAACGCGTGAGGACGACGTGATCAGGCTGATCAGTCTTCCTTCTTCTTCAGCCGGAAGGACCACAGCCCCGTGGTCGACTCCTCGCCCTCCTTGATCGACACCAGGGTCGAGTCGCCCTGGGCGCCGTACTGGGCGTTGAAGAACACGCTGCCCGGGATGACCTGGTAGGTCTTCTTGCTGGAGTCGACCAGCGGCTGACCGTTCATCAGGATGGTCCAGCCGTTGTCGGCGATCTCCGGGTCGACGCCGAAGCGCACTTCCTTGGTGGGGTCGACGTCGATCTCGTCGATGCCCTTGTCCTTCAGGCACTCGTTGAGCGTCTCGGTGGTCAGGGCCTCGCCCTTGCCACCGCAGGTGGCCTCGGAGCTCACCGAGTCGCCGCCCACCGTGATGGTGGCCATCGACGTCGGCTTGTCACAGGCGGCCAGGACGAGCAGTCCGGCGGATACGGCGCCGACGGCGGCGACGGCACGGCGGCGTCGCACAGCGCGGTGACTCGGGGCGGCTGCGCCGCGGGGCAACGTGGTCATGGGGCGAAGGCTATCTGGCGCATCCGCCACACTTCCCATGCGGGGGTACGGCGTGGCCGCGCCGTTACGCCACTCGCGCCCGCCCCGCGTTCCCCTGCCGGGCCGAACGGATCAGCCCGCGGACCGTGGTCAGCCAGCCCGCGGCGACGATCGTCGCGCCCACGGCCAGCCCCAGCGTGCCGATCAGCGGCATCACGATGCCGATCGCGCCGCCCAGCACCCACGACATCTGCAGCAGCGTCTCCGAGCGCGCGAACGCCGACGTCCGCACCGGCTCGGGCACGTCCCGCTGGATCAGCGCGTCCAGCGACAGCTTGGCCAGCGCCTGCGCGAACCCGGCGACCGCGGCGAGACACGCCACCAGGACCGCGCCGAAGAACGCGGCGGCCAGGATCGCCGCACTCACCACACACGCCACCACCGTCACGATGATGATCTCCGGGGCGCGCGACCGCAGCCATGCCCCGACCGCCGTACCGAGCGCGTTGCCCGCCCCCGCCGCCACGCCCACTATGCCGAGCGACACGGCGGCGCTCTGCCCCGTCATCGGGTGCTCGCGCAGCAGGAAGGCGAGGAAGAAGATCAGGAAGCCGGTGAGGCAGCGGATGGAGGCGTTGGCGCCGAGCGCGTGGGTGACGGCCGGGCCGACCGTCCGCAGGCCGGGACGTTTCTCCGCTCTGCCGCGCGGGCCGTGCAGATGCCGCTCGTCGGCGGCGAGCAGCGCCACGTCCTCGCCCTTCGCGGAGTCCACCTTCGGCGGCAGCCGGAAGGACAGGAACATCCCCGCCACGAAGATCACGAACGCCCCGTACAGCGGCCAGCGCGGCCCGACCTGCTGCAGGCCCGCGCCGATCGGCGCGGCGATCCCGGTCGCCAGCAGCCCGCCGAGGGTGACGCGCGAGTTCGCCTTGACCAGGGAGAAGGCGGGCGGCAGCAGCCGCGGCACGACCGCGCTCCTGACCACCCCGTACGCCTTGGACGCCACCAGCACGCCCAGCGCCGCCGGGTACAGCTCCAGACCACCGGTGATCACCGCGCCGGACAGCACCAGCGCGAGCAGCGCCCGGGCGAGCATCGCGCCGGCCATGGCGGCGCGGCGGCCGTGCGGGAGGCGGTCCAGGAGCGGGCCGATCACCGGGGCGAGGAGGGTGAACGGCGCCATGGTGATGGCGAGGTAGAGGGCGACCCGTCCGCGCGCCTCGTCGGTCGGCACCGAGAAGAACACGGTGGACGCCAGCGCGACCGTGATCATGACGTCGCCGGCGCCGTTCACGCCGTGCAGCTCGATCAGCTTGCCGAGCCCGGACTCCCCGGCGCCGTGCGCGTGGGTCGCCCGGCGGATCCCCCGCGCGGTTCTGGTCACCGGGAAGTGCAGGGCGCGCCCGAACGCGCGAAGACGGCCGCCCGCCCGGCCCGTCCCGAAGCGTCGGCCGCTGCCCCTGACCCCTTTCGGCCCACCGGTCCCGGTGGCGCCCTGGGGTGTCCTCGCGGTAGCCACGACGCCATAGTGCCCCGAGAAGGCCGTGTGTAATGCCGTATCGCCATGGACACCGCCGTGGTGCGGCTGTACGGCCGAACACCGGAGGCCGACGGAAACACGCCGCCGGGGGTGGCCGGCCGGCCCCGGAAACCGGCGCGCGGGACTCCGTAACAACCGTCGGTGTAGGCCCAGCGCACGCGAGAAGGTAGCGTGCGTATCTCAGCCATCCCGCAGAATGGATGGAGGCGCGCCCGAGCACGTTGTGGCGCGGACGTCGACGCGGTCCCACTGTCCGCTCCGTCCGCCCCCCGTGCTGGGAGTGGCGCACTCGTGAGACGGCGTAGGAGAGAAGCGATACCTGTGAGCGCAGCGACAACGCGAAGCCGCACCCCCGACCGCCTGTGCGCCGAGGCCGTCGACCTCGCCCGCGCCGCCGCCGAGGAGGTCGCCGCGCCCGGGGTCGTGGGCGAACACGAGGGGCTGGTCTCCGAGGGCGACCGCGTCGTCACCCACTTCTTCGGGTGTCACGAGCCCGGCTACCGCGGCTGGCGCTGGGCCGTCACCGTGGCCCGCGCCTCCCGCGCCAAGATCGTCACGGTCGACGAGGCGGCGCTGCTGCCCGGCCCCGACGCGGTCCTCGCCCCGGAGTGGGTGCCGTGGAGCGAGCGGCTGCGCCCCGGCGACATGGGCCCCGGCGACCTCCTCCCCACCGAGGCCGAGGACCTGCGTCTGGAGCCCGGTTTCTCCGGCGAGGAGGAGCCGCCGCCGAGCTCCGCGGTCTCCCACGAGATGGCCGACCTGGTGGAGGCGGAGGACGCCGAGGTCACGGAGGGCACCCCGGCCCACCTGGCGGTGACTCCGTCCCGCGGCACGATCGCGGCGGTCGCCGAGGAACTCGGCATGCGCCGCGCCCGGGTCCTGTCCCGCTACGGCCTGCACAGCGCCGCCGACCGCTGGGAGGAGGGCTTCGGAGCGAAGACGCCGATGGCGCAGGCGGCCCCCGCCTCCTGTGTGTCGTGCGGTTTCCTCACCCCCATCGGCGGCTCGCTGGGCCAGGCGTTCGGGGTGTGCGCCAACGAGTTCTCCCCGGCCGACGGCCACGTCGTCTCCCTGGCCTACGGCTGCGGCGGCCACTCCGAGGCCGCGGTCATGCCGAAGCCCCCGCAGCCGGCCCCGCCGGTCATCGACGAGACCCGCGTCGACCCGTTCCCCCTCCGCCCGTCCGCGGACTCCGGCTCGGTCCCGGCGACGGAGGACGCCTCGTCGGCGGAGCTGGGGCACTCGTAGGGGGCGTCATCGCAGGTTGTCCCCCCAGCCGCCCTGGAGCATGGTCTGGAACGCCCACTTCCCGTCCCGCCTGAGCAGGATGTCGGCGTAGCGGAGCTGCTGGGACTCGCCGTCGGTGGTCATGGTCGAGTCCGTGAGGACCACGGCCATCGAGGGGGACAGGAACACCGGGGTCCGGGTGGACTCGAAGGTGATGTCCTGACTCCCCTCGCCCATCACCCGGGTCATGACCGCGACGAACTGCTCCCGGTCCCACTGCGCCGACCGTCCGTCGCCCGCGGAGTCGTCACTCACGAGGTTGAGGGGGAACACGGCCAGGTCCGCCATGCGCTCGACGTCACGCTTGCCGCTCGCCGCGTCGTACTCGGCGAACCAGGCGTCGAGGCTCGCGCGGTCCTCGGCGGTCGGGGTGTATCCGGTGTCGGGGAGGTAGGTCATGCGGCTCCTTCGAGGGATGGCTAGTCAAGTTTGTCTAGTGATTGACGGAGGGGTTTCTACCTCTCGCAAGGACTGGTCAAACTTTATTAGTGATGTCCCCTGATGTGGTCTGAGCCACATCAGGGGGTGGAGGACGCCTACTGGCCCTCGAAGATCTCTTCAGCCTTCGGGACGGTGACGGCGCGGGCGAGCCAGTGGCGAAGGAGGCCGGGGTTGGTGCAGTCCGTGATGCGGCCGCGGACGTCCTCTGAGACGTCGAGGCCGCGCTGCTCCAGGACGAGCAGGACGTCTTCGGCACCGCGCCGGGCGCGCTCTTCGTCCCGTACTTCGCCGCGTACTTCGTCCCGTACTTCTTCGCGTACTTCGTCCCGTACTTCTTCGCGTACTTCGCCGCGTACTTCGTCGCGGATTTCTTCGGCGAGGTAGGACTTGTAGAAGGAGAGGTCCACGGCCACCAGATTCCTCCAGAGGTTCTTGGCCGGGCGCTTGGCCAGGCCCTGTGCGGTGAATTCGACGAGGGGCTTCGCGATGTCTTCGGGTGCGTCCCGGAGCGCTGTGGACAGGGCCTTCAGTATCGCATCGATGTCCGGTTCGGCAGCGTGTGTAATGGCCGCCAGGCTGGCCAGGACCAGGTCGGTGCGGGCTTCTTCCGGGTCGGTGATCACGGGCATGTTGTGCGGTCCGGCGACCAACGGCTGCACGGTGAGGGTGGGCAGTTGGGGCGGTCCGCAGCTCACCGGTTGCTGGGCCCACCTGGCCGTGGCGTGGTCCTGGCACACGACCAGGAGAGCCGTGGGCAGCCGGTACTTCGTCCACAGGTACGCGGTGTAGTACGCCCAGCTCGCCGGCTTGTCCGGGTGCTTCTTGCCCTGGGCCTCGACGGCGAGGAGGAACGGACCCTGCTCGGCGGTTTCCAGCCGGAGGAGCGTGTCGACCCGGCGTTCCACGGGGTTGGTCTCCGTCAGGTCGGTCGGCAGGGCTGTCGCCTTCACCGGGGTGGGGATGTCGACTCCGAGGAAGCGCGATACGCGGCTGAAAAGCCCGGGGTCGTGCTGGAAGATGCGGTGCATCGCCTCGTGGGGCGGGCTGACCATGGGTTTCCTTGTGGTGTCAGGGGCGGGTGGCGGCTGTGCGGCAGCTGGGGCAGTGGGTTTCGGTTTCCGGGGCGCGGAAGGCGTGGTCGCAGCCGTCGCAGTTGCGTACGGGCAGGGGGTCGGCCGGGGGCCGGTACGGGGGCAGGGGTGGGAGTCCGTCGGTGAGGCGGTGGGCGAGGAGGGCCGCGGGGCGGTGGAGGGGTTCGTCGGGGAGGTTGTCGGTGAGGGCGTGGCGTACGGCGGTGGGGGTGACCTCGCGTTCGAGCCAGGCGATGACTCCGGGGGTCAGGTGCTCGGTGTCGGTGGCGGAGAGCAGGAGGCGGGGGTCGTGGCGGCGGAGGTCGGTGGCCTGCTGGTGGAGCGCGGTGGCTGCGGCGCGGGTGGGCTGGGGGACGGCGGGGAGTGCTTTGCGGGGGCGGGGGCCGCGCGGGTGGGGCGGGGGCGTTCCCTCCGTCGGCGGTTGGGGGTGCGGGGCAGGACGGTGCGGCTTGGCAGGCCGGGTGGGGCAGTCGGTGCCCGCTGTCTCGCGCCGGTGGTGCGGCTGGTTGCAGGAGGTGGTGCGGGTGATGATGCGGCCGGTGGGGGTGCGGACGCGTTCGCGGCGGAGGTAGCCGTGGGTCTCCAGTTCGCGCAGGGCGTCGGCGATGCGCTTGGTGCCTTCTTTGAAGCGGGCGGCGAGGCTCTTGATGTCGACGGGGGTGCCGGTGGGCAGCGACTGGATGTGGCAGCCGAGGCCGATGGCGAGCAGCGACAGCTCGGGGTGCTGGGTGAGGTGGTTGCCGATCACCACGAAGCGGGTGGTGTGGCGGGTGTTGTCGTGGATGACGCCGCCGGTGTGGTGACGCGATCGGGTCGGATTGCCGGCGGGGGCTGACCGGGTGCGCGGGGGCGCGCTAGTGTTTTGGGTATCCATGCGGGAAGGGCCTTTGCTTCCTGGGTGGTTAGGCCCTCGCACCGGGATGCCAGTCCCGGCGGGGGCCGAAGTCTTTTTCGGGTGGTGTGCGCTGAGCGTAGAGGTGTGAGGGGTCCGAAAATCCAGCTGAGCCGGTGATGTTCACCCGCCCGAGTGATCACGCGCCTCGGGCGGGAAAGGGTGGGGCTTGGTGGGGTGCTTTCCCCCGGGTTCTTCCCTTGGGAAGGCGCCGACGGCACCGGAGTCTCAGAACTCGGGTTCCGGTGCCGTAAGAGGTGATCCGGAGCCGCACGGCGGCCGACAGGAGGGTGCCGTGCTGAAAAACCGTGAGCAGTCGGCGAGGAAATGCCACATGGGCGCTCGAATGAGCGGCATGTGGACAGTGGCGGCCAGAGTGTGCGCGTATCGGGAAAGGTGTCGTGTCCAGGGACGGGCCGGCGTCACCTTCCCGTCTCCCGCACCGACGCACGGGACGCCGACGGTTCCGGTGAGGTGAGGCGCAGTTCGGCCCAGACGGTCTTGCGTGGGAAGCGGCCCTCGGTCACGCCCCAGCGGTCGGCGAGCGCTTCGACGAGCAGCAGGCCCCGACCGGACTCGGCGTCGGGGGAGGCCGGTCGCGGGTCGGGGAGGCGGTCGCCGCGCGTGTCGGTGACCTCGATACGGAGGGTGTCGGCGACGACGTGGAGCGTGAGCCGGAAGTCCCGGCCCGCGACGCGGCCGTGGGTCGCCGCGTTGACGGCCAGCTCCGCGATGACCTGGCGGGCCGGGTCCACGGGCAGCCCCCAGGAACGCAGTTGGCCTGCTCCCAGTCGCCGGGCCTGATGGGCGCCGCGTGGCGTGGGGGAGAGCAGCACGCTGAAGTTGCGGACGGGGGTGGCGGGTTCGGCGGTTCGCTGATTCACATCACTCAGCGTGGCCGGATCCGCGTACCGTGGAATGTCACTTGGCGCGTACGTACGGTCACTGTCCGGTGGTTGTCCGGTGCTGTCGGGGCTGTTCCGACGGTTGGTGCGGGCAGGACGCCGGGTGCGTCACGGACGAGGTCGAGGGAGAGGTGCGGCATGACGGCGGTCGAGGCGGAGGCGGGTCGGCTCAAGGAAGAGGCGGACGAACCCGGTTGGGAGGTGGACCCGGACGACGAGTGGGGCGTCGCGGTCATCACGACCGTCGGACGGCAGTTGAAGCTGCGCCGTGAGGCGGCGGGGATGCGGGCCATCGAGTTCGGGCGGATCGTCGGGTACGGCGAGGACATGGTCTACAAGATCGAGGGCGGCAAGCGGATCCCCCGCCAGGAGTTCCTGGACAAGGCGGACAAGGTCCTGAACGCGGGCGGCCTCATCGCGGCGGCCTGGGAGGACGTGAAGAAGGTCCGGTACCCGAAGACCGTGCGGCAACTGGGGAAGCTGGAGGGCAGGGCGGTCGAGATCGGGGTGTACGAGTGCAACATCATCGCCGGGTTGTTGCAGACGCCGGAACACGCGAGGGCGGTGATCGGGGCGGCACAGCCTCCGTACTCGCCGGATGACGTAGAACGCATGGTGGCCGCTCGTCTGGACCGGCGGGCGGTCTTCGAGCGTGACCCGGCCCCGGCACTCAGCTTCGTCTTGGAGGAGGGGGTTCTGCGCCGACCCATCGGGGGGAAGATGGTTTGGCGTCAGCAGCTCGAGCGTTTGTTGGAGGTGGGGCGGTTGCACAACGTCGTGCTTCAGGTGATGCCGATGAACTGCGACACCCACTCCGGGCTGGACGGCAGGATCGAGCTGCTGAAGTTCGCGGACGGTACGGCGGTGGGCCGCTCCGACGGTGCGTTCAGCGGTCGGCCGACCTCCGATCCGAGGCAACTGCGCATTCTTGAGCTGCGGTATGGCACGATCCGGGCTCAGGCACTCTCTCCATGCGAGTCACTGGCCTTCATCGAACAACTGCTGGGGGAAACATGATCCGCAAGACCACCGCCGGGGACGCCTCTGAGCTGGCGTGGTTCAAGAGCAGCTACAGCGGTGGCAACGACGGCAACTCCTGCGTCGAACTCGCTCTCACCCCCGGCACCGTTCACGTCCGCGACTCCAAGGACATCGCGGGCCCCCGTCTCACCTTCGCCCCCGACACGTGGGCGAGTTTCGTCCCGTACGCCTCCGAGGACTGAACGCCGAAAGCGACCCCGAGCGGCGCGGGGCCGTTCTCGGGGTCGCTCGGGTGCTGCTCAGGTGACCGGGGTCAGACGGTCACGCCCTTGGAGTGCAGGAACTTGACCGGGTCGATGGCGGAGCCGTAGTTCGGGGTGGTGCGGATCTCGAAGTGCAGGTGCGGGCCGCTGGAGTTGCCGGTGTTGCCGGACAGGGCGATCTTCTGGCCGGTCTTGACGACCTGGCCGACCCGCACGTCGACCTGCGACAGGTGGGCGTACTGGGAGTACGTGCCGTTGCCGTGCTTGATGACAATGGCGTTGCCGTACGCGGGGCCGTCGCCGGCGCCGTTGGGGCCGGCCTTGACGACGGTGCCGCCGTGCGCGGCCATCACCGTGGTGCCGGTCGGGACGGCGTAGTCCTGACCGCTGTGCTTGTGCGCCCACATGCCGCCGTTCTGGGCGAAGCTCGCGGACAGCTTGTAGCTCTTGACCGGGTCGACCCAGGACGCGGCCTTCTTGGCGGCGGCCTGCGCCTGGACGGTGGTGGCGGCGCCGGGCGCGGCCGTGTTCTCGGCGGCGACCGCGGCCCCGACTCCCATCACGACCGTGGCGCCCATACCGGCGGCCAGGACGGCCGCGCGGGTCCGGGTCAGGGACGTACGGGGGAGACGGGACGTGACGCGCTGGAGCATGGAGACCTCATGGGTGAGGGGACGGGGAAGCCATCGGCGGAACGGGTCCGTGCCGTGCTGGCTGTTCCTTGGTAACCGGACCCGGACAGAAGCCGCAAAGGTGTGACCTACGACGAAAGGCCGTACTTCGGGCGTGAGACGCACGTCTCTTGACCGGTGGGTCCGGACGGGGCGAAACCCCCCATTTCAAGCTGATCCGTCGGCCCCGCGTCCTAAATGTCCCTTTTGGATTCAACCACTTTTCCACTATTCCGGGTAGTACCGGACGGAACACCTGTGCCGCTTGTCACCGGGAGCCCGGTCCGGGTACCGCCTGAATGTGGCGTGGGTCTCCGGGACCCCGTCCGGAATCACCCGCCCAGCAGCTCCAGCGACACCCACAGCGCCACCGTCGACGCCAGCAGCGCCGTCGGGACGGTGGCCAGGCCCAGCAGCGTGAAGCGCTTGAGGCTGACCTCGTGGGCGTGGTGATGGGCGATGCGGCGCCACAGGAGGGTGGCCAGGGAACCCGCGTAGGTGAGGTTCGGGCCGATGTTGACGCCCAGCAGGACCGCGAGGACCGCGCCGGGGCCGGACGGCGCGGCCAGGGGGACGAGGGCGAGGACCGCCGGCAGGTTGTTGATCAGGTTGGCGAGCAGTGCCGCCAGGCCCGCGGTGGCCAGGAGGGCCGGCAGGGTCGTGCCGTCGGGGAGGACCGCGCCGAGCGCGTCGCCCAGGCCGTGGTCCAGGACCGCCCGTACGACCACGCCGAGGGCGAGGACGAACGCGAGGAACGGCAGGTCGGCCGCGCGGAGGATCGCCGACGGGGTGGTGCGGCGGCGCGACAGGGCACGTACGGCCAGCACCGTCGCGCCGGCCGCCGCCGCCCACGCCGGGTCGACGCCGAGCGCGGACGCCACGGCGAACCCGGCGAGCGTGGCGGCCACCGTCACCAGGGCGAAGAGCGGCGGCTTCGCCGGCTTCTCCGGCACCTCGGGAGCGGTGGGCGCCGTGTCCAGGTCGGCGGCGAAGAAGCGGCGGAAGACGGCGTACTCCACGGCGATCGCCGCCAGCCACGGCAGGGTCATCAGCAACGCGAAACGGGTGAAGCCCAGCCCCGTGGCGGTGAACGCCAGCAGGTTCGTCAGGTTCGACACCGGCAGCAGCAGCGACGCCGTGTTCGACAGGTGCGCGCCCGCGTAGACGTGGGGGGCCGGACGGGCACCCATGCGGGTGGCGGTGGCGAACACCACCGGCGTCAGCAGCACCACGGTGGCGTCCAGGCTGAGCGCGGCGGTGATCAGCGAGGCGAGGGCGAAGACCGCGCCCAGCAGCCTGCGCGGCCGATGGCGGGACCAGTGGGCCATCCAGCTCCCGCAGGCGTGGAAGAGGCCCTCGTCGGCACAGAGCTTGGCCAGCACCAGCACGGCGGCGAGGAAGCCGAGCACCGGCCCGAGCCGGACGGCCTCCTCCCGCACCGCCTCCAACGGGATCGCACCGGTCGCGATCACGACGCCGGCCGCGGGCACCGCGAACGCCGCCTCCGGCCAGCGGAAGGGACGGACGACGGCACACACCAGCACCACGGCCAGCGCGGCGACGGACAGGGATTCGAGCAGCACAGCCCTGATCATCCACAGGGGGCGGCGGTACGTGGACACCGCGTCGCCGGGATGTCGTGGGGCGGTACCTTCGACCTCACGCCGATGCGCCGATGTGGGGCCGATGAGGAGAGATGAACGTGAGCAAGTTCGTGCGGCCCGCCGCCGAGGGTGCCGATCCGTTCGGTACGGCGCGTCTGCGGCGCGGGGTCCTGGACGCCTGGGTCACCAGCCCCGCCCGTTTCCGTGAGGACGCCAACGCCGAGGAGGACCTCGTCCTCGGCGGCTACCGGGACCGCCTCGTCGTCGAACTCGCCCAGAACGCCGCCGACGCCGCCGCCCGGGCCGGCGTACCGGGACGGCTGCGGCTCACCCTGCGCGACGGGGTCCTCGTCGCCGCGAACACCGGGGCCCCGCTGGACGCGGCCGGTGTCGAGTCGCTGTCCACGCTGCGTGCCTCCGCCAAGCGGGACGCGCCGGACCGGGCCGTGGGGCGCTTCGGTGTCGGCTTCGCCGCCGTCCTCGCCGTCACCGACGAGCCCGCCGTCGTCGGACGGCACGGCGGGGTCCGCTGGTCGCTGGCCGAGGCGCGGGAACTCGCGGGCGACACCGCACGGCACAGTCCCGGCCTCGGGGACGAGATCCGGCGGCGTGACGGGCACGTGCCCCTGCTCAGGCTGCCGTTCGCCGCCGAGGGCACCGCGCCCGGCCCGTACGACACCGCCGTCATCCTCCCCCTGCGCGACACCGCCGCCGCCGACCTCACCGAGCGGCTGCTGAACGCCGTCGACGACGCCCTGCTGCTCGCCCTGCCCGGCCTGGAGGAGGTGGTCGTCGAGATCGGGGACGCGGAACCCCGGACCGTGAGCCGCCGCACCGACGGCGCACTCACCGTCGTCGAGGACAGCCGGGAAGGCACCACCCACTGGCGCACCGCCGCCGCGCACGGCCCGCTCACCCCCGAGCTGCTCGCCGACCGGCCCGTCGAGGAGCGGCTGCGCCCTTACTGGTCGGTCACCTGGGCCGTCCCCGTGGACGCCGACGGCGGCCCCGCCCGGCCCCGCACCAGCCCCGTCGTGCACGCGCCCACCCCCAGCGACGAGCCGCTCGGCGTGCCCGCGCTGCTCATCGCCTCCTTCCCGCTGGACTCCACCCGCCGGCACGCCGCCCCCGGCCCGCTCACCGACTTCCTCGTGCAGCGCGCCGCCGACGCCTACGCCGGGCTCCTCGCCGACTGGCGCCCGGTGGCCGCCGGGATCATCGACCTCGTGCCGGGCCCGCTCGGCAAGGGCGAACTGGACGGCGCCCTGCGCCGGGCGATCCTCGAACGGCTGCCCCGTACGTCCTTCCTGCCGCCCGCCGTCGAGCAGGCCGAACAGGCCGAACAGCACGACGACTCCGAGCTGCCGCAGTCCCTGCGGCCCCGCGACGCCGAGGTCGTCGAGGGCGCGGGCGCCGACACCGTACGGGTGCTGGCCGAAGTCCTCCCCACCCTCCTGCCCGCCGGTCTCGAACGCCGCGCGGAGCTGCGCACGCTGGGCGTGGCCCGCGTCCCGCTCACCGACGCGGTCGACCGGCTGGCCGGCCTGGAGAAGTCCCCCGACTGGTGGCGGCGGCTGTACGACAGCCTCGCCGGGGTCGACCCCGACCGGCTGTCCGGGCTGCCGGTGCCGCTGGCCGACGGCAGGACGACGATCGGTCCCCGTCAGGTGCTGCTGCCCGGAGCGGAGGCCACCCGGATCGACCCCGAGGTGCTGGCCCGGCTCGGGCTCAAGGTCGCCCACCCGGACGCCGCCCACCCCCTCCTGGAGAAGCTCGGCGCGCTCCCCGCCACCCCGCGCGCCGTCCTCACCACCCCGCAGGTGCGGGCCGCCGTCGCCGCGTCCCTGGACGACGAGGGCCCGGTGAACTGGGAGGACGAGGACACCCCGGACGCCGAGGAACTCGCCGACACCGTGCTGGGTCTTGTGCGCGACGCCGGGCTCGAACCCGGTGACGAGCCGTGGCTGGGCGCCCTCGCCCTCCCCGACGAGGACGGCGAACTCTCCCCGGCCTGCGAGCTGGTCTTCCCCGGCGGACCGTTCGCCCAGGTCATGCGCGAGGGCGAGCTCGCCTCCGTGGACGGCGAACTGGCCGACAAGTGGGGCGAACAGCCGCTTGCCGCCTGCGGGGTGCTGGTGGACTTCGCGCTGGTCCGCGCCACCGACGTCGTCCTCGACCCGGACGAACTGGAACCGCGCGAAGGCGACTTCGCCGAGCCGGACGACGCCGGTCTGCTCGACGCCGTGGACGTGTGGAGCGAGGACGTCCTCGACCGCTTCCCGGACAGCCCCGTCCCGCCCGTCGCCACCGAGATCGTCGCCGTGCGCGACCTCGACCTCGTGGACGACGACCACTGGCCCCGGGCCCTCGCCCTGCTGTCGCGGCCCCCGCTGCGCGACGCGCTCGTCCAGCCGGTACGGATCCTGCTGCACGACGGCACGCACGAGGTCGTACGGCCGTACACCGCGTGGTGGCTGCGCGGGCACCCGGTGATCGGCGGGCGCCGCCCCGCCGGACTGCGCGCGGCCGGCGGCGACCCGCTGCTGCGGGGCCTGTACGACGAGGCCGACGCGACCGGGTTCGAGGACGAGCAGGTACTGCGGGCGCTGGGCGTACGGACCTCGGTGGCCGCACTGCTCGACGAGCCGGGAGGCGCCGCCGAACTGCTGGACCGGCTCGCCGACCCCGACCGGCCGGTCACGGCGGCCCAGCTGCACGCGCTCTACGGCGCGCTGGCGGAGCTGGACCCCGAGCAGGTGACCCTGCCGGACGATCTGCGGGCCGTGGTCGACGGCCGGGTCGAGGTGGTGGACGCCGCGGACGCGGTGGTCGTCGACTCGCCCGACCTGCTGCCGTTCACGGCGGGGGTTCCGCTGCTGCCCGTACGGCCGGCGCGGGCGGCCGAGCTGGCGGAGCTGTTCCAGGTGCGGCGGCTGAGCGAGTCCGTCACCGGGGAGGTGGACTCCGAGGGCACGGAGCACGACGTACCGGATCCGGTGCGGGTGCTGCTGGGGCCGCGCACCCCGGCCGTGTACGTGGAGCACGAGGAACTCGTCGTCGACGGCGTGGAGATCGACTGGCGGCTGACGGACGACGGCGTCCTGCACGCCGCGACCCTGGAGGGCGTGGCCGCGGGCCTCGCCTGGGCGGCGGGCCAGTGGCCCCGGCGCTTCGAGGTGGCGGCACTGCTGGAAGACCCGTCCCGCACGGAGGAGTTGGCGCGGGACCGCTGGTTCGACTGAGCCCGGCGACGTCCGCACATTTGTTTCACTTCTCGTACAACCATTTGGGCGAGTGGTGTATCTGATCATGCGAGTCAACAGACTCCATGGTCATTCGGGGCCCCGTGCCGACGACCGGTCGTGGAACACGATCAGGCCGGGGCCCTTGTCTTCACGTGGGGAACACATGCGATTCCGCGCCACCGTGGCCGCCGTCTCCGGCGCCCTGGCCCTGTCCGCCCTCGCCGTCCCGGCCGCGCACGCCGACGACTCCGAAGGCGACACGAAGATCTCCAACGTGGTGGTCAACGGCGGCAAGTCCGTCGTCGTCGGCGCCACCAGCACCAAGAAGGTCACCGTGACCTTCACCGTCACCGACAACTCCGGCGTCGACTGGGCGCAGGCCATCCTGTACCACGGCGCGAGCATCGAGAAGTCCGACAGCGGAGCCGTCGCCGACACCAGCGACGGCGAGGCCAAGTGCACCAAGGTCAACGCCACGACGTCGACCTGCACGTCCCCCTTCACCCTGGACGCGGGCGAGAACCTGATCAACTCGGTCGCCGGCACCTGGAAGGTGTGGGCCATCGCCGCGGGCAAGGACTACGACTTCACGCAGAAGGACAACGTCAAGAGCTTCAAGGTCCAGCGCGCCTCCCAGCTCACCGTCAACGCCTCCCCCGAGCCGGTGAAGAAGGGCAAGACCATCACCGTCACGGGCAAGCTGTCCCGCGCCAACTGGGAGACCGGCAAGTACGCCGGCTACACCGGCCAGTCGGTGAAGCTCCAGTTCCGCAAGAAGAGCTCCAGCACCTACACCACGGTCAAGACCATCAAGACCAACTCCAAGGGCGAGCTGAAGACCACCGTCAAGGCCTCCGCCGACGGCTACTACCGCTACTCCTTCGCGGGCACCACGACCACCCCGGCGGTCAACGCCGCCGGTGACTTCGTCGACGTGAAGTAAAAACATGCGGCGCCCCGCGCCCCGAAAGGGGCGCGGGGAACTGCGCGACCAGCCACCGCGGACCCGCGGGGACACCCATCGGGCGGGCCCGGCCTCCCACTACGCGGGGACCCGCCGGTCCACCCACCGCCACAAGAGCTCCAGCACCCCCGCCGCGAAGACCGCGATCCCGGTCGCGACCCACGGCATGGTCATGCCGACCAGCCTCAGCGCGAAGAACTCCTGCAGCCACGGCACCACCAGCACCACCAGGAACGCCCCGCCCATCGCCGCCACCAGCCCGATCCGCCACCACGTGTACGGGCGGGCGATGATCGCCAGTACCCAGATCGAGATCAGGAACAGCGTCAGCGTCGCCGCGCTCGTCTCCGCCTCCAGCGCGCCCGCACCGGTGTAGTACTCCCGTGCGACCAGATACGACGCGAACGTCGCCAGCGCGGCCAGCACCCCGCCCGGGATCGCGTACCGCATGACCCGCCGTACGAAGTTCGGCCGCGCCCGCTCCTTGTTGGGGGCGAGGGCCAGGAAGAACGCCGGGACGCCGATGGTGAGCGTGGACAGCAGGGTCAGATGGCGTGGCAGGAACGGGTACTCCACCTGCGAGATCACCACCAGCACCGCCAGCAGCACCGAGTACACCGTCTTCACCAGGAACAGCGTCGCGACCCGGGTGATGTTGCCGATCACCCGCCGCCCCTCCGCCACCACCGACGGCAGCGTGGCGAAGCTGTTGTTCAGCAGCACGATCTGCGCGACCGCCCGCGTGGCCTCCGAACCGGAGCCCATCGCCACGCCGATGTCGGCGTCCTTCAGCGCCAGCACGTCGTTCACGCCGTCCCCGGTCATCGCGACCGTATGGCCGTTCGACTGGAGCGCGCCCACCATGTTCCGCTTCTGCTGCGGGGTGACCCGCCCGAACACCGTGCCGTCGTCCAGCGCCTTCGCCATGCCGTCGGTGTCGGCGGGCAGCCGGCGCGCGTCCACCGTCGTACCGGACAGGCCCAGCTTGGACGCGACCGCCCCGACCGACACCGCGTTGTCCCCGGAGATGACCTTGGCCCGGACGTCCTGCTCGGCGAAGTAGCGCAGGGTGTCGGCCGCGTCCGGGCGCAGCCGCTGCTCCAGCACCACCAGCGCGGCCGGCCGTACGCCCTCGACGGCCCCGGGGTCGTCGACGTCCACGCCGTCGCGGGCACGGGCGAGCAGCAGCACCCGCAGCCCCTGCTCGTTCATCCGCTCCGTCTCGGCCAGCGCCGGGTCGTCGGGGTCCAGCAGCACGTCGGGCGCCCCCAGCAGCCAGGTCACGGCCGCCTCGCCCGCGCCCTCCTCGAACGTCGCGCCGCTGTACTTGCGGGCGGAGGAGAAGGGCAGCGTGTCGGTGAGGCGCCACCCGGTGGTGTCCGGGTACGCGTCGATGATCGCCCGCAGGGAGGCGTTCGGGCGGGGGTCCGCCGAGCCGAGCTCGCCCAGCACCTTGCGGAGGTACGCCTCGTCGCCGTCCCCCAGCACCCGCAGCCCGGTGACGTCCATGCCGCCCTCGGTGAGCGTGCCCGTCTTGTCCAGGCAGACCGTGTCGACGCGGGCCAGTCCCTCGATCGCCGGCAGCTCCTGCACCAGGCACTGCTTGCGGCCCAGCCGGATCACCCCGATCGCGAAGGCGACGGAGGTGAGCAGCACCAGCCCCTCGGGGACCATCGGCACGATCCCGCCGACCGTGCGGGCGACCGAGTTCTTCAGCTCGTTGTCCTTGACCACGAGCTGGCTGATGATCAGGCCGATCGCGGTCGGGACCATCATCCACGTCACGTACTTGAGGATCGTGGAGATGCCCGAGCGCAGCTCGGAGTGGACCAGCGTGAACCGGGAGGCCTCCTCGGCGAGCTGCGCCGCGTACGCCTCGCGCCCCACCCGGGTCGCCTGGAAGGAGCCGCCGCCCGCGACGACGAAGCTGCCGGACATGACCTGGTCCCCGGGCCGCTTCACCACGGGGTCGGCCTCGCCGGTGAGCAGCGACTCGTCGATCTCCAGGCCGTCCGCCTCGGCGCACACCCCGTCGACGACGACCTTGTCACCCGGCCCGATCTCGATCAGGTCGTCCAGCACGATCTCCGAGGTGCCGACCTCCGTCGCCGTCCCGTCCCGGCGCACCGTGGGCCGTACCTCGCCGATCACCGCGAGGGAGTCGAGGGTCTTCTTGGCCCGCCACTCCTGGACGATGCCGATGCCGGTGTTGGCGAGGATCACGAAGCCGAACAGGCTGTCCTGGATGGGCGCGACGATCAGCATGATCACCCAGAGCACGCCGATGATCGCGTTGAACCGGGTGAAGACGTTCGCGCGGACGATCTCGGCGAGGGACCGGCTGCTGCGCACCGGCACGTCGTTGACCTGTCCGCGCGCCACCCGTTCGGCCACTTCCGCGGCGGTCAGCCCGGTCACCGGCGAGGTGACCCCGGCGGGGTGTTCGGTATCGATCCGGTCGCCCGCCTCGAGATGCGTCATGCATTCGACGGTACGTGCGGACCCGGCGGTTCACCCACCCGATCGGCGGAAGATCCGACCGGGATAGGACGGCCGTAGTGCCGTGGTCGTACGGCGGTGGCGCGGACGCCCGCCGGGCTCAGTCGGCCGAGGGGGCGGGGGAGCGGTCCGGCTCCGGCTCCCCGCCGGCCGGCCGCCCCCGCTTGATCGCGGCGTCGCGCCTGCGGACGTACCAGATGCCGATGAAGCCGAGCCCGCCGCCGGCCAGGCAGGTCCACAGCCACCAGGTGTGGCCGTGGTCGTCGAACCAGCCGTAGAACGGCAGCTGCACCAGGAACAGGACGAACCAGATGATCGTGCCGCCGACGATGGTGGCGACCACGGGGCCCTCCAGGGGCTCCGGCGCCTCGTGTTCGGGGGATCCCGAAAAAAACCCGGCCATGCGGACAGCTTACGAGGGACCCCGGACGTGACGGGGACCGCATGACCCGCGTGACGGGGACCGCGGGGAGTCACGTGTGTCTACGCGCGGAGATAGCGCGGACGGCGTTATATGTTCATACTGAATCCGTTTGTCTCTGACCACTTTCATTCGTAGAAAACACCAAAGGGCTTCGGGGGGCGCCCGCCGGTGATGAGGTCCCCGCATATGTCCCCGTCGGCCACCACCAAGGCCCCCACCCCCGAGCAGCCGGGGTCCGGTGCCGCGTCCGGCGCCCTCGACCGCTACTTCCGGATCTCCGAGCGCGGCAGCACCCTGCCCCGTGAGATCCGCGGCGGCTTCGCCACCTTCTTCGCGATGGCGTACATCATCGTGCTGAACCCGATCATCCTGAGCAGCGCGAAGGACATGTACGGCCACCAGCTCGACAACGGCCAGCTCGTCACCGCGACCGCCCTGACCGCAGCGTTCACCACGCTGCTCATGGGCGTCATCGGCAACGTCCCGATCGCGCTGGCCGCCGGTCTGGGCATCAACTCCGTCGTCGCGCTCCAGCTCGCGCCGCGCATGTCGTGGCCGGACGCCATGGGCATGGTGGTGCTGGCCGGTTTCATCGTGATGCTGCTGGTCGCCACCGGTCTGCGCGAGCGCGTGATGAACGCCGTCCCCTACGGTCTGCGCAAGGCCATCGCCATCGGTATCGGCCTGTTCATCATGCTGATCGGCCTGGTCGACGCCGGGTTCGTCTCCCGCATCCCGGACGCCGCCCACACCACCGTCCCGCTCCAGCTCGGCGGCACCGGTCACCTCACCGGCTGGCCGGTGCTCGTCTTCGTCCTCGGCGCGCTGCTCACGCTGGTGCTGATCGCACGCAAGGTGCCCGGCGCGATCCTCATCTCGATCGTCGCGATGACGGTCCTCGCGCTGATCGTCAACGCCGTGGCCGACATCCCCACCTGGGGCCTGACGACCCCCGAGTGGCCCGGCAACCCGGTCGCCACCCCCGACTTCGGCCTGATCGGCCAGGTCAGCCTGTTCGGCGGCTTCGAGAAGGTCGGCGTGCTGACCGGCATCCTGTTCGTCTTCACCGTGCTGCTGTCGAGCTTCTTCGACGCGATGGGCACGATCATGGGCGTCTCGGACGAGGCCAAGCTGACCGACGCCCAGGGCCAGATGCCCGGCGTCAACAAGGTCCTGTTCCTCGACGGCGTCGGGGTCGCCGCGGGCGGTGCCAGCTCGGCCTCGGCCACCACCGCCTTCGTGGAGTCCACGGCCGGCGTCGGCGAGGGCGCGCGCACCGGCTTCGCCAACGTCGTCACCGGCGGCCTGTTCGCGGTGGCGCTGTTCCTCACGCCCATCGCCACGATGGTCCCGTCCCAGGCGGCCACCCCGGCGCTGGTCGCGGTGGGCTTCCTGATCCTGGCCGGTTCGATCAAGGAGATCGACTGGGCGGACCACACGATCGCCATCCCGGCCTTCGTGACGATGGTGATGATGCCGTTCACCTACTCGATCACCAACGGCATCGGCATGGGCTTCATCACCTTCGTGGTGCTGCGCCTGACGGCCGGGCGTGGCCGGGAGGTCCCGGCGGCGATGTACGTGGTGTCGGCGGTCTTCGCCTTCTACTACCTGATGCCGGCGCTGGGCCTGACCTGACCGTGCACGCGGGGGCTCACGTGACCCCGTAGAACTTCTCCGTCTCCTCGACGGCGGCCTGGAACCGCTGGTCGAAGTCATCGCGCATGAGCGTCCGGACGACATAGTCCTGGACGCTCATGCCGCGTTTCGCGGCATGTTCCCGGAGCCGTTCGAGCAGTTCGTGGTCGATACGCAGGCTGAGCACGTCGGTCCCCATGCGCATGAGGGTCCCTGCACACCACGGTGCGCCGCGCCACGATTCATGGATGGATCACTCGTACGGGTGATACGGCGTGACAGTGGCGGGGGTCACGGGCGCGTACGCGCCCCCGGGTGGTCTTTAGCGAGAGTAATGAGTTACGCTAAAGAACATGCCGGACTTCAGCCATGGCGACGACGCAGCCGCCGTGAACGCCCTCCGATCCGCCGTGATGCGGCTGTCCCGTCGGCTCAAGCACCAGCGCGTCGACGAGTCCCTCAGCCCCACCGAGATGTCGGTGCTGGGCACCCTGGCCCGCTGCGGCCGGGCCACCCCGGGCGAGCTCGCCCGCAAGGAGCACGTCCAGCCGCCGTCGATGACCCGCATCGTGGCCCTGCTGGAGGCCAAGGGACTGGTCCGCCTGGAGCCGCACCCCGACGACCGGCGCCAGAAGGTCGTCACGCAGACCGAGCGGGCCGAGACGATGCTCGAGGAGAGCCGCCGCAAGCGGAACGCGTTCCTGGCCTCGCTGGTCGAGGAACTCGACGACGACGAGTGGGCGAAACTGCGCGCCGCCGCCCCCGTGCTGGAGAAACTGGCGCACGTCTGAGCACGCAGTACGGCAGTACGGCAGTACGGCAGCAAGCTAGGAGGCGAACCCTTTTGAGTACGGGATCCGGAGCAGCTTCCGCCCCCGCACCTGACCCCCACGACACCCTGGCCGCCCCCGACACCCCCGCCCGCAAGACCTCGATGTTCGCCTCGCTGAGGGTCAGGAACTACCGCCTGTTCTTCATCGGCCAGGTCGTCTCCAACATCGGCACCTGGATGCAGCGCATCGCCCAGGACTGGCTGGTGCTCAGCCTCACCGGCTCCTCGGCCGCCGTCGGCATCACCACGGCCCTGCAGTTCCTGCCGATGCTGCTGTTCGGCCTGTACGGCGGTGTCCTCGTCGACCGCCTGCGCAAGCGCCCCACGCTGCTCGTCACCCAGACCGCGATGGCCCTCACCGCCCTCGCGCTCGCCGCCCTCACCCTGACGGGGCGGGTCGAGGTCTGGCACATCTACGTCGCCGCCTTCGCCCTCGGTCTCGCGACCGTCGTCGACAACCCGGCCCGCCAGTCCTTCGTCTCCGAACTCGTCGGCCCCGGCCAGCTGCAGAACGCGGTCAGCCTGAACTCCGCGAACTTCCAGTCCGCCCGTCTGGTCGGCCCCGCCGTCGCGGGCCTGCTGATCACCGGCGTCGGCACCGGCTGGGCGTTCCTCCTCAACGGCCTGTCCTTCGTCGCGCCGCTCGCCGGCCTGATGATGATGCGCGCCCGCGAGCTGCACGCCGTCGAGCGCGCCCCGCGCGGCAAGGGGCAGCTCCGGGAGGGCGTGCGCTACGTCACCGGGCGGCCCGAGCTGATCTGGCCGATCGTCCTGGTCGGCTTCATCGGCACCTTCGCCTTCAACTTCCCCGTCTACCTCTCGGCCTTCGCCGACGACGTCTTCCACGGGGGCGCGGGCGTCTACAGCATGTTCAACACCCTGATGGCGGTCGGCTCCGTCTCCGGCGCCCTGCTCGCCGCCCGGCGCGGCACGGCCCGGCTGCGGCTGCTGATCCTGGCCGCGCTGGCCTTCGGCGGCCTGGAGATCCTGGCCTCCGCCTCACCGCGGCTGTGGATGTTCGCCCTGATCATGGTCCCGCTGGGTCTGTTCTCGATGACGGTCAACGTCACCACCAACACCAGCCTCCAGATGGCCACCGACCCGGCGATGCGCGGCCGTGTCATGGCCCTCTACATGATGGTCTTCCTCGGCGGCTCCCCGGTCGGCGCCCCCGTCGTCGGCTGGATCACCGACACCTACGGCGCCCGCGTCGGCTTCGCGGCCGGCGGTGCGGTCGCGGTGGCCGCGGCGACCGTCATCGGCCTGATCCTGGCCAGGGTCGGCGGCCTGCGCCTGTCGGTCGGCTGGCACCGGGGCCACCCCAGCGTCCGCTTCGTGCCCCGTGAGCGTCAGGAAGCCCTCGCTCCGGCGGTCTGACGGCAGACTGGCCCCATGAGACTCTTCGCCGCCGTACTGCTGCCCGAGGACGTGGTCCAGGAGCTCGCCGCCGAGGTCGCGGAGTTGCGGAGGCTGCCCGGGGCGGACGGGATGCGGTGGACCGGGCGGGCCGGGTGGCCCCGCGGCGGAGCCGCTGACTGGCACTTCACGCTCGCCTTCTACGGCGAGGTCGACGACGGGCTCGTACCGGAGCTGACGGCGCGGCTGGGGCGGGCCGCGTCCCGGACCGAGCCGTTCCGGCTGGCGCTGCTCGGCGGCGGCCAGTTCGGGCACGGCAGGGTGCTGTGGGCCGGTGCGGAGGGGGACCTGCGCACGATGCGGCTGCTGGCCGAGCGGGCCGAGGCGGCGGCGCGCAAGGCGGGCGTGCCGATGGACGAGCACCGCCGCTACAAGGCCCACCTGACCGTCGCCCGCAGCCGGGACGCCGTCGACGTACGGCCGTACGTGGAGGCCCTGCACGCGTTCCGCAGCCGCACCTGGACCGTGGACGAGGTGGTGCTGATGCGCAGCCACCTGCCGACGTCCGGGGTGCCGGGCGAGCAGCCCCGCTATGAGGCGGTCGCCCGGCAGGCACTGGGCGCGGCCGGTTAGGCTCGGTGGCGTGGACCCGAAGACCCGTAACCGGATCATGGCCGGTGCGCTCGTGCTGATGTTCGTCGTGGTGGCGCTGGCGGCGGCACTGGGCAATTAGCGCCGCCGTCGGCCGCTGTACGCGGCGCCGGGCCATCAGTGCCGCCACCGGCCCCCGTACGCGCCGCTACCAGGCGAAGGCCTCCGGCGACGGACCCGGACCCGGGAAGATCTCGTCCAGCGAGGTCAGCAGCTCCTCGCTCAGCTCCAGCTCGACCGCCCGCAGCGCGGAGGCGAGCTGCTCGGACGTGCGCGGACCGACGATCGGGCCGGTCACGCCGGGCCGGGTGAGCAGCCAGGCCAGCGCGGCCTCGCCGGGCTCGACGCCGTGCTTGTCGAGCAGGTCCTCGTACGCCTGGATCTGCGCGCGGGACGACGGATCGGCGAGCGTGTCGGCGGCCCGTCCGGAGGCGCGCCGGCCGCCCTGGACCTCCTTCTTGATCACACCGCCCAGCAGCCCGCCGTGCAGCGGCGACCACGGGATGACCCCGAGCCCGTACTCCTGCGCGGCCGGGACGACCTCCATCTCGGCGCGGCGCTCGGCGAGGTTGTACAGGCACTGCTCGCTGACCAGGCCGATGGTGCCGCCGCGCCGGGCGGCGATCTCGTTGGCCTGGGCGATCTTGTAGCCGGGGAAGTTCGAGGAACCGACGTAGAGGATCTTGCCCTGCTGGACCAGGACGTCGACCGCCTGCCAGATCTCCTCGAACGGGGTGTTCCGGTCGACGTGGTGGAACTGGTAGACGTCGATGTAGTCCGTCCGGAGCCGCTTCAGGCTGGCGTCGACGGCCCGGCGGATGTTCACGGCCGACAGCTTGTCGTGGTTGGGCCACGCCTCGCCGTCGGCGGCCATGTTGCCGTACACCTTGGTGGCGAGGACCACCTTGTCGCGGCGCTCGCCGCCCTTCGCGAACCAGTTCCCGATGATGCTCTCGGTACGGCCCTTGTTCTCGCCCCAGCCGTAGACGTTGGCCGTGTCGAAGAAATTCAGTCCCGCGTCCAGCGCGGCGTCCATGATGGCGTGGCTGTCGGCCTCGTCGGTCTGCGGACCGAAGTTCATCGTCCCGAGGACGAGCCGGCTGACCTTGAGTCCCGTGCGTCCGAGCTGCGTGTACTTCATGGTCATCAAGCCAACGGCTTGGAGTGCGCTCTATGCAAGAGGAGACCGGTCCCGGGGGAATTTGCCGGTGCTCACGGTCAGGTCGGCCACGGTGCCGGTGAGATCGATGTCGTCACCGAAGTCCACCCGCGTCCGCGTGACGTAGTCGCCGTTCTTGGGGTCGGTGTAGACGTAGCAGCGGCCCCGGTAGGGGTCGACGATGACGTAGAGGGGCACTTCGGCGGTCGCGTAGGCGGCCTTCTTCGGGCCGTAGTCGTTGGCGGCCGTGCCCTCGGAGATGACCTCGAAGACGAACTCGACGTCCTCGTAGCGCCAGTGGCCCTCGTCGTCCTTCTCGGCGGAGGCGCGGAGTACGGCGACGTCCGGGCAGAGACCGTTCTCGTGGCCGGGGAAGTCGATGCGGACGTTCGAGAACACCTTGACGTCCATTCCGAACCGATTCTCAACGGCCCTCACCATCTTGAGGATGATCCCCCAATGGGTGGCCCGCTGTGGTGTCATGAAAACGTTGCCACCGACGATCTCGACCCTGAAACCTTCGGGGACGGGCATCCGCTCCAGCCGCTCGAACCACTCGTCCAAGCGTTGCGTGTCGGCGTCGGCCATGGAGATCCTGTCGTCTACGACGGTCGTCGTGGCGTTCCTCCCGGCTGTCCCCGGACGAGTGCGGCCGCGCGGTACAACGATACGCACGGTGAGCAGGACACGGGGCCGGGCGCATATGCCAGGAATCCCCGGCCGCTACACCGCCCCGTACGGCCCGCCCAGCCCCCACCCCCGCCACATCGCCTCCGCGAACGCCCCCGCGATCCGGTGCTCGCCGCTCTCGTTGGGATGCGTGCCGTCGTACGTGTCCACGTGGAAGTCGTACGACGCCGGCGGCGGGACCAGCAGCAGCGAGGAGTCCGGTTCGTCCAGGTCGGCGACGGTCTTCGCCAGGAGTTCGTTGAAGTGGGCGACCTGTTCGGCGAAGGCCGGGTCCGCCTCCACCCGGATGTTGCGGATCACCGGCATGACGGCCATGCGGACGCGTGGCCCGGCGGCCCTCGCCTCCGCGATGAACGCGCGGACGTTCGCCGCCGTCTGCTCGGCGTTCGTGTAGAAGCCCAGGTCGATCAGGCCCAGCGACACCAGCAGCACATCCGCGCGGCAGGAGCGCACGGTCTCGCCGATCAGCGGGACCATGTGCTGCCAGCCCTCGCCCCAGCCGGCCAGGTGGGCACGGGGGAAGCCGGGGGCGGCGTACGCGTGCGAGGTGGGGGCGTCCGTCACCGGGTCGTGCAGCGTCTCGCGCGGGCCGACCAGCGTGAAGGGACCGCCGTACGCCGTGCACAGGTGCTGCCACAGCCGGTAGCGCCAGGTGTGTTCACCCGCGCTCCCGATCGTCATCGAGTCACCTACGGGCATGAACCTGAGCACCCGATCATCATGGACGATCGGTCCGGCCGTCGCGATGTGAGTCCGGACACCCGCCGTGAAGTGCGTTGACCAATGGCACTCTTGGCACATGCGCCGACCCTTCGCCCTGATCGCCGCGACCCTCCTCACGGGTGCGCTCGCCATGCCCGCCGCCTCCGCAGCCGACGGCGACGAGGGCTTCACCGTCAAGGACCCGCGCATCACCGAGTCCAGCGGACTCGCCGCCTCCCGCCTCCACCCCGGCATCTACTGGACCCACAACGACAGCGACGACGGCCCCTACCTCTACGCCGTCGACAGCGCGACCGGCGAGACCGTCGCCCGCCTCACCCTCACCGGCGTCGGCACCCCGCGTGACGTCGAGGCCATCTCGATCGGCCCCGGCGACAAGATCTTCGTCGGGGACATCGGCGACAACCTCGGCGGTACGTGGCCGTACGTCTGGATCTACGAGCTGCCCGAGCCGAAGGAGCTCAAGGACGCGACCGTAAGGGCCACGCAGTACGTCGTGAAGTACTCCGACGGGGCCCGGGACGCCGAGTCGATGTTCGTGCACCCGAAGACCGGGCGGGTCTACATCATCGACAAGAAGGAGGAGGGCGGGCACCTGTACGAAGGGCCGGCCGAACTGTCGGCGTCCGGGAGCAACGTGTTCCGCCCGGTCGCCCCCGTCGACCTGTGGGCCACCGACGCCGCACTCTCCCCGGACGGCCGGCAGCTCGCCGTACGCGGCTACTTCGGCGGCATCCACTACTCCTGGAACGGCGGGAAGCCCAAGCGCGAGGGCCGGCTGAGCGTGCCGCTCCAGGGGCAGGGGGAGTCGGTCACCTACTCCGCCGACGGGTCCCGGCTCATGTACGGCAGCGAGGGCGACCAGAGCCCGGTCGAGTCCCGCGAGGCGCCGGGCGGGGGCGGCGGGAAGGGGTCCCCGTCCAGCGGCGGGGGCACCGGGAGCGGGGAGGGCGGCGCCGGTGCCGGCGACGGGACCGACGGCACCGTCAAGGTCGGCGCCGCCGCCGCGGCGGCCCTCCTCTGCGTGCTCCTCTTCCGACTGCTGCGCCGCCGCAACCGCTGATCAGCCGCCCTGCCCCGCCGGGGCCCGCCCGGCGACGAACACCTCAAGACCGTCCAGGATCCGCTGCAACCCGAACTCGAAGTGGTCGAAGCCCGAGCCGAAGGTGTCCTCGGACAGCCCGGCCAGGACGGGGTAGCGCCCGCTGAGCATGGCTTTCTCCAGGGCCGGCTGCTGCGCCTCCCAGAACTGCGCGTCCGTCAGCCCGGAGCCGCGCTCGGCCTGCTCCTGGTAGAGCTGGGTCCGGGCGGCCCCGACCACGTACCCGTCGATCATGATGATCACCGACAGCAGTTCGGGGTCGGACAGGCCCATCGGCTTGATCCGGGTGAGCACCTTCTCCATACCGTCCAGCGCGCTCGGGCCGAGGACCGGGCGGGACTGGTTGACCTCCATCAGCCACGGGTGCCGGCGGTACAGGGCGAGGGTGGCGTGGCCGAAGGCCTCCAGCGCCGCGCGCCAGCCGCCGTCGCCGAGGTCCGCGGGGTCCTCCGAGGGCCGCTGCACCCGGTCCAGCATCAGGTCGAGCAGCTCGGCCTTGCCGGGGACGTAGCGGTACAGGGACATCGTGCCGGTGCCGAGTTCCGTGGCGATCCTGCGCATCGACAGCGCGCCGAGCCCGTCCCGGTCGGCGACCCCGACGGCGGTCTCCACGATGCGGTCCAGTGTCAGCCCCGGCTTCGGCCCCCGGCTGGGCCGCGGGCCGGTGTCCCACAGCAGGTCGAGGGTGCGGGCGATGTCGCCGCCGCCACTGGTCTCCGTACCGCTGCTCATGAGGGCAGTCTAGTTCCGTCCGAAAAAACTGAGTACGGCGTACGCGTAATCGGGTACGGTGTACTCAGTTCTTGGAAGGGGGACTCATGGACGACGGCTACGCGGTCCGGGCGGAGGGCCTGGAGAAGCGGTACGGCGAGAAGCGCGCCCTCGACGGCTTCGACCTCGCCGTCCGCGAGGGCACGGTGCACGGACTCCTCGGACCGAACGGCGCCGGCAAGACCACCGCCGTACGCATCCTGTCGACGCTGATCCGGCTCGACGGCGGCCGTGCCACGGTCGCCGGGCTCGATGTCACCCGGCAGGCGCGCGGGGTGCGGGCGCGGATCGGGCTCACCGGGCAGTACGCGGCGGTGGACGAGGTGCTCACCGGGCGGCAGAACCTGGAGATGTTCGGCCGGCTGTTCCACCTCGGCGGCAGACGGGCCGCGGCGCGGGCGGTCGAGCTGCTGGAGCGGTTCGACCTGACCGACGCCGCCGACAAGGGCGTGGGCGGTTACAGCGGCGGCATGCGCCGGCGCCTCGACCTCGCCGCCTCGATGATCCTCGCCCCGGCCGTGCTCTTCCTGGACGAGCCGACCACGGGACTGGACCCCCGTAGCCGCGGCGAAGTCTGGGATTCGGTGCGGGCGTTGGTGGCGGACGGTACGACCGTGCTGCTGACCACGCAGTACCTGGAGGAGGCCGACAGGCTGGCTTCCCGGATCACCGTCATCGACCAGGGGCGGGCCATCGCCGACGACAGCCCGGACGGGCTGAAGAACCTGGTCGGCGGCGACCGCATCGAGGTCGTGGTCGCCGAGCGCTCCGACATCCCGCGCGCGGTGAAGGTCGTCGCGCGGGTCGCCGAGGGCGAACCCGAGTCGGACGACACCGAGTTGCGGGTGCACGCGCCCGTGACCGACCGGGTGGCCGCGCTCACCGAAGTGGCGCGCACCCTCCAGGACGAGGGCGTACGGGTGGAGGACCTCGGACTGCGCAGGCCCAGCCTCGACGACGTGTTCCTGCGCCTGACCGGACACCGCGCGGAGAAGGAGGCGGCGGCATGAGCACGGCCGAACTGACCGGACCGGCCGAGCACGGCCGTACGTACTGGGTGCTCGCGGACTGCTGGAACATCGTCCGCCGCGGCCTCACCCACTACCGGCGCCAGCCCGTCAACATCGCCTGGCAGCTCGGCTTTCCCATCCTGTCGGTCCTCCTCTACGGCTATGTCTTCGGCAGCGCGATGACCGTGCCGGGCGGCGGGGACTACAAGGACTTCCTGATGCCGGGCATGTTCGTGATGACCATGGCGTTCGGCTTCATCAACACGGCGACCGTGGTGGTGTACGACTCCACCAAGGGGGTCATCGACCGGTTCCGCTCCATGCCGATGGCGTCGTCCGCGGTGGTGGCCGGGCGCGGGGTGACCGATCTGGTCGTCGCCTGCGCGGAGCTGGCCATCATGATGCTGACCGCGCTGGCCATGGGCTGGCGGCCGGACGGCGGCTGGGGCTTCCTGGCGGCGTTCGGGCTGCTGCTGTGGCTGCGGTTCGCGCTGATCTGGATCGGGGTCTGGCTGGGACTGCTGGTGCCCAACCCGGAGGCGGCGGGCGGGCTGTTCGCGGTCGCGTTCCCGCTGACGATGATCTCCAGCATCTTCGTCGCCCCGCAGCTCATGCCGGACTGGCTGGGCTGGGTGGCGGCCTGGAACCCGATCTCCTCCACGGCCGCCGCGGCCCGCGACCTGTTCGGCACGCCGGTCGGCGGCGGCGACTCCTGGGTCGAGCGGCACGCGCTGCTGATGGCGGGGGTGTGGCCGCTCGTGCTGACGGCGGTCTTCCTGCCGCTCGCGGTGCGCAGGTTCCAGCGGCTCAGCAGGTGAGGAGGGGCCGCGGCTAGCATACGGTCGCATGGAACCGTACGGACGTCCGATCGGTGAACTGCCGGGTGACCCGCGGCGGTTGTCGCTGGAGTACCACCAGCGGCAGCCGCTGAGCGGCGTCGAGGACCAGGACGGTCTCGACGAGTGGACCGTGTCCGTGCGGGCGGAGCGGTTCCGGAACCGCACCGTCGGCGGTGTCGTCGGCTCCCTGACCCTCTTCCGGCTGCGGCAGGACGAGCGGTTCGGCCCATCCCCCTGTGGGGACGCGGAGGGGTACGACCTCGGTCTCTTCCATGCGGTCATGGGCTGCTACGACCTCGGGCGGGGCGGCTACCGGCAGGAGTTCCGGGACAGCATGACGTCCGCCGACGGCGACCTGCTCGTCCTGTGGGACGTCCGGCTGGACCCGGAGTGGCGCGGGGTCGGCCTGGGCCCCGTGCTCGCCTCCCAGGCGCTGTGGACCCTGGGCGCCGGGTGCAGCGCGGTGGCCGCCGCGACGACGGCGCCCGTAGCCGGCGACGAGGGGCGCCGGCTGTCGGCGGAGGAGTGGAACCGGGCCAACGAGAAGATCACGGTCCTGTGCGAGTCCATCGGTTTCCGGCTCCGTCCCCGGCCGCTGGGGTACCTCCTCGACCCCGCCACCGAAGAGGCGCAGAACGCGCGTGAGGAGCAGCTCCGGCGGTACGACGCGCTGGCGGACGCCTGGCGCGCGCACCGCGGGTGAGACGACGGAAGAGGACGCCCGGTCCGCCGGGCGCCCTCTTCCGTGTCGTGCGAGGCGTGACTACAGCTGCTCGATGACGTAGTCCACGCACTTCGTCAGGGCCTCGACGTCCGCCGGGTCGATCGCCGGGAACATCGCGACGCGGAGCTGGTTGCGGCCGAGCTTGCGGTAGGGCTCGGTGTCGACGATGCCGTTGGCGCGCAGCGCCTTGGCGACGGCGGCGGCGTCGACCTCGTCCGTGAAGTCGATCGTGCCGATGACCTGGGAGCGCTTGGCCGGGTCGGTGACGAACGGGGTGGCGTGCTTGGACTCGTCCGCCCAGGTGTACAGGCGGGTCGAGGAGTCCTTCGTACGGGCCGTGGACCAGGCGAGGCCGCCCTGGCCGTTGATCCACTCCAGCTGCTCGTTGAGCAGGAACAGGGTGGCCAGCGCCGGGGTGTTGTACGTCTGGTTCTTGCGGGAGTTGTCGATCGCCGTGGGGAGACTGAAGAACTCCGGGACGTGGCGGCCGGAGGCGTGGATCCGCTCGGCGCGCTCGATCGCGGCCGGGGAGAACACGCCGATCCACAGGCCGCCGTCGGAGGCGAAGGACTTCTGCGGGGCGAAGTAGTAGACGTCCGTCTCGGCGATGTCGACCGGGAGGCCGCCCGCGCCGGAGGTGGCGTCCACCAGGACGAGGGAGCCCTCGTCGGCGCCGGCGACGCGCCGGATCGGCATGGCGACGCCGGTGGAGGTCTCGTTGTGGGTGAAGGCGTAGACGTCCACGCCCGCCTCGGCGGCGGCCTCGGGGTGCGTGCCCGGGTCGGCGGAGACGACCGTGGGGTCGGCGAGCCACGGGGCGAGCTTGGCGGCCTTGGCGAACTTGGAGCTGAACTCGCCGAAGGTGAGGTGCTGCGACTTGTTCTCGATCAGGCCGTGGGTCGCGACGTCCCAGAACGCGGTGGAGCCGCCGTTGCCGAGGACGACCTCGTAGCCGTCGGGGAGCTGGAACAGCTCGCGGATGCCCTCGCGCACCTTGCCGACCAGGTTCTTCACCGGGGCCTGGCGGTGGGAGGTGCCGAGCAGGGACGTGCCGGTCGCGGCCAGGGCGTCCAGTGCCTCCGTCCGCACCTTGGAGGGGCCCGCACCGAAACGACCGTCGGCGGGCTTGATGTCAGCAGGAATCCGGATCTCAGCCACGACCGGAGCCTAGCGGCTGCGGGAAACCCCGGCGAAACATCGTCCGTCCGCTGAGACGAGCGGTGGGACGGAGGTGAGACGGGTGCCGGACGGAAGGGGAGCGGGTGCCGGGGCGGAAGTGAGACGGGTGGCGGACGGACCGGGGGGAGGTCCGTCCACCACCCGCGTCGTTCACCCGCCGAGCTTCACCGGAAGCTCGAACAGGTCGTTCTGGGTGACCACCGGCTTGTTGCGCAGCTCGCTCGCCGGGACCGCCAGGTCCAGCTTCGGGAAGCGGGCGTACAGGGCCGGGAGGGCCACGCCCGCCTCCAGGCGGGACAGGGCCGCGCCGGGGCACACGTGCGGGCCGTGGCCGAAGGAGATGTGCCGGTTGGTGATCTCGCGGGTGATGTCGAAGTCGCCGGCCGTCGGGCCGTGCGCCTGCTCGTCGCGGCCGATCGCGGCGTACGACACGATCAGCGCGTCACCCGCCGGGAGGACCTTGTCGCCCACCGGTATGTCCTCGGTCGCGAACCGGATCAGCACGTGGGACGTCGGCGTGGCGTACCGCAGCGTCTCCTCGACCACCGCCGACCAGTCCGCCTCGCCGGACAGCACCAGTTCCCGCTGCTCGGGGTGGAGGGACAGGTTGGCCACCGCGTTGACGATGAGGGAGATCGTCGTCTCGTGGCCGGCCGCCACCATCAGCTGGAGCGTGGCGACGATCTCCTCGTCGGTGAGGCTGTCGCCGTCCTCCGACGCCTGGATGAGCGCGGAGGTCAGGTCGTCGCCCGGGTGCTCGCGCTTGTGCGCCACCGTCTCGGCCATGATCCCGGCCAGCTCGGTCAGCGTCGCGACGACCTCCTCGGGCGGGGTCTGCGTGGAGAAGAACTTCTCGAAGAGCTCCTTCAGGCGCGGCAGCCGCTCCTCCGCAAGACCCATCAGGTCGGCGATGACGTACATCGGCAGCGGGTAGGCGAACGCCGCCTTCAGGTCCACCGTGTCGCCGGGCCGGTCGGCCACCTGGTCCAGCAGGCCCTCGGTCAGCTCCGTGATCCGCTCCCGCATCCGCTCCACCCGGCGCGGCGTGAGCGCCTGCGCGACCAGCGTGCGCAGCCGGCGGTGGTCGGAGCCGTCCACGGTGAGCATGGAGCGGGGCGGGTTGGCCAGCCCGATCAGCGGCCAGTCGGGGGCGATCTCGCCGCGCTGCCAGGCGGTCCAGACGTTGATGTCCTTCACCACGCGCGGGTCGGTGAGCAGCCTCTTCGCCTCGGCGTGGTGGGTGACCGCCCACACCGGCACGCCACCCGGCAGCGTCACGGCGGCCAGCGGCCCGGCGGCCCGCAGCGCCGCGCTCTCCCCGTCCAGGTCGGAGACGAAGGGGTCGAGGGGGATACGGGTCTGTCCGGTGTCGGTCGTCATGGTGTCCGTATCAGCCGTCATGCGAGCGAGCCTCCAAGGGCGGGAGTGGGTGTGAACGTGACCGGGAGTTCGGACAGTCCGCGCAGCCACGGCGACGGGCGGCGGGTCAGGTTCGCGGCCGGCACCGCGAGGTCGATGTCCGGCAGCCGGTCCAGTACGACCTCGATGCCGGTCCGGGCGATCACCTCGGCGATCTCCTGCGCCGGGAACGGGCAGCGGTGCTCCCCGTGACCGAAGGAGAAGTGCGCGCTGTTGCCGCCGGTCAGCGCCGAGCCGTCGGTCCGCACCTGGGGGTCGGCGTTGGCGCCCTGCAGGCCGAGCAGCAGCATGTCGCCGGCGCGGACGCGGCGTCCGCCGAGCTGGGTGTCGCGGGACGCCCAGCGGGCGGCCACGTTCTGGGTCGGCGTGTCCTCCCACAGCACCTCGTTCATCGCCTCGGCGATGCTGTTGCGGCCTCCGAACAGGGAGGCCGCGAAGCGGCTGTCGGTGAGCATCAGGTGCAGCGAGTTGCCGATCCAGTCGGCGGTCGGCTGGTGCCCGGCCGCCAGCATCACCATCAGGTCCTGGAGGATCTCCTCCTCGGTGAAGCCGGAGGGGTCGGTGAGCATCCGGGACGCGACGTCCTCGGCGGGCGCGTTCCTGCGGGCGGTCACCAGCTCCGTCATCGACGTGAACAGGTGGCTCTGGCCCGCGAGGGCCCGCTCCCGCCCGTCGATCATGTCGTTGAGGGCGGTGACCAGGGCCGGGCCCTCCTCGTCGGAGAAGCCGAAGATCCGGGCCAGCACCCGCACCGGCAGCAGCATCGCGAACTCGCCGATCAGGTCGGCGGTGCCCTTGGGGCAGATCCCGTCGATCAGCTCGTCCGCGAACTTCTCGGCGTACCCGCGCAGTTCGAACGGGTCGACCGCCTCCAGCGCGTTCCCCAGCATCCCCGCCCGCTCGCGGTGCCGCTCGCCGACGGTGTAGAGGATCGACGGCTGCCTGCGGCCGATCATCGGCAGCAGCGGCCAGTCGTCGGGGATGTTCTCCCACTGGTTCCACAGGTCGGAGTCGCGGCTGAACAGCACCGGGTCGCCGGTGATCTGGTGCAGCTCGCGGTAGCCGAGCACCAGCCAGGCCGGCGCGTCCCCGTCCAGCACCACCGGGACGACGCTGCCGTGCTCGCGCCGCATCTCCCGGTACACGCGGGACGGGTCGTCCTGGAGCAGGGACCCCTGGAAACGGACGGCGTTGGGGACGGAGGCGGGACTCACACCAGCTCCTGACGGGGGGCTCGGGCCGGGTCGGCGTACAGGGCCTGGATGTGCTCCACCAGCGTGATCAGCACGATCTTGCTGGACTCCCGGGAGCGCGCGTCGCAGTTGACCAGCGGCACGTGCGGGTCGAGGTCGAGGGCCTCGCGGATCTGCTGGGGAGTGAAGGTGGCGCCGCCGAAGTCGTTGCACGCCACGATGAACGGCGTGCCGTGCTTCTCCAGCCGGTCGATGGCGTACCAGGAGTCGTCGATGCGCCGGGTGTCGACCAGCACGACCGCGCCGAGCGTGCCGGAGAACAGCCGGTCCCACAGGAACCAGAAGCGCTCCTGTCCGGGCGCCCCGAACAGGTACAGCACGTTGCGGGTGTCGAGGGTGATGCGGCCGAAGTCGAAGGCGACGGTGGTCGCGGTCTTGCCGCTCACCCCGCTGGTGTCGTCGACGGCCTCCCCGGCCTGGGTCATCGTCTCCTCGGTGTTGAGGGGACGGATCTCGCTGACCGAGCGGACCATCGTCGTCTTGCCGGCGCCGAAGCCGCCCACGACCACGATCTTCAGGCCGTTGTCGGCCGACGCGCCCAGCGGCGTACGCGTCTCAGAGGTTGCGGAGTCCAACGAGCACCTGCTCCAGGATGTCGGGGTCGGGTACGGCGGCCTTGCGGGGGTGACGGGCGCTGACCCGGCCCGCCGCCTGCAGGTCGGAGAGCAGGATCCGGGTGATGCTCACGGGCAGCTTCAGCTCGGCCGCGATCTCCACGACCGCCGTGGGGCGTTCGGTCAGCCGCAGGATCGCCGCGTGCTCGGACTGCATGCCGGGCACCGGATCGCACTCGGCGACGACCAGGGTCACCAGGTCGAAGGGGTTGTCGGGACCGGACCGGCTGCGCCCCCCGGTGAGGGTGTAGAGCCGGTCGGGGGAGTCGTCCCTGCCGGGCCTGCTCATGAGGTGCGCGGCTGCGCGGTCAGGTGCTCGCCGAGTTGTTCCACGAGCTCGCTCATGTTGTGCCCGATGAGCCCGGCGTCCGCGTCCTCGGTGGTGATCACGGCCAGGTGCGCGCCCTCGCCGGCCTCCACGATGAACAGCACACCGCCGTAGAACTCGGTCATCGCCGAGCGCACGCCGCCGCTGCCGTCGCCGAACTCGACGGAGGCGCCGTGCGACAGCGACTGGATGCCGGCGGCGATCGCGGCGAGCTGGTCGGCCTGGTCGGCGGACAGCTCCGGGGTGCGGCACAGTTTCAGGCCGTCGCGGGAGAGCACGAGCGCGTGCCGTGCGCCCGGCGTGCGCTCCAGCAGGCCCTCTATCAGCCAGGTGAGCTTCTCGTCGGCGGTCGTCGTGCCGGTCATGAGGTGGTGTCGCCTTCCGGGGTCGCGGGGGTGGGGTGTGCTTCGGGGGTCGGGCCGGCGGTGGTGCCGGTGTCCGGGTCGGCCGTGTCGTCCGGGGTGGGCGGGCGGACGGCCTGGCGGAAGCTGCTGAAGCGGGCGGTGCGTGCCTTGGTCTCCTCGGCGGTCGGGGCGGGCCGGGGCGTGGTGCCACGGCCGCCCGGACGCGTGCGCTCCGCCTCGGCGAGGGTCCGGCCCCGGCGGCGGCGGGGCAGCACGAGGGGCGGGACGTCGGCGGTCCGGTCCGGGGACTCGTGGGTCGGCACCGGGTCGGGGTCGAGGTCGGCGCCCGCGCGGGAGGCCGCGTAGGAGGGGGCGGGGCGGGTGCCCTCGGGGGACGTCGGGCGGTCCACCGGGGCGGTGCCGGCGGTGGTGCCGGCGTCGGTGCCGGTGTCGCCCGCGCTGCCGTGGCTGGTCTCGGGTTCCGGCCGGTCGGGGGCGGTCTCCGCGCGGTGGTCGCGGCGCGGGGGGAGACCGCCGGACGCCTCGTCGGCCGGGGCCTCGGAACCGAGTGCCCCGACGAGTGCGGCGGGGGTCGCGGGGACGGACGGAGTACCGGCCGAAGCGGTGGTGCGGGATGTCGACGCGGTGGTGCCGCCGGTCGCCGCGGTTCCCGCCGCCGGGGCCGTGGGCGCCGCGTCCGGCGGTACGAGGATGTCCTGCGGGACGAGCATCAGGACGCCCGTGCCGCCGCGGGCCGAGGGCCGGTAGGAGACCCGGAGCCCGTACCGCCGGGCCAGCCGGCCGACCACGCCGAGCCCGAGCCGGGTGCCGGTGAGGCCCCCGAGTTCGGCGGACTCGCCGGAGACCGCGCGCTCGGCGCGACGCAGCTGCGCCTCGCCCATGACGAGCCCGCTGTCCTCGACGGAGACGATGACCCCGGCCGGGACCTCCTCGACGTACACGTGGACCTCGGCGGTCGGCGGCGAGAAGTTCGCGGCGTTGTCGAGGAGTTCGGCGAGCGCGTGCATGACGCCCTCGGCGGCGTGCCCGGCGACCGCGGTGTCGCTGGCGGAGTGGACCCTGACGCGCTGGTAGCCGCTGATCCGGCCCATGGCGCCGCGCAGGATGGACTCCATGGCGATGGGCCGGGCCCAGCGGCGGCCGGAGCGGGCGCCGGTGAGGACGGCGACGGAGTCGGCGAGCCTGCCCGCCTGCGCGGTGCGGTGGTCGAGGTGGAGCAGGTCGGCGAGGACCTCCTCGTCGTGGTGCTTCTCCTCCATCGCGCGCAGGTCGGCGAGCATGCCGGTGGAGAGGGCCTGCATGCGTCCGGCCGCGTTGGCGGTCGCGGACAGTGCGGCGGCCCGGGCGCCGTCGGCCTCGCGCAGCCGGGTGGTCAGCCGCGCGTTCTCGGCGGTGAGCCGGTCCCGGTCGGCCCTGATCCGGTCCCGCTCCTCGGCCAGCCGGTCGCGCTCCTCCGCGTGGTCGCGGGCCGACCGGGCGGTGTGGGCGCCGTGTTCCTCGGTGATGAGGCGCAGTTTCCCGGCGTGTTCCTCGGCGAGCCGCTCCAGTGCGGCGGTGTGGTCGTCCACGAGCCGGGCCCGCTCGTCGGCGTGCTCCCGCGTCAGGCGGGCGGTGTCGGCGGCGTGCTGCTCGGCGAGGCGGGCGGTGTCGGCGGCGTGCTGCTCGGCGAGACGGTCGCGCTCCGCGGCCAGGGTCTCGGCGAGGTGGTTGCGCTCCTGGTCCAGTTCGGCGGACAACCGGGCGCGTTCACGGGTGAGTTCACCGGTCAGCCGCTCGTGCTGGCGGCGGGACTCCTCCGTCAGCCGGGCGCGTTCCTGGAGCAGCCGGCCGACGTCCTGGGTGACGGCGTCCAGCCGTGCCCGGGCGGCCCGCGCCGACAGGACGGCGTACGTGGCCACCGTGGCCGCCGCGCACAGCAGCACGGCGGCGATCGTCCCGACCACGACGACGGAGCCGATCGCGTCGTCCGGGACGAGGAAGAGGGCGGCGAGGACCCCGATCGCGGCGACTGCCGCGGTGAGCACGGGAACGGGCAGCATGCTGCGGGGGGTGGGGCGGTCGCCGGGGAGCAGGGGGGAGGTCATCAATCAGGGTCCTCGTTCGGGTCCTCGGTCGGTCCGCGGGCGTGCGTCGTCGTGTCTGCGCGGCCCTCGGGCGGTTTCACGGGAATGCCGGACTCGGTTTTCGGGGTCGCTTTCGAACGAGGCCGACAACTGCGCGCAACTCGCGGTCACTATATGAGAGTTCGTGTTCGACTTGGGAAGATTCCGCTTCCGTTTTCGTCAATCACCCCATCCCGGGCGCGCATCCGGGTCTTCCGCGGCGCCGTGGGACATGCGGGCGCCGTCGCCTGCGCCCGGCCTCCGCGGAGGCATCCTGAGGGCATGACGGATCACCGGGAACTGCTGGCCGGACTGCGGACGGCCGTGCGCGGCGAGGTCGACTTCACCGCGGCCGCACGCGCGCTGACCACGATGGACGCCTCCAACTACCGCCGGGTACCGCTCGGGGTGGTGGCCCCGCGGGACGCCGACGACGTGGCGGCGGCGCTGTCGGTGTGCCGGGCGTACGGCGTCCCCGTGGTGCCGCGCGGTGGCGGCACGTCGATCGCGGGGCAGGCGACCGGCACCGGTGTGGTGCTCGACTTCACCCGCCACATGAACCGCCTGCTCTCCCTCGACCCCGAGGCGCGCACGGCCGTCGTCCAGCCGGGCCTCGTCCTCGACCGCCTCCAGGAGGCCGCCGCCCCGTACGGCCTGCGCTTCGGCCCGGACCCCTCCACCCACAGCCGCTGCACGCTCGGCGGCATGATCGGCAACAACTCCTGCGGCTCCCACTCGGTGGCCTGGGGCACGACGGCCGACAGCGTGCGTGAGCTCGCGGTCGTCACCCCGCGCGGGGACCGGCTGCGGCCGGGACGGGCGTGGGCGGGCGCCCCGGCCGGGCTGCGGGACCTGGTGGACGGTGAACTGGCCCGCCTGCGCACGGCTTTCCCCGACCTCCCCCGCCGTATCTCCGGATACGCCGTGGACGCCCTGCTGCCCGAAAAGGGCGCGGACGTCGCCCGCTCCCTCTGCGGCTCGGAGGGCACCCTGGGGGTGCTCACGGAGGCGGTCGTGGATCTCGTACGGGCTCCACGCGCGCGTGCGCTCGCCGTGCTGGCGTACGCGGACGAGGGCGGGGCCGCGGAGGCGGCGGCGGGGCTGCTGGAGCACGGCCCGCTGACCGTGGAGGGCATGGCGGCGGACCTCGTGCCGTCCGTGGCGGACCTCCCGCGCGGGGGCGCCTGGCTGTTCGTGGAGACCGGCGGGGAGACGGAGGCGGAGGCACGCGCGCGTGCGGAGACGGTCGTCCGCGCGGCGGACGTCATGGACGCCCTGGTGGTCACCGACCCGGCGCGGCAGCGCGCGCTGTGGCGCATCAGGGAGGACGCGAGCGGTACGGCGACGCGCATGCCGGACGGAACGGAGGCCTGGCCGGGCTGGGAGGACTGCGCGGTGCCGCCCGCCCGGCTCGGCGCGTACCTGCGCGACTTCCGGTCCCTCATGGCGGACCACGGGCTGCGCGGCACCCCGTACGGGCACTTCGGGGACGGCTGCATCCACGTCCGTATCGACTTCGACCTGCTGACCGGGCCGGGCATCGCCCGCTTCCGGCGCTTCTCGGAGGACCTGGCCGACCTGGTCGTGGCGCACGGCGGCTCGCTCTCCGGCGAGCACGGCGACGGCCGGGCCCGCGCGGAGCTCCTCCCGCGCATGTACGGCGCGGAGACGGTCGCCCTCTTCGAACGCGTGAAGGCCCTCTGGGACCCGGACGACCTCCTCAACCCCGGCATGCTGGTCCGCCCCGCGCCGCTGGACGCCGGCCTCCGCTTCTCCGTCCTCCCGCGCGAACCGGTCGACGTCGCCTTCGGCTACCCCGCCGACGGCGGCGACTTCTCGGCGGCGGTACGGCGCTGCGTGGGCGTCGCCAAGTGCCGTACGACGTCCGTGTCGGGGCCGGCGGTGATGTGCCCGTCGTTCCGCGCGACGGGCGAGGAACAGCACTCCACGCGGGGGCGCGCCCGCCTGCTGCACGAGATGCTCGCGGGTGAGCTGGTGACCGACGGCTGGCGCTCCACGGAGGTACGGGACGCCCTGGACCTGTGCCTGTCCTGCAAGGGCTGCCGTTCCGACTGCCCGGTCGAGGTCGACATGGCCACGTACAAGGCGGAGTTCCTCCACCACCACTACGCGGGCCGTCGCCGCCCGGCCGCGCACTACGCGATGGGGTGGCTGCCGGTGTGGCTGGGCTGGGTCGCGCGGACGCGGTCTGCGGCGGCGGTGAACGCCCTGGCCTCGGTGGGCCCGCTCGCGGGCGCGGCGAAACGGCTGGGCGGGATCGCGGGGGAGCGGGAGATCCCCCGGGTGGCGGGGGAGACGTTCACACGGTGGTGGCGGGGGCGGCGGGTGCCCTCGGGGGAGGGCAGGCCGGTCGTCCTCTGGCCGGACACGTTCACCGAGCACCTGTCGCCGTCGGTGGGCCGTGCGGCGGTACGCGTGCTGGAGGCGGCGGGCCTGCGGGTGGCGCTGCCGCCCACACTGCGGCCGGGGAGCCGCCCGGTGGGCGACGCCCGCAGCCGCTCGGCCCTCTCCCTGCTGACGACCCGCAGGGGCCGGGTCTGCTGCGGCCTGACGTACATCTCCACGGGCCAGCTCGACCGCGCGCGTACGGTCCTGAGCCGCACCCTCGACCTCCTGGAACCGGTCCTGGCCACGGACGCGCCCCTGGTCGTCCTGGAACCGAGCTGCGCGGCGACTCTGCGCACGGACGCCCCGGAACTCCTCCACGACGACCCCCGTGCGGCGCGGCTCGCTTCGCGGGTCCTGACGTTCGCGGAGGCGCTGGAGCAGCACGCCCCGGACTGGACCCCGCCCGCACTGAACCGCCCGGTCACCGGCCAGACCCACTGCCACCAGCACGCGGTGCTGGGCGAGGACCCGGACCGCCGACTGCGCGAGGCGGCGGGCCTCACCGGCGAACTGGCGGGCGGCTGCTGCGGCCTGGCGGGCAACTTCGGCTTCGAGGAGGGCCACTACGAGGTCTCGGCCGCCTGCGCCGAGGACCAGCTCCTCCCGTCGGTGCGCGAGGCCCCGGAGGAAGCGGTGGTCCTGGCCGACGGCTTCTCCTGCCGGACACAGCTGGAGCAACTGACGGGCGTACGGGGGTGGCACCTGGCGGAGGTCCTGGCGGCTGCTCTGGAGAAGTAGGCGAGCGGCCGTAGCCCTCAGAGGAACCCGGCCCCTTCGCCACCGAGCGGCCCGAGGCGCAGTGCCCGCCGGGGCACCCGCGTGTACGGGCCGGTGCGTTCAGGGAGCCGTCTCTCCCCGTACCAGCGGGCCGCACACCGGCTGGACCCCCTCCGGGAGGTCGTCCGGGCGGCACCAGCGGGCCTCCAGGATCTCGAAGGGGTCGAGGCGCAGTTCGCCGCCGAGCAGGCGGGTCTCGTAGGCCACCTCCATGCGCGTACGGAAGCCGCTGTTCAGCATGACCAGGCGGCCCACCTCCACGTCGAGGTTCGTCTCCTCCTTGACCTCGCGCACCACGGTTGCCCGGAAGTCCTCGCCCTTGCGGGCGAAACCGCTCGGCAGACCCCACTGGCGGCCCGGCGGCCACATCCGGTGCCGGAGCAGCAGCACCCGCCCCTCGTCGTCACGCACCACTCCGGTCACGCCGACCACGAACTTGGCGTGCAGCAGCCACATGATGCGGCTCTGCACGGGGCGCAGGAGGCGCCAGAGTCGGGCAATGAGTCGTCGCACGGGGCCTCGGATGATGGGAGCGGTGGCGGGTGTCGGCAGTGGAAACCGTATCTTTCCCGCACTGTCCGAACGTGATGCGCTCCAAGAGCGCCGGGTCCACGTGACGGACGGAGTTGACCGCGGCGGGGCGCGGGTCGCATGGTCAGGCATGTAGCTGCTTCACGGTGCTGACTTGGTTCAATGTAGTGGACTGGGCAGTACACCAAGATGCACAATCCTTATAGGCAAGTTCTCGTCCCCACGTCCCTGGAAGGCCCCGTGACCACCCCCAGCACCGCCACCCCGTCCACCACAGCAGGGACGGGGCAGCGCGGCCGTGCGCCCGCCCCGGCCGGCGCCCCGCGCGGACGGGGCTCCCTCGGGCCGGTCGGGCTGGTGCTCGCCGGCGGGGTCTCCGTGCAGTTCGGCGGGGCGCTGGCCGTGACGCTGATGCCGCGGGCCGGTGCGCTCGGGGTCGTGACGCTGCGACTGCTGGTGGCGGCGCTCGTGCTGATGGTGCTGTGCCGGCCGAAGCTGCGCGGGCACTCGCGCGCCGACTGGGGCACGGTGATCGTCTTCGGTGTCGCCATGGCGGCGATGAACGGCCTGTTCTACCAGTCCGTCGCCCGCATCCCGCTGGGCCCGGCGGTCACGCTGGAGGTCCTCGGCCCGCTCACGCTGTCCGTGCTGGCCTCCCGGCGGGCGGTCAACCTCGTGTGGGCCGCCCTGGCCCTCGCCGGTGTGTTCCTCCTGGGTGGCGGCGGCTTCAGCAGTCTCGACCCGCTGGGTGTGGTCTTCGCACTGGGTGCCGGCGCCATGTGGGCGGCGTACATCGTCTTCAGTGCGCGTACGGGGCGCCGCTTTCCCCAGGCGGACGGTCTCGCCCTCGCCATGGCCGTGGCGGCCGTACTGTTCCTTCCCCTCGGGGTCGTGGAGTCCGGTACGAAGCTCCTCGACCCGACGGTTCTCGGCCTGGGCGCGGCGGTCGCGGTGCTGTCCTCCGTCCTCCCGTACACCCTCGAACTTCTCGCCCTGCGCCGCCTGCCCGCCTCCACCTTCGCGATCCTGATGAGCCTGGAACCGGCCCTCGCCGCAGCCGCCGGCTTCCTCATCCTCGACCAGGCCCTCTCCACCGCCGAGGCCGCCGCCATCGCCCTGGTCATCGCGGCGAGCATGGGGGCGGTGCGGACGCAGGTGGGGCGGGGGAAGGCCGGTACCGGGCTGTGATGCGTCGCGCCTACAGCCGTACCGAAAGGTTCCCCACGGTGGCCGTTATGGTCAGCTCGCCACCGATCGCGTGCAGGTACGCCGCCATCGTCGAGGTGTCCAGGCGGGCTGCACCCCGCTCGATCTGACTGACCCGGCCCTGGGTGACGCCCATCGCCTTGGCGACCTGGACCTGGGTGAAGCCCTGAGCCTTGCGGAGCGCGGCCAGCTCGTGTCCACGCTCCGCATCGACCATTTCCGCCTTGATGGCGTCGATGCGTTCGCGCTTCTCGGGGGTGATGTCGGCCGTCAGGTCGTCCATGGAGCCAAGGTTCATTTGCCCTGCCCTTCCTTCTTCTCCTGTTCCAGCGCATCAAGGTAAGACGTGTACTTGTCTTCCGCCTCTTTGATCGCCCGGGGGTACCAGGCTGCCCATTGGCGCCCGGCGGCCTTGTTGCCCGCCACCAGGAAGATGGCCCGCCGCTCGGGGTCGAAGACGAACAGCATGCGGATACTCACCGTCCCGCCGTGGCGGGGGCGTAACTCCCGCATGTTCCGGTAGCGGCTCTTTTCGATCGCCCCGACCGTCGGCCGCCGAAGCGCCGGGCCCACTTCCTGGAGCCGTTCCAAAGCGGCTATCACATGGAGGTGGCTGTCGGGGTCCTCCTTGGCGAGCGTCTTGATCCAGTCCAGTACGTCTTCGAAGAAGCGCAGCTCATAGGGTTCGGCCACACCTGAAAAATTAGCACTCCCTAATATTTCGGGCAAGTGGCCGAGTTGTCGCCTCGGCGAACAAAAGCCAGCAAGCATGCTTGATTGTTTTATTCGCCCCTGCCATGCTCCCCCTCATGGCCGACCCGACGCGTGTCATCGACGACCTGTGTGCCGAGAGCGACGACCTCGACCGGCTGGTGGCCGGACTCGACACCGAACAGTGGGCGCTGCAGACGCCCGCCGCCGGCTGGACCCTGGCCCATCAGATCGCCCACCTCGCCTGGACCGACCGCTCCGCGCTGCTCGCCGTCACCGACCCGGACGGGTTCCGGGCGCTGGTGGAGAAGGCCCTCGCCGCCCCGTACACCTTTGTGGACGAGGGTGCCGAGGAGTACGCCCGGTCCGCGCCCGCCGAGTTGCTCGCGCGGTGGCGGGAGGGGCGCGCGGCGCTGGAGAAGGCGCTGCGGGAGGCGCCGGCCGGGGCGCGGTTCCCCTGGTACGGGCCGCCCATGTCCGCCGCCTCCATGGCCACCGCCCGTCTCATGGAGACCTGGGCCCATGGACAGGACGTGGCCGACACGGTCGGTGTGATGCGGCCACCCAGCGACCGGCTCAGGCATGTGGCCTGGCTCGGGGTGCGGACGCGGGACTTCGCCTACGGGGCACACGGGCTCACCCCGCCGACCGATCCCTTCCGGGTCGAACTCGTCGGCCCGGGGGGTGAGGTGTGGGCGTACGGTCCCGAGGACGCGCCCCAGCGGGTCACCGGCCCCGCGCTCGACTTCTGCCTCCTGGTCACCCAGCGCGCCCACCGCGCGGACCTCGCCCTCACCGCCGACGGCCCCGACGCCGACCGCTGGCTGGACATCGCCCAGGCCTTCGCCGGGCCGCCCGGTGGTGGACGCCCGTCGAAGGAGGGCACCCGGTGACCCTGCGCGTCGGGAACTTCTCCGGCTTCTACGGCGACCGCTCCGACGCCCTGCGCGAGATGCTCACCGGCGGCGAGGTCGACGTCCTCACCGGCGACTACCTCGCCGAGCTGACGATGCTCATCCTCGCCCGCGACCGGCTGAAGGACCCCTCCGCCGGGTACGCCCGCACCTTCCTGCGGCAACTGGAGGAGACCCTCGGGCTCGCGCACGAGCGGGGCGTCAGGATCGTCACCAACGCGGGCGGGCTGAACCCCGCCGGACTCGCCGACGCCGTACGCGCCCTCGCCGACCGGCTCGGCATCCCCGTACGGATCGCCCACGTCGAGGGCGACGACCTCACCGCGCGGTACCCCGGCAGCCTCGCCGCCCACGCCTACCTCGGCGGCTTCGGGATCGCGGAGTGCCTCCGCGCGGGCGCCGACGTGGTCGTCACCGGGCGGGTCACCGACGCGGCCCTCGTCACCGGGCCCGCCGCCGCGCACTTCGGCTGGGCGCCGACGGAGTACGACCGGCTCGCGGGGGCCGTCGTCGCCGGCCACGTGCTGGAGTGCGGAACGCAGGCGACCGGCGGGAACTACGCCTTCTTCGGCGAGCGCCGCCCCGGTGACCTCCGGCGGCCCGGATTCCCGCTCGCCGAGATCCACGCCGACGGCAGCAGCGTCATCACCAAGCATCCCGGAACCGGCGGCTTCGTCGACGTCGGCACGGTCACCGCGCAACTGCTGTACGAGACCGGGGGAGCCCGGTACGCCGGGCCGGACGTCACCGCGCGGCTGGACACCGTACGGCTGAGGCAGGACGGGCCCGACCGGGTGCGTGTCGAAGGCGTCCGGGGCGAGGCCCCGCCGCCCACGCTCAAGGTCGGGCGCAACCGGCTCGGCGGCTTCCGCAACGAGGTCGTGTTCGTGCTCACCGGGCTCGGCATCGAGGCCAAGGCCGGCCTCGTGAAGGAGCAGATGGGCGACGCGCTCGCCAAGTCGCCGCCCGCCGACGTGCGCTGGGAGCTGGTCCGCACCGACCGGACCGACGCCGGCACCGAGGAGACCGCGAGCGCGCTGCTGCGTCTCGTCGTACGGGATCCGGCTCAGGAAGCGGTCGGGCGGGTGCTGAGCGGGGCCGCCATCGAGCTGGCACTGGCGAGCTATCCCGGGTTCCATGTCATGGCGCCACCGGGGAAGGGCTCACCGTATGGGGTCTTCGAGGATGTGTACGTCCCCCATGGTGACGTCGACCATGTGGCCGTCCTCCACGACGGACGCCGTATCGCCGTGGACGCACCTCACGACACCGCCGTACTCGCCGACGTACCGGACCCCGCACTCCCCGAGCCGCTGCCCGCGGGACCCACCACAAGAGCCCCCCTCGGCCTCGTCGCCGGCGCCCGCAGCGGCGACAAGGGCGGGAACGCCAACGTCGGCGTCTGGGTCCGCTCCGACGACGCCTGGCGGTGGCTGGCGCACGAGCTGACCGTCGAGCGGTTCCGGGAGCTGATCCCCGAGGCCCGCGACCTGCCGGTCACCCGGCACGTACTGCACCACCTGCGCGCCCTGAACTTCCTCGTCGAGGGGATCCTCGGCGAGGGCGTCGCCGCACAGGCCCGCTTCGATCCGCAGGCCAAGGCGCTCGGCGAATGGCTGCGCTCCCGGCACCTGGACATCCCGGAGGCCTTGCTGTGACGGTCCTCGAATCCGCCCTGAACACCGCCGACCCGGAGTACCGGGCGCACCGCGACGCCATGCTCGCCAAGCTGGCCGAACTCGATGCCGAACACGCCAAGGCCCTCGCGGGCGGCGGCGACAAGTACGTCGAACGGCACCGCACGCGCGGCAAGCTGCTCGCCCGCGAACGCATCGAGCTGCTCCTCGACCCCGACACGCCCTTCCTGGAGCTGTCCCCGCTGGCCGCGTGGGGGAGCGACCACACCGTCGGCGCCTCGCTCGTCACCGGCATCGGGGTCGTCGAGGGCGTGGAGTGCCTGATCACCGCCAACGACCCGACCGTGCGCGGCGGCGCGAGCAACCCCTGGTCGCTGAAGAAGGCCCTGCGCGCCAACGACATCGCGCTCGCCAACCGGCTGCCCTGCATCAGCCTCGTCGAGTCCGGCGGCGCCGACCTGCCCTCCCAGAAGGAGATCTTCATCCCGGGCGGCGCGATCTTCCGGGACCTCACCCGGCTCTCGGCGGCCGGGATCCCGACCATCGCCGTCGTCTTCGGCAACTCCACCGCCGGGGGCGCGTACATCCCCGGCATGTCCGACCACGTGATCATGGTGAAGGAACGGGCGAAGGTGTTCCTCGGCGGTCCGCCGCTGGTGAAGATGGCGACGGGGGAGGAGAGCGACGACGAGTCCCTGGGCGGCGCCGAGATGCACGCGCGCGTGTCGGGCCTCGCCGACCACTTCGCCGTCGACGAACCGGACGCGCTCCGTCAGGCCCGCCGGGTCGTCGCCCGCCTCAACCACCGCAAGGCCCACGACGAGCCGGGACCGGCCGCACCGCCCAAGTACGACGAGGAAGAGCTGCTGGGCATCGTCCCGGGCGACCTCAAGATCCCCTTCGACCCGCGCGAGGTCATCGCGCGGATCGTCGACTCCTCCGACTTCGACGAGTTCAAACCCCTCTACGGCACCAGCCTCACCACCGGCTGGGCGGCTCTCCACGGCTATCCCGTCGGCATCCTCGCCAACGCCCAGGGGGTCCTCTTCAGCGAGGAGTCCCAGAAGGCCGCCCAGTTCGTCCAGCTCGCCAACCAGCGCGACATCCCGCTGCTCTTCCTGCACAACACCACCGGCTACATGGTCGGCAAGGAGTACGAGCAGGGCGGCATCATCAAGCACGGCGCGATGATGATCAACGCGGTCAGCAACTCCCGCGTCCCCCACCTGTCCGTCCTCATGGGCGCCTCCTACGGCGCCGGCCACTACGGCATGTGCGGCCGCGCCTACGACCCCCGCTTCCTCTTCGCCTGGCCCAGCGCCAAGTCCGCCGTCATGGGCCCGCAGCAGCTCGCCGGCGTGCTGTCGATCGTCGCGCGGCAGTCGGCGACGGCGAAGGGACGGCCGTACGACGACGAGGCGGACGCGGCACTGCGCGCCATGGTGGAGCAGCAGATCGAGTCCGAGTCGCTGCCCATGTTCCTGTCCGGGCGGCTCTACGACGACGGCGTCATCGACCCGCGCGACACCCGCACCGTCCTCGGCCTGTGCCTGTCGGCCGTCCACACCGCGCCCTACGAGGGCGCGCGCGGTGGCTTCGGCGTCTTCCGGATGTGAGGGACCGATGATCACTTCCCTGCTGATCGCGAACCGGGGCGAGATCGCCTGCCGTATCGCCCGCACCTGCAGTGAGTTGGGGATCCGAACCGTCGCCGTGCACTCGGACGCCGACGAGAACGCCCGCCACGCGCGCGTGGCGGACACGGCGGTACGACTGCCGGGGTCGGCGCCCGCCGACACCTACCTGCGCGGCGACCTGATCGTGAAGGCCGCCCTCGCGTCCGGCGCGGACGCCGTGCACCCCGGTTACGGCTTCCTCTCCGAGAACGCCGACTTCGCGCGGGCCGTCCAGGACGCGGGCCTGGTGTGGATCGGGCCGCCCCCGGAGGCGATCGAGGCGATGGCGTCCAAGACGCGCGCCAAGGAGCTGATGGGCATCGAGCCCCTGCGGGACGTCACCGAGTCCGACCTGCCGGTGCTGGTGAAGGCGGCGGCGGGCGGCGGCGGGCGCGGGATGCGCGTCGTACGGCGCCTCGCGGACCTGGACGGCGAACTGGCCGCCGCCCGCGCGGAGGCCGCGAGCGCCTTCGGCGACGGCGAGGTGTTCGTCGAGCGGTACCTCGGCGGTGACGCGGGCGGCCGGCACGTCGAGGTGCAGGTGCTCGCCGACACGCACGGCACCGTGTGGGCGCTGGGCACCCGTGACTGCTCCCTCCAGCGCCGCCACCAGAAGGTGATCGAGGAGGCCCCGGCACCCGGTCTCACCGGCCCGCTCACCGAGGAGCTCCACGCCCTCGCCGTACGCGCCGCGCGTGCCGTCTCCTACGTCGGCGCCGGGACCGTCGAGTTCCTCGTCGCCGACGGCCGGGCGCACTTCCTGGAGATGAACACCCGCCTCCAGGTGGAGCACCCGGTGACGGAGGCCGTGTTCGGTGTGGATCTCGTCGCCGAGCAGATCCGCGTCGCCGAGGGGCACGCCCTCCCGGACGACCCTCCACGCGCGCGTGGACACGCCGTCGAGGCCCGCCTCTACGCCGAGGACCCGTCCCGGGAGTGGGCACCGCAGACCGGCCGCCTGCACCGCCTCGCCGTTCCCGGCACCGTGCGCCTGGACACCGGCTACACGGACGGTGACGACATCGGCGTCCACTACGACCCCATGCTCGCCAAGGTCGTCGCCCACGCCCCCACCCGCGCGGAGGCGGTCCGCAAGCTGGCCTCGGCGCTGGACCGCGCGGTGATCCACGGCCCCGTCACCAACCGGGACCTCCTCGTCCGCTCCCTGCGGCACGAGGAGTTCGCGGAAGCCCGCATGGACACCGGCTTCTACGACCGTCACCTGCCCGGACTGACCGCCCCGGCCCCCGACCCGTACGCCCCGCTCGCCGCCGCCCTCGCCGACGCCCACGGCCGCTCCCGCTTCGGCGGCTGGCGCAACGTCGCCTCGCAGCCACAGGTCAAGCGGTACGCCATGGGGGGCGAGGAGCACGAGGTCCGCTACCGGCACACGCGCGGCGGCCTCGCAGCCGACGGGGTGCACGTCGTGCGCGCCGACGCGGAGCTGGTGGTCCTGGACGTGGACGGCGTACGACGCCGCTACGAGGTCAGCCGCTACGGCGACCGCGTGTACGTCGGCACCACCACCCTCACCGCCCTGCCCCGCTTCCCCGCCCCCACCGCCCAGCACGCCCCCGGCTCCCTCCTGGCCCCCATGCCGGGCACGGTCGTCCGCATGGCGGAAGGCCTGGCAGAGGGGTCCGAGGTAGAGGCCGGCCAACCCCTGCTCTGGCTGGAGGCAATGAAGATGCAGCACAAAATCACCGCCCCGGTCAGGGGAGTCGTGAGCGCCCTCCATGCGGCTCCGGGCCGTCAGGTGGAGGTCGGCACCCTCCTGGCCGTCGTGGAGGCAACCCCCCAGGGGCGCGGGGAACTGCGCGACGAGCCCGGGACGACCCGCACCCTCCCGACGAACTGAAGCCCCTCCCCCTTAGGAGCGCTCATGCCGGTGATCGAATCAGAGGAACACAAGGCCCTCCGCGAAGCGGTCGCCGCGTTCGCGACCAACCACCCCCACACCCCCGGTACCGACAACACCGAGTTCTGGAAGAACGCCGCCAAGCTCGGCTACATCGGCGTCAACCTGCCGGAGGCGTACGGCGGTGGCGGCGGCGGCATCACGGAACTCTCCCTGGTCCTCGAAGAGATGGGCGCCGCCGGCAACCCCCTGCTGATGATGATCGTCTCTCCGGCGATCTGCGGCACCGTCATCTCCCGCTTCGGCACCGATGCCCAGAAACGGGAGTGGCTGCCCGCCCTGGCCGACGGCAGCCGCCTGATGGCCTTCGGCATCACCGAACCCGACGCCGGCTCCAACAGCCACCGCATCACCACGACGGCACGCCGCGACGGCACCGACTGGCTCCTCACCGGCCGCAAGGTGTTCGTCTCCGGGGTCGACATCGCCGACGCCACCCTCATCGTGGGCCGCACCGAGGACGCCCGAACCGGGAGGCTCAAGCCCTGCCTGTTCATCGTCCCGCGCGACGCCGAGGGCTTCCAGCGGCGCCCCATCGACATGGAACTCAACGCCGTGGAGAAGCAGTTCGAGCTGGTCCTCGACGACGTACGGCTGCCCGCCGACGCGCTCGTCGGCGACGAGGACGCGGGCCTGCTCCAGCTCTTCGCCGGCCTCAACCCCGAACGCGTCATGACGGCCGCCTTCGCGATCGGCATGGGCCGTCACGCGCTCGCCCGCGCCGTCGAGTACGCGCGTGAGCGCACGGTGTGGAACGCCCCCATCGGCTCCCACCAGGCGATCGCCCACCCCCTCGCCCAGGCGCACATCGACCTCGAACTGGCCCGCCTGATGATGCAGAAGGCCGCCCACCTCTACGACGCCGGTGACGACACGGGGGCGGGCGAGGCCGCCAACATGGCCAAGTACGCGGCCGGCGAGGCCTGTGTGAAGGCCGTCGACCAGGCCGTGCACACCCTCGGCGGGAACGGCCTCACGCGAGAGTACGGGCTCGCCTCACTGATAACCGCCGCGCGCGTGTCCCGTATCGCCCCGGTGAGCCGGGAGATGATCCTCAACTACGTCTCCCACCAGACCCTGGGCCTTCCCAAGTCGTACTAGGCCCTCATGGCCCCCTCGGCCGTCTTGGAGGAACCATGTTCCGAAGCGAGTACGCAGACGTCTCCCCGGTAGAACTCCCCATCCACGACGCGGTGCTCGCGCGGGCCGCCGAGTTCGGCAGCACCCCGGCACTGATCGACGGCACCGACGGCACCACCCTCACGTACGAGCAGGTGGACCGGTTCCACCGGCGGGTCGCCGCCGGCCTCGCCGAGGCGGGCGTGCGCAAGGGGGACGTGCTCGCCCTGCACAGCCCCAACACGGTCGCCTTCCCCACCGCGTTCTACGCGGCCACCCGCGCGGGCGCCTCCGTCACCACCGTGCACCCGCTCGCGACCGCCGAGGAGTTCGGCAAGCAGCTGGGGGACTGCGCGGCCCGCTGGATCGTCACCGTCTCACCGCTGCTGGAGACCGCGCGGAGGGCCGCCGAGCTGGCCGGCGGGATCGAGGAGATCCTCGTCTGCGACAGCGCGCCCGGACACCGTTCCCTGATCGACATGCTGGCCTCCACCGCGCCCGAGCCGGTGGTCGGCATCGACCCGGCCGAGGACGTCGCCGCCCTGCCGTACTCCTCCGGCACCACCGGCGTCCCCAAGGGCGTGATGCTCACCCACCGGCAGATCGCCACCAACCTCGCGCAGCTCCAGCCGCTGATCACGGCGGGCCCCGGCGACCGCGTCCTCGCGGTGCTCCCGTTCTTCCACATCTACGGTCTGACGGCCCTGATGAACGCCCCCCTCCGCCAGGGCGCCACCGTTGTCGTCCTGCCGCGCTTCGACCTGGAGACGTTCCTCGCGGCCATCCAGAACCACCGCATCACCGGCCTGTACGTGGCCCCGCCGATCGTGCTGGCCCTCGCCAAGCACCCGCTGGTCGCCCGGTACGACCTGTCGTCCCTGAAGCACATCGTCAGCGCCGCCGCACCCCTGGACGCGAGCCTCGCCGCCGCCTGCTCGCGGCGGCTCGGGCTGCCGCCCGTCGGCCAGGCGTACGGCATGACGGAACTGTCGCCCGGCACCCACGTCGTCCCCCTGGACGCCATGAGCGACGCGCCCCCCGGCACCGTCGGCAAGCTCATCGCCGGCACCGAGATGCGGATCGTCTCCCTCGACGACCCCGGCAAGGACCTCGGTCCCGGCGAGTCCGGCGAGATCCTCATCCGCGGGCCGCAGATCATGAAGGGCTACCTCGGCCGCCCCGACGCCACCGCCGCGATGATCGACGAGGACGGCTGGCTGCACACCGGCGACGTCGGCCACGTCGATGACGACGGCTGGCTCTTCGTCGTGGACCGCGTGAAGGAACTGATCAAGTACAAGGGCTTCCAGGTCGCCCCCGCCGAACTCGAGGCGCTGCTCCTCACCCACCCCGGTATCGCGGACGCCGCGGTCATCGGCGTCTACGACGAGGACGGCAACGAGGTCCCGCACGCCCACGTCGTCCGTCAGCCGTCCGCCCCGGAGCTCTCCGCGGGCGAGGTCATGATGTACGTCGCCGAGCACGTCGCCCCGTACAAGCGCATCCGGCACGTCACCTTCATCGATGGCGTCCCGCGCGCCGCCTCCGGAAAGATCCTGCGCCGTGAACTCCGCGCGGCGCACAAGGAGCCCTCGTGACCCTGATCGGCCGCACCCGCGCGCGGGGCGTCGAGACGCTCTCCCTCGACGCCCCGGAGCGCCGCAACGCCCTGTCCGCCGCCCTCGTCGGCGAACTGGCCGACGCGCTCACCGACGCCGGCGAGGACACCGGCGTCCGCGCGGTGGTCCTCACCCACACCGGCAACACCTTCAGCGCGGGCGCCGACCTGCGCGACCCGCCCGCACCCGAGGCGCTGGTGGGCCTGTTGCGGGGGATCGTCGAGCTGCCCAAACCGGTCCTCGCGCGGGTCACCGGGCACGTCCGCGCGGGCGGCCTCGGCCTGCTCGCCGCCTGTGACGTCGCCGTCGCCTCCCGCGCGGCGACGTTCGCCTTCACCGAGGTCCGTATCGGGGTCGCGCCCGCCGTGATCTCACTGCCGCTGCTGCCCCGCACCGACCCGCGCGCCCTGGCCCGCTACTACCTCACCGGCGAACGCCTCGACACCGCCGAGGCCATCCGCACCGGCCTGCTCACCGCCGCCGGAGACGACGTGGACGAGGTCCTCGCGCCGATCCTCGACGGTCTGCGCAGATCCGCCCCCGAAGCCCTGGCCGAGACGAAACGGCTGCTCACGGCTAGGGTGCTGGAGACCTTCGACCGGGACGCGGCCGACCTGACCGCGCTCTCGGCGCGCCTCTTCGCCTCCGCCCACGCGCGCGAGGGAATGACGGCCTTCCTCGAACGACGGGATCCGGAATGGGTGGTGTGAGCACGGCCGACCGTGCGGAACGAGTCCCCAAGCAGGACCGTAGCCGGGCCACCCGGCAGCGGCTCCTGGAGGCCGCCGTGGCCTGCCTCGCCGAGCACGGCTGGGCGGGCTCCACGGTCTCCGTCGTCGCCGAACGCGCGGGCGTCTCCCGAGGGGCCGCCCAGCACCACTTCCCGACCCGTGAGGACCTCTTCACGGCCGCCGTCGAGTACGTCGCCGAGGAGCGCTCCACCGCCCTGCGCGCCCTCTTCCCGGAGGGTGCCGCGGCCGGCGACCGCCGCGCGGTGATCGCGGCCCTCGTCGGCCTCTACACCGGCCCCGTCTTCCGCGCGGCGCTCCACCTCTGGGTCGCCGCCTCCAACGAGGAGCAGCTGCGCCCGCGCGTGACGGAGCTGGAGCTGCGCGTCGGCCGCGAGTCCCACCGCATCGCCGTCGAACTCCTCGGCGCCGACGAGTCCCGCCCCGGCGTCCGCGAGACCGTCCAGGGCCTGCTGGACATGGCCCGCGGCCTGGGCCTCGCCAACCTCCTCACCGACGACGGGGCCCGCCGGGACCGCGTGGTGGCGCAGTGGGCGGTGCTGCTGGACGAGGCGCTGGGCTGAGACGCCCCGGGGTCACGGGCTCAGCCTCTCCACCCGCCAGCCCCCGCCCGCCTCCGCCACGTACCGCAGGCGGTCGTGCAGGCGGTTCTCCCGGCCCTGCCAGAACTCCACCGCCTCCGGGACCACGCGGAAGCCGCCCCAGTGGGGCGGTACCGGGACCTGCTCGTGTTCCGGGTAGCGGGCCGCCAGGTCGGCGTAGGTCGCGTCGAGCTCCGCGCGGTCGGCGATCACCGACGACTGGCCGCTGGCCCACGCGCCGAGCTGGGAGCCGTGCGGGCGGGTGCGGAAGTAGGCGGCCGTCTCGTCGCGGCCGGTGCGGCGCGCGGTGCCGGTGACGATGACCTGCCGGGCCATCGGATGCCAGGGGAAGAGGAGCGAGACGTGGGGGTTCTCCGCCAGGTCGCGGCCCTTGCGGGAGTCGTAGTTCGTGTAGAAGACGAACCCGTCGTCGTCGAAGTGCTTCAGCAGCACCGTGCGTGAGCCGGGCCGTCCCGCCGCGTCCGCCGTCGAGACGATCATGGCGTTCGGTTCGAACAGCCCGCCGTCCGTCGCGGCCTGTTTGAACCAGCGCGCGAACTGTTCGACGGGGGTGGCGGCCAGGTCGGTCTCGGAGAGCCCCTCGGTCCGGTACTGCTTGCGCATCGAGGCGAGATCGAAGGGGACGGCGTCTCGGTCGGTCACGCCGTCATCCTGCCGTATGCGCGGAGCCCCCGAGAGCGGGGTGTCCTACGTCACGTGGTGGCACTGAGTGCCGCGAACCCTCCCCAAGGATGGCACTCGGGGATATCGTGCTGCCACTGATCCGGTTGGGTGACCGCCAGCCGGGCATCACAGGGGTGACGTCCCGGACCGCGAGTCCGTTCGACACGGACCGTGGATCCACCGGACGCGCGTCACGCTTCCGCCGACCGCCGACACATGGTCGTCCCACCCCACAACACCATCTGTCACCCACCTCACAAGGAGCCGCCAGATGTCCGACTTCGTACCCGGGCTCGAAGGAGTCGTCGCGTTCGAGACGGAGATCGCCGAACCCGACAAGGAGGGCGGCGCCCTGCGGTACCGGGGCGTCGACATCGAGGATCTGGTCGGGCACGTCTCCTTCGGCAACGTGTGGGGGCTGCTCGTCGACGGGGCGTTCAACCCCGGACTGCCGCCCGCCGAGCCGTTCCCGATCCCCGTGCACTCCGGCGACATCCGCGTCGACGTGCAGTCCGCGCTGGCCATGCTGGCGCCCGTGTGGGGCCTGAAACCGCTCCTCGACATCGATGCCGAGCAGGCCCGCGACGACCTCGCCCGCGCCGCCGTCATGGCCCTGTCCTACGTCGCCCAGTCCGCGCGCGGCCAGGGCCTGCCCATGGTGCCGCAGCGCGAGATAGACAGGGCCGAGTCCATCGTCGAACGCTTCATGATCCGCTGGCGCGGTGAGCCCGACCCCAAGCACGTCGCGGCCGTCGACGCGTACTGGACGTCGGCCGCCGAGCACGGCATGAACGCCTCCACGTTCACCGCGCGGGTCATCGCCTCGACCGGCGCGGACGTCGCGGCGGCCCTCTCGGGAGCCGTCGGCGCCATGTCGGGACCGCTGCACGGCGGCGCCCCCTCGCGCGTACTGGGCATGATCGAGGAGATCGAGCGCACCGGGGACGCCGAGGCGTACGTCAGGCAGGCACTCGACAAGGGCGAGCGCCTCATGGGCTTCGGCCACCGCGTCTACCGCGCGGAGGACCCCCGCGCCCGCGTCCTGCGCCGCACCGCCCGCGAACTCGGCGCCCCGCGCTTCGAGGTCGCCGAGGCCCTGGAGAAGGCCGCCCTGGCCGAGCTCCACGCCCGCCGCCCCGACCGGGTGCTCGCCACCAACGTGGAGTTCTGGGCGGCCATCGTGCTGGACTTCGCCGAGGTCCCGGCGCACATGTTCACCTCGATGTTCACCTGCGCCCGTACGGCGGGCTGGTCGGCGCACATCCTGGAGCAGAAGCGCACGGGCCGCCTGGTCCGTCCCTCGGCCCGTTACGTCGGCCCGGGCACGCGAGACCCGCGCGAGATCGAGGGGTACGCGGACATCGCCCGCTGAGCTTGGCGTTTAACCTCGCGGGTCACTCGTCCTGCTGACCTGCGGTTCTTCCCAGGACAGCGGAGGCGGCCGTTCTCCACGCTTCGAGATGTCG
>NZ_JBHWHX010000032.1:0-90610 GCF_042732315.1 Streptomyces sp. NPDC059787
CGCCGGAGGGGCTGAAATCAGCCCCTCCGGCGTTTGAGGAGCGGAGGTTTCGAGGGGGGAGCGCCCCCGGGATGGGACGGGTAGGGGCGGCGAGGGCGAACCACTCCTACGTCGACCCCCCTGACCTGCACGTTCATCCGCACGGCGGGCCGTTGTCAGTGGGCTGCGGTAGCTTCCGAAGTGGTGGACCACGACGACACCACATGGGGTGGGTGGACGATGACGAACGGCGCCGCGACGACGACCGACCTGGACGCCGGGCTGGAGGCGTACCGGGTCGAACTGACCGGGTACTGCTACCGGATGCTGGGCTCCTCCTTCGAGGCGGAGGACGCGGTGCAGGACACGATGATCCGCGCCTGGCGCAGCTTCGAGAAGTTCGAGGGCCGCTCCAGCCTGCGCTCGTGGCTGTACCGCATCGCGACCAACGTCTGCCTGGACATGCTGACGGCGGGCAACAAGCGGGCGAGGCCGATGGATCTGACCGAGTCCACCCCGCTGGCGCGGGCGGCGCTCTCCCCCCGCCCGGACAGCACGTGGCTGGAGCCGATGCCCGACTCCCGGGTGCTGCCCACGCCCGCCGACCCGGCGGAGGCGGCGGTCGCCAAGGAGTCGGTGCGGCTCGCCTTCATGGCCGCGCTGCAGCAGCTGCCGGCCAAGCAGCGGGCGGTGCTGATCCTGCGCGAGGTGCTGGCCTGGAAGGCGAGCGAGGTCGCCGAGCTGCTGGGCACGTCGGTCGCGTCGGTCAACAGCGCGCTCCAGCGGGCCCGGGCGACGCTCGCCGAACGGCAGCAGCCGGGCGCCGACGCGTCGGTCTCCGACCCGCTGGACGAGGAGCAGCGGAAGCTGCTCGATCGCTATGTCGCGGCGTTCGAGGGGTACGACATGTCGGCGCTGACCGCGCTGCTGCACGAGGACGCCGTCATGACGATGCCGCCGTTCGACCTGTGGCTGACCGGCACCGAGGACATCACGGGCTTCATGACGACGCTGGGCGCCGCCTGCTCGGGGTCGCGGCTGATACCGGTGGAGGTCAACGGGCTGCCGGGGTTCGCGCAGTACAAGCCGGACCCGGAGGCCGGCGGCTTCACACCGTGGGCGGTCCAGGTGCTGGAGATCTCAGACGGCCGGATCACCGGGTTCCACTGCTTCCTCGACACCGAGCGGTGGTTCCCGCTGTTCGACCTGCCCCTCCGTCTCGAAGCGGAGGCCGACCAGGTCGAGCAGCGCGCATAGCGCCGGGGAGGGGTCGCGCAGCCGTATCCGGCCCCCGGCGCGGCGGGCGGTGAGCTGGAGCCGCGCGAGCAGGTTCACGGCGGCGAGACCGGCCGGCCCCAGCCCGGCGACATCGCACACCACCACCCGGCCCGAGCCGCCACCGCCGCCGTCCATCAGCGCCCGCAGCGCGTCGCAGGGCCCGCTCACCTCGTCCGGGGCGAGAGGGCCGTCGAGCACGAGTACGGGCGGTGTCATGGCGTCCACGACCGGTAGACCGGGCGGCGGCGCGTAACTCATCGCGAGCGTACGGCGCCGTGAGGATCACATTGACCTGGAAGCGGCCCTCCACGGAGGGTTGGCTGTATGTGCCATAGATCATCCCCGCCCGCGGTGTCCGTTGCCCTTCGCGTCCGCGAGGAGCCGCCGTGCAGGGGGTGCTGAGCGGGTTCCTGGTGATCGCCGTCGTCATCGGCGTCGGCTATGTCATCGGCCGCCGGGGGCATCTCGGCGCACAGGGCCGCGAGGTCCTGACGAAGCTGGCGTTCCATGTGGCGTCCCCGGCGCTGCTGTTCACCACGCTCGCGCAAGCCGATCTGTCGGTGGTCTTCTCCAGCCGCCTCCTGGTCACCGCGCTGAGCACGGCGGCGGTGGCGGGCGTCTTCGTCGCGGTGGGTGTCGTACGGGGCTGGGGGGTGGGCCGCACCACCATCGGCGCCCTGTGCTCCAGCTACGTCAACTCCGGCAACCTGGGCATCCCGATCGCGGTGTACGTGCTGGGCGACGCCTCGCTCGTGGCGCCGGTGCTGCTGTTCCAGCTGGTCGGGGTCACGCCGGTCGCGCTGACGATCCTCGACCTGTCGACGGCGGGCGAGAAGCAGCCGCTGTGGCGGCGGCTGCTGACCCCGTTGCGCAATCCGATCGCGGTGGGGTCGCTGGCGGGGGTGGCGGTGTCGGCGGCCGGGGTCGAGATACCGGGGCCGGTCTGGGACCCGGTGACCCTGATCGGCAACATGGCGGTCCCCGCCGTACTGCTCGCCTTCGGCATCTCGCTGCGCGGCAGCACCCTGCCCCTGCGGGGCGGTGACCGCGGTGCCGTCCTGCTCGCCGTGGCGCTGAAGGCGGTGGGCCAGCCCCTGGCCGCCTGGGCCCTGGCGGTCGGCGTCTTCGGGCTGCGCGGGGCGCACCTGCTGGACGTGGTGGTGACCTCGGCCCTTCCCGCCGCCCAGAACCTCTTCACGTACGCGAGCAGCTACCGGGTGGGCGAGAAGCTGGCCCGGGAGGCGATCCTGGTCTCGACGGTGCTGTCGGTGCCGGTTCTCGTGGTGGTGGCGGCGCTGCTGGGGTGAGTCAGGTCTCCGGGAACTCGCCGGTGTCGATGACGAGGTCGAAGGGGGCGGGGAGCTTGATCGGCTCGCCGAACTTCGCCGTGCTCAGCACGCGGTAGGCGCCCATCTCCGGCACACCGTAGAGCGTGCACCTCGGTCCGCCCGCCGCCAGGCCGTCGATCAGCAGGTGGAGCGGCACGCCTGCGGCAGCGTACCCCTCGGTCTTCGCCGCCCGGTCGGTGCGCGCGGTGGCCTTCGAGGTGATCTCCACTACGAGCGCGGTCACCATCGCGGGCAGGAAGCCGTCGTCGCGCCTGTGGTGCGCTCCCTCCGGTACGACTGTGATGTCCGGCAGGTAGATCCCGAGCCGGGACGGCACGGCGACGGGGCAGCCCTGATGAACTCCCCAGGACTCGGGGACCGTCTCGCAGAGCCGTCGGTGCACCCGAGCGGCGATGACCTGGTGACGAACCCTGACGAGAGGTGCCACGGTGACGAGCCCTTCGACGAGCTCCACCCGGCAGCCCTTGGGGGCCTCCGTCCGCTGCCAGAGCCAGAGCAGTTCGTCCCACTCGTTGTCAGCATTGATGTAGTCGCCGTCCAGTACGTCCATGAGGTCATCCAACATGCCGAACGGGACCGGTGGGGGTCCACCGATCCCGTTCATCCGAAGGAGGAAACTCCAGGTCAGGCGATACGTTCCAGCACGACCGGCGTGGCGGAGAAGTCCGTGCCGGGGGCCTCGATGTCGTAGGAGCCCTCGATCGACCGGAGCGCGTAGTCGAAGCGGTCCGGGGTGTCCGTGTGGAGGGTCAGGAGGGGCTGGCCCTCCGTCACGGTGTCGCCGGGCTTGGCGTGGAGTTCGACGCCCGCACCCGCCTGGACCGGGTCCTCCTTGCGGGCACGGCCCGCGCCGAGGCGCCAGGCGGCGACGCCGATGCCGTAGGCGTCGAGGCGGGTCAGGACACCGGAGGACGGGGCCTTGACGACGTGCTGTTCCCGGGCGACCGGCAGTTCCGCGTCCGGGTCGCCGCCCTGGGCCGTGATCATGCGGCGCCAGACATCCATGGCGGAGCCGTCGGCGAGGGCCTTCGCCGGGTCGGCGTCGCGCAGGCCCGCCGCGTCCAGCATCTCGCGGGCCAGAGCGAGGGTCAGCTCGACGACGTCGGAGGGGCCGCCGCCCGCCAGGACCTCGACCGACTCGCGGACCTCGAGGGCGTTGCCGGCGGTCAGGCCGAGCGGGGTGGACATGTCGGTGAGGAGGGCGACCGTCCTCACGCCGGAGTCGGTGCCCAGGCCCACCATGGTGCGGGCCAGTTCGCGGGCGTCGTCGATCGTCTTCATGAAGGCGCCGGTGCCGACCTTCACGTCCAGGACCAGGGAGCCGGTGCCCTCCGCGATCTTCTTCGACATGATCGAGGAGGCGATGAGCGGGATCGCCTCGACCGTGCCCGTGACGTCCCGGAGGGCGTACAGCTTCTTGTCCGCCGGGGCCAGTCCGTCGCCCGCCGCGCAGATCACGGCGCCGGTGCCGTCCAGCACCGACAGCATCTCCTCGTTGGAGAGCAGCGCGCGCCAGCCGGGGATCGACTCCAGCTTGTCGAGCGTGCCGCCGGTGTGGCCGAGGCCGCGGCCGGAGAGCTGGGGGACGGCCGCGCCGCAGGCCGCGACGAGCGGGGCCAGCGGGAGTGTGATCTTGTCGCCGACGCCGCCGGTGGAGTGCTTGTCGGCGGTGGGGCGGGACAGGGACGAGAAGTCCATGCGCTCGCCGGAGGCGATCATCGCGGCCGTCCAGCGGGCGATCTCGCCGCGGTTCATGCCGTTGAGGAGGATCGCCATGGCGAGGGCCGACATCTGCTCGTCGGCCACCTCCCCGCGGGTGTACGCGTCGATCACCCAGTCGATCTGCTCGTCGCTGAGTTCGCCGCGGTCCCGCTTGGTGCGGATGACGGAGATGGCGTCCATGGCCATGGCTGGCGTTCCTTCCGGAGGTGCGAAGGGTGCGGCCCCTCCGGTCGACGGTATCGACGGGTGTCGACAGCCGCTCGGAGGGGCCGTACGGGAATTACTTGGTGAGGTGCTGAGGGCCGAAGGCCTGGGGCAGCATCTCCGAGAGCGGCAGGATGCCCGCCGGGGTCTCCAGGAGCAGACCGGGGCCGCCGAACTCGTACAGCAGCTGGCGGCAGCGGCCGCACGGGACGAGGATCTCGCCGTCGCCGTCCACGCAGGTGAAGTGGGTGAGCCGGCCGCCCCCGGTGCGCTGGAGCTCCGAGACCAGTCCGCACTCGGCGCACAGGCCGAGTCCGTACGAGGCGTTCTCGACGTTGCAGCCGGACACCGTGCGTCCGTCGTCGACCAGGGCCGCCACGCCGACCGGGTAGCCCGAGTAGGGGGCGTAGGCGTGGGACATGGCGTCCCGTGCCACGGCGCGCAGCGCCTCCCAGTCGGTGTCGGCCGCGGTGGACCCGGAGGAGGTCACTTGCCCTGTCCCTTCCGGTACGGCATGCCGTCCGCCTTGGGCATGCGCAGCCGCTGGGCGGAGAGGGCGAGGACGACGAGGGTGATGACGTACGGCGTGGCGGAGACGACCTGGTTGGGGACCTCGTTGGTGGTGGCGTACCAGGTCCAGACGAGGGCGCCGATGATCAGGGTGATCACCGCGTTGACGTACTTCTTGCGGACGGCCAGCCAGATCGCGCCGATGACCAGCAGCAGCGCGCCGAGCAGCAGCAGGGCGTGCACGTTGGCGGAGCCGCCGCGCAGGTTGAGGCTGTCGGTGTAGCCGAAGAGGCCGGCGCCGATGGCGAGACCGCCGGGCATCCAGTTGCCGAAGATCATCGCGGCGAGGCCGATGTAGCCGCGGCCGCTGGTCTGGCCCTCCAGGTAGAAGGGGTTGGCCACGATGGAGAGGAAGACGCCGCCGAGGCCGGCCAGGCCGCCGGAGATGATCACGGCGAGGTACTTGTACTTGTAGACGTTGACGCCGAGGGACTCGGCGGCGATCGGGTTCTCGCCGCAGGAGCGCAGGCGCAGACCGAAGGCCGTGCGCCACAGGATCCACCAGGTGGCGGGGATGAGCGCGACGGCGATCAGGGTCAGCCAGGAGACGTCGGTGACGAGTCCGCCGAGCAGGCCGGCGACGTCGGAGACGAAGAACCAGCCCTTGTCGTTGAGGTCGCTCAGCGCGTCGGACAGTCCCGGCACGGTGAAGTGGCCGAGGGATTCGACCGCCGGGGACTGCTTGGCGGAGCCGCCCTGGTGGCCCTCGAAGGCGAGCGGGGCGAGGTAGCGGGTGGCGCCGAGGGCGAGGATGTTGATGGCCACACCGGAGACGATGTGGTTGACGTTGAAGGTGACGGTGACGATCGCGTGCAGCAGGCCGCCGAGCGCGCCGCCGATGATGCCGACGAGGACGCCGGTCCACGGGCCCCACTGGAATCCGGCCCAGGCGCCGAACCAGGTGCCGAGGATCAGCATGCCCTCGAGGCCGATGTTGACGACGCCCGCGCGCTCGGCCCAGAGGCCGCCGAGACCGGCGAGGCCGATCGGGACCGCGAGCTGGAGGGCGGTGGACATCTGGCTGACGTTGGTGATGCCGTCCGCACCGGTGACGATGCGGACGATCGAGACCAGCGCCAGGGCTCCGGCGATGACCAGGAGCAGTACGGGCCACGACATGCGGCGGCCGGTCGGCGGTGCGTGCTCCAGCGACGGCTGGTTGACGTCGGTCGCTGTGGTCGGAGCGGTCATCGGCCGGCCACCTCCTTCGTGGTGTTGTTGTCGGCGCCCAGGACGTGACCGGCGGCGAGCTCCGCGCCGACCCGGCGCTGCTGGCGGCGCAGGCCCCACTCGCGGACGGCCTCGTAGGAGACGACGACCGAGAGGACGATCAGGCCCTGCATGATGACCGCGATCTCCTTGTCGTAGCCGTGGAAGTCCAGCTCGGGCGAGGCCTTGTCGAGCCAGGCCCACAGCAGGGCGGCGAAGGCGATGCCGACCGGGCTGTTGCGGCCGAGCAGGGCGATGCCGATGCCGAGGAAGCCGATGCCGGTGGGGAAGTTGAGGTTGTAGGTGTGGGAGTCGCCGAGGAGGATCGGCAGGCCCGCGAGGCCGGCGATGGCGCCGGAGAGCAGCATGGCGGTGAGGACCATGCGCTTGGGGTCGACGCCGCTGGCGGAGGCGGCGGACTCGGAGGCGCCGGAGGCGCGCAGGTCGAAGCCGAAGCGGGTGCGGTTGAGGGTGACCCAGTAGCCGATGCCGAGCAGGACGGCGAGGACCACCAGGCCGTAGATCTCGCCGGCCGCGCCCATGTCGATGCCGGGGATCCAGCCGGACTCGTGCATCTCGCCGGTGGTGCTGTTGTTGCCGATCTTGACGCCGAAGACGTCCGGCTTCCACATGTAGACGATGAGCGAGGTGGCGATCGCGTTGAGCATGATCGTGGCGACGACCTCGCTGACGCCGCGGGTGACCTTGAGGACACCGGCGATGCCGGCCCAGAAGGCGCCGGTGAGCACGGCGGTCAGCAGCAGCAGCGGGACCTGGAGGAACGCCGGGAGGGCGGCGTGGGCGCCGACGACGGCGGCCATCATGGCGCCGAGCTGGTACTGGCCGTCGACACCGATGTTGAACAGGTTCATGCGGAAGCCGATGGCGACCGCGAGGGCGGCGATGTAGTACATCGAGGCCTGATTGATGATCAGGACCTGGATGTCGGAGAAACCGGCCTGCTCGAACATCAGGGCGAACGGTTCGACCGGGTTCTTGCCCGAGGCGATCAGGACGATCGCGCTGAGCACGAAGGCCACGGCGAGCGCGATGACCGGCCCGGCCACCGCGAGGAGTACGCGCTCCTTGTCGAACTTCTTCATCAGCGGGCCTCGTCTTCCGCACCCTGGCCGCCGTCGGCCGGGGTCTCTTCGTGCTCCAGGTGGCCCTCGGCGGCGCCGGTCATGGCGGTGCCGAGTTCCTCCGGGGTGATGGTGGCCGGGTCGGCGTCCGCGACCAGCTTGCCGTCGTAGATCACCCGGAGGGTGTCGGACAGGCCGATGAGCTCGTCCAGGTCGGCGGAGATCAGCAGGACGGCCAGGCCCTCACGGCGGGCCTCGCGGATGTGGTCCCAGATGGCGGCCTGCGCGCCGACGTCCACACCGCGGGTGGGGTGGGAGGCGATCAGGAAGCGCGGCTTGTGGCTCATCTCGCGGCCGACGATCAGCTTCTGCTGGTTGCCGCCGGACAGGGAGGCGGCGGTGACGTCGATGCCGGGGGTGCGGACGTCGTACTCGGTGACGATCCGGCGGGTGTCCTCCTGGGCGGCCTTCGGGTCGAGCCAGACGCCCTTGGCGTTGGGCTTCTCGGTGACGTGGCCGAGGATGCGGTTCTCCCAGAGGGGGGCCTCCAGGAGCAGGCCGTGGCGGTGGCGGTCCTCGGGGATGTAGCCGATGCCCTGTTCGCGGCGCTTGCGGGTGGCCCAGGAGGTGATCTCCTCGTCGGCCAGCCGGATGACACCGGCGTCGGCGTGCTTCAGGCCGATGAGGGCGTCGACCAGTTCGGTCTGGCCGTTGCCCTCCACGCCGGCGATGCCGAGGACCTCGCCCGCGTGGATGGTGAAGCTGATGTCGTCGAGCAGGGCCTTGCCGCCGGGGGCCGCCAGGCGCAGCTTGTCGACGGTGATGACGGGGCGGTCGGTGACCGTGGACTCGGCCGTCTCGGGGGTGGGCAGCTCGCTGCCGACCATCAGCTCGGCGAGCTGGCGCGGGGTCGTCTCGGCGGGGACGGCCGTGCCGACCGTCGTACCGCGGCGGATGACGGTGATGTCGTCCGCGACCGAGAGCACCTCGCCCAGCTTGTGGGAGATGAAGATGACCGACAGGCCCTCGGCCTTCAGCTCGCGCAGGTTGTCGAAGAGGGCGTCGACCTCCTGCGGCACGAGGACGGCGGTGGGCTCGTCGAGGATCAGGGTGGTGGCGCCGCGGTAGAGGACCTTGAGGATCTCCACGCGCTGGCGGGCGGCGACGCCGAGCTCCTCGACCAGGACGTCGGGGCGGACACCGAGGCCGTAGCGGTCGGAGAGCTCCTTGATCTTGCGGCGGGCCCTGCCGCCGATGCCGTGGAGCTTCTCGCTGCCGAGGACGACGTTCTCGAGGACGGTGAGGTTGTCGGCGAGCATGAAGTGCTGGTGCACCATGCCGATGCCGCGGACGATGGCGTCGGCGGGCGAGGAGAAGCTGACCTGTTCGCCGTGGATCGCGATGGTGCCCTCGTCCGGCTTCTGCATGCCGTAGAGGATCTTCATCAGGGTCGACTTGCCGGCGCCGTTCTCGCCGACGAGGGCGTGGACGGTGCCCTTGCGGACCGTGAGGTGGATGTCGTGGTTGGCGACGACGCCGGGGAAGCGCTTGGTGATGCCGGCGAGTTCGACGGCGGTCACCGAATCGTTGACCGCCGCTCCGGCCGGAGGGCTGCTGGACGCGTTGATGACGCACTCTCCTGGGGACGGGGGCCGTCTACGCGCGTAGCGCCCCTACGGCATGCAAAGGGGTGGCGCACTCGACCGACGGGGTACGAGGAGCCTGGCTCCTCGTACCCCGTCGAGCGGACGCGACCCCGGGTGGTTCAGGGGTGACTTGCCTCAGCTCGACTTGACCTTGATCTCGCCGCTGATGATCTTCTCCTTGGCCGTCTCGATGGCTTCCTGGAGCTCGGCGTCGTCCGCGAACTTCGGGTTGGAGTTCGACAGGCTCACCTCACCCGTCTTCAGATCGCCCTTGACGATACCGGTCGTGGGCGTACCGTCCTCGACCGACTTCGCCAGGTTGTACACGGCCTTGGCGACGTCCTTCATCGCCGAGGTCAGGATCGAGTCCTTGTACTTGGCGAGGGCTTCCTGCTTGTACTGGTCGGAGTCGACACCGATCGCCCACACCTTGTTGGCGGCGGCGGCCTCGATGACACCCTGGCCGGACAGGCCGGCGGCCGCGTAGACGACGTCGGCCTTCTTCTCGATCTGGCCCTCGGCGGCGCTCTTGCCCTTGTCGGGGCTGGAGAAGCCGCCCTCCTCCGCGGTCTGCGTCAGGAACTGCGAGATGACCTTGACCTTGGGGTCGGTGTCCTTGACGCCCTGCTCGAAGCCCGCGCGGAACTTGTGGATCAGCGGGATGTTCACACCGCCCACGAAGCCGACCGTGTCGGTCTTGGTGGTCTTGGCGGCGGCGACACCGGCGAGGTAGGAGGCCTGCTCCTCGGAGAAGACCAGGTCGGCGACGTTCTTCGCCTCGATCGTGGCGTCGTCGACGATGCCGAAGGTGGTGTCCGGGAACTTCTCCGCGGCACCCTTCACGGCGGCGGCGTACGCGTAGCCGACACCGACGACCGGGTCGTAGCCCTGCTTCGCCAGCGAGACCAGGCGCTGCTCCTTGTCGGCGTCGGTCTCGCCGTCGGTGGGCTCGACGTCGGCCGTCTCGTAGCCGAACTCCTTCTTCGCCTGCTCCAGACCCGCGTACGCGGCGTCGTTGAAGGACTGGTCGCCCTTGCCGCCGACGTCGTACGCGATGGCGAGGCCCTTGTCGCCCTTCGAGTCCGAGGAGCTCGAAGAGGTGGAGGTGCCGCCGCAGGCGGAGAGGGCGAGGGCCAGGGAGGCGGTCGCTGCGCCTGCGACCGTGATCCGGGAAATCCGGCGCATGTGTGGTGCTCCTAGTCGTACAAGCGCCGGGACGTGTTCAGCTGCGGCGCTGGCTTTGCCGCAGATTAACGCGCGTAGACCTGCCTGAAAACCCCTTCTGTCCACCTTGTTATGCGGCCGTGGCCAATACGGCGTCGAGCGATGGGCAGGGCGTTGCCGGGCGCGAACGGAGGGTGGCGGTGGGTGAGCGGACACGGGAACGACGGAGAGGGCCGGCACCCGGTGGGCCGGCCCTCTCCGTGCGTGTGCACCGGGTCCGGCTACTCCGTCTCGACCTGGATGGAGCCGTCGATGATGCCTTCCTTGGCCTTGGTCACGGCGTCCGTCAGGCCGGGGATCTCGGCCATCTTCGGGTTGCTCTCGGACAGGCCGACGCCGTTCACCTTGAGGTCGAAGACCTGGGTGCCGGTCAGCGGCTTGCCGTCCTTGACGGACTCGGCCAGGGCGTACACCGCGCCGCCGACGTCCTTGAGGGCGGAGGTGAGGATGTAGTCCTTGTGAGCGGCGAGGGCTTCCTGCTTGTACTGGTCGGAGTCGACACCGATCGCCCAGACCTTCGCCTTGGCGGCGGCCTCGATGACGCCCTGGCCGGAGAGACCGGCCGCCTGGTAGATGACGTCGGCCTTCTTCTCGATCTGGCCCTCGGCGGCGGCCTTGCCCTTGTCGGGGCTGGAGAAGCCGCCCTCCTCCGCGGTCTGCGTCAGGTACTGCGGGATCACCTTGACCTTGGGGTCGGTCGCCTTCACGCCCTGCTCGTAACCGGCCTGGAACTTGTGGATCAGGGGGATGTCCACACCGCCCACGAAGCCGACGATGCCGGTCTTGGTGGCCTTGGCGGCGGCGACGCCGGCGAGGTAGGAGGCCTGCTCCTCGGCGAAGACGAGGGAGGCGACGTTGTCGCCCTCGACGACGGAGTCGACGATGCCGAAGGTGGTCTTCGGGTACTTCTCGGCGACGGCCTTCATCGCGGGGCCGTAGGCGAAGCCGACGCCGATGACCGGGTTGTAGCCCTGGCGGGCCAGCGAGGCCAGGCGCTGCTCCTTGTCCGCGTCGGTCTCGCCCTCGGTGGGCTCCACGTCGGCGGTCTTGTAGCCGAACTCGTCCTTGGCCTTGGTCAGGCCGGCGAAGGCCGCGTCGTTGAAGGACTGGTCGCCCTTGCCGCCGATGTCGTAGGCGATGGCGAGGCCGAGGTCTTCCTTGGAGCCGCCGCTGTCGCCGTTGTCACTGCTGGTGCCGCCGCAGGCGGTGGCGGCCAGTGCGAGCGAGGCGACCCCCACCGCGACGCGGGTCAGTTTGGATATCCGACGCATCTGAAGTTCCCCATTCTCCAAAGCCCCGCAGTGGGCGCTCGGTTCGGCGCACATTAACGCGCGTAGACACTCCTGGGAACGGGGTTGAGCGGGGCCGTTATCCATTCGTGCCGGTGGCCGGTTACGTCCTTGTGAACCAGGGGGCCGTACGAGGCCGTACGGGGTCGAAGCGGGCGATCGGTGCGGGGAGCGCGGGTGTACGCGGCCCACGCTGCCTCTGGTGCGGGGGGCGCGCAAGCGGAGCGGGTGGGAGAGGTGGTGGTGGGGACCGGTTGGGGGGGGTGGGGGCCCGGGGGGGGGGTTTTCGCCCCCGCCGCCCCTTCCCGTCCCGAACCTGGGGCTCCGCCCCAGACCCCGCTCCTCAGACGCCGGAGGGGCTGTCTTCAGCGCAGGGCGTCCAGGAGGGCCGCGCCGGTGAAGAGTTCCACTCCTACGGTGATGGCGTGTTCGTCCACGTCGAAGTCGCCCTGGTGCAGGTCGCGCACGGTGCGCTCGCCCGGGGGGCGGACGCCGAGGCGGGCCATGGCGCCGGGGACGCGCTCCAGGTACCAGGAGAAGTCCTCGCCGCCGAGGCTCTGTTCGGTGCCCTCGACGGAGTCGGCTCCGCGCCGGGCGATCATCGCGTCGCGCAGCAGCTCGGTGGCGCCGGCCTCGTTGACGACCGGCGGGACGCCGCGCACGTAGGTGATCTCCGACTTGGCACGGTGCAGGTTGGCCACCTCGTCGATGGCGGCGACCACGATGTCGGGGGCCTGCCGCCAGGTCTCCAGGTCCAGGCAGCGCACGGTGCCGGACAGCTCGGCGTGCTGCGGGATGACGTTGGGCGCGTGGCCCGACTCGACCCGGCCCCAGGTCACGGCGAGTCCGCTGCGGCTGTCGACCCGCCGGCCGACCAGCGCGGGCACGTCGGTGACGACCCGCGCGGCGGCGGTGACCAGGTCGGTGGTCAGGTGCGGGCGGGCTGTGTGGCCGCCGGGGCCGTCGAGGGCGATCTCCAGCCGGTCGCAGGCGGAGGTGATGGCGCCCTCGCGCAGTCCGATCTTCCCGGCGTCGACGCGGGGGTCGCAGTGCACGGCGAGGATCCGGCCGACGCCGTCGAGTCCGCCGTCCTCGACGACCTCGGCGGCGCCGCCGGGCAGCACCTCCTCGGCGGGCTGGAAGATCAGCCGCACGGGACGGGGCAGCAGGCCCTGGCGGTGCAGTTCGGCGAGGACCAGGCCGGTGCCGAGCACGACGGTGGTGTGCACGTCGTGGCCGCAGGCGTGGGCCCGGTCGGGCACGGTGGAGCGATAGGGGCAGTCGGCCTTCATGTCGGGGATGGGCAGGCCGTCGATGTCGGCGCGCAGGGCGAGCATCGCCGAGTCCGTGCCGGCCTCGTCGTCGGTGCCGATGTCACAGATCACGCCGGTGCCGCCGGAGAGGACGCGCGGCTTCAGACCGGCCCGCTCGAGGCGTTCCTTGATCGCCGCGGTGGTGCGGAACTCCTGGTGACCGAGTTCCGGGTGCATGTGCAGGTCGCGCCGGAAGGCCACGAGTTCGGCGCGCAGGGCCTCGGGCAGCGCGCCGGGGAGCACCGCTCCTCCGGGGAGATCGATCTCGGACTCCAGTGACATCAGTGGTTTCACCCTTTGAAGAGTAGGGCGCCGGAGCCGTCCACTGACCCCCGATCAAGAAAAATCAGCCCGTTGGGGGGAGAAAATCCGGCTGCCCTACGCATAGCCGTGTATTGAGGTGGGTACACTCACCGCCTTTTTGCGAGGGTATAGGCCGTTGGCCTGCCGGTCCATGAGGTCGATCACAATCCGGGACATGGTTCCGGCACCCGTCCACTCCTCACGGTTACCACGATCGGCCGAAGGCACGCGGGCGGGTTCATTCGGCGGATGCCGGCAGGCGACGGCTGCTGTTCGGCTGCTATTCGGCGCCGAGCACGCGAAGGCCGTGGTGAAGGCGGAAGTCCTCGTAGTCCTTGAGGTTGAGGGTGGCCAGCGGCAGGTCGTAGGTGAGGGCGCTGGCGGCGATCCACATGTCGTTGGTGGGACGGGGTCGGCCACGCTGTATCCCGGCGGCGGACAGTCGCCCCCAGGTGGTGGCGACGGCTTCGTCACCCGGAAGGACAGGGACGTCGGCGAGCCAGTCGGCGAGTTCCTGGCGGCTTCGGGTGCCCCAGTGACGGATCTCCATCCACTTCGTGAGTTCACCGTAGGTCACGAAGGTGATCAGCGGTTTGCGGCCGATCAGGCGGGTCGCCAGTGGTCCGGTCAGCTTGCGCTTGTGCAGCAGGGAGGCGACGTCGGTGTCGAGGACGACGGGTTGCATGCGGCAGGCTCAGGCGGCGTCGCGCCGACGCTCGGCGTAGGTGAAGGCGAGGAACTCTTCCAGCTCCTCGTCCGACTCGAAGGTGTCGGCGGCGAGGTCGTCCAGGGAACGGATCGGCTGTGTGTTCTTCGCCGCCAGCAGCTCCTCGACCGACACGCGTGGCCTCGGTTGTGGATAGCCGAGGCCTTCGGGTGCGGGCGTGCTCATCAGGACCTCCAGCGGGGCGAGAACCGGCTCCACGGCCAGCATACGGGCGCTCTCACCTGGTGACATCAGGTTTCGCCGACACGAGCGGGCACCCGAACACCTGCCCCCTTCCGGCGCCGGGAACTCAGACCGCCGGCACCGTCCGCAGGTGGTGGGCGGACCTGGCCGTGTCGGTGACGTTGGCCAGGAAGCCCTGGGCTCGGGGGGAGGCGTGCTTGGTCAGCCAGGCGGGGTCTATGTCGCACACCACGACGCGGACGCCGGTGCCGGCGAGGGCCAGCGGGAGGGTGTGGACGACCGTGGAGGGGAAGCTGAGGACGGTGGCGCCGACGGGGCCGCGCCGGGCGACGATCTCCAGCGGGAGCTCGGGGCGGACGATCTCCAGTCCCGTCTCGACGGCGAGCCGGTGGAGTTTCTCCGTGCTCTCGCGGCGGTGGGCGAAGTAGCGTTTGGCGCCGTGCGTGGCGACCAGGGAGCGTACGGCCTCCAGGTAGGCGTCGGCGTCCACCACGCCGGTCTCCACCAGGGACGTGCCGACCATGTCGGCGCCCCGGGTGACGCGGGGCGGGCCGAAGCGGTCCCGGGTCCAGGTGAAGGTGTGGGAGCTGACGGTGACGCCGGGCGGGGTGTCCTCCATGGGCATGGAGGTGAAGACCTCCACCGTGCGCTTCTCGCCGGGGGTGAGCCGGCGCCTGGCGGCGGCGGACACGGGGGCGAGGACGAGTTCGCGGGGGCCGGGCCGGCCGCCCTTGCGGTGCCAGCGCACCAGGCGTTCGCCCCGGGCCAGCTGGCCGACGAACTCCATGGTCGCGGTGCCGTCGTCGACGACGACGACCTCACGGGCGCGGGTGATCGTCAGCAGCAGCTGGACGTAGCGGGAGAAGGGGTCGCCGAGGACGACACGGGTGGCCCGGCGGAGCGGGGCGGTCAGACCGCCGACCGTCTGGAACGGTGCGCCCGCTCCGCCCCGCGCCTCCTCCCAGCGGACCTCGTGTCCCTCCTCGCGGGCCAGCTCCGCCATGCGGCGCAGCTGGCCGCGGGTCATGGGGTCGACCGGGGACAGCACCACGAGGGTGAGCCCCACGCCGGGCGCATGCGCGTGCGCCCACTCCAGCACGTTGAGCAGTTGTACCGGGCTCTCGACGAAGGCGAGAGTGTGGGGGCCGGGCCGGCCGGCGCGGGGGCTCATCGACGTACGACCGTTCCCGTCGTCGTAAGGGATGGGTGGGTTCGGTTGCTCAGACGGCGAGGGGCTCGCCGGCGGCGGTGGCGATCTCCGCCTCGGCGACCACGCCGGTGACGCGGCGCAGCTTCTTCATCGGGCCGAGCTCGGAGTCGTAGACCTTCTTGACGCCGTCACCGAGGGAGGCCTCGATGGTGCGGATGTCGCGGACCAGGCGGGTCAGGCCCTGCGGCTCGACGGAGGCGGCCTGGTCGGAGCCCCACATGGCGCGGTCGAGGGTGATGTGGCGCTCGACGAAGACGGCGCCGAGGGCGACGGCGGCGAGGGTGGTCTGCAGACCGGTCTCGTGGCCGGAGTAGCCGATCGGGACGTTCGGGTACTCCTGCTGGAGGGTGTTGATGACGCGGAGGTTGAGCTCCTCGGCCTGCGCCGGGTACGTCGACGTGGCGTGGCACATGAGGATGTTGTCGCTGCCCAGGACCTCGACCGCGTGGCGGATCTGCTTCGGGGTGGACATGCCGGTGGAGAGGATCACCGTACGGCCGGTGGCGCGCAGGGCGCGCAGCAGCTCGTCGTCGGTGAGGGAGGCGGAGGCCACCTTGTGGGCGGGGACGTCGAACTTCTCCAGGAAGGCGACGGCCTCGGTGTCCCACGGGGAGGCGAACCAGTCGATGCCCTTCTTCTTGCAGTAGGCGTCGATCTGGCGGTACTCGTCCTCGCCGAACTCCACGCGGTGGCGGTAGTCGATGTACGTCATCCGGCCCCAGGGGGTGTCGCGCTCGATGTCCCACTGGTCGCGCGGGGTGCAGATCTCGGGGGTGCGCTTCTGGAACTTGACCGCGTCGCAGCCGGCCTCGGCGGCGGCGTCGATCAGCTTGAAGGCGTTCTCGATGTCACCGTTGTGGTTGATGCCGATCTCACCGGTGACGTACACGGGGCGGCCGGGGCCGGCCTCGCGGGTACCGAAGGTGCGGATGCGGGAGTTGGTGCTCATGGCCTGGCGTTTCCTTACTTGGGGAGGGAATCGAGAGAGGGACCGAGGATCCAGCCGGCGATCTCTCGGATCGCGCCGTCACCGCCGGGGAGGGTGGTGACCGCGCGTGCGGCGCCGCGTACGACGTCGTGGGCGCTCGCGACCGCCACGGGCCAGCCGACGAGGGCGAAGCACGGGAGGTCATTGACGTCGTTGCCGACGTAGAGCACGCGCTCCGGCGCGATGCCCTGCTCCTCGCACCACTGCTTCAGTGCGAGGTCCTTGCGGTCGATGCCGTGCAGCACGGAGAGCTTGAGCTTGCGTGCGCGGGCGGCGACGACCGGGTTCTGTTCCGTGGACAGGATGAGCAGCTTCAGGCCGCTGCGGCGCAGGGCCGCGATGCCGAGTCCGTCCCCGCGGTGCACGGAGACGAACTCCCGTCCGTCGGAGTCGATCAGCACCCGGTCGTCGGTCTGGGTGCCGTCGAAGTCGAGGACGACCGCGTCGATGTCGTCGGCGGTCGGGAGTGCACCGGGCCGCTCCGCGTCGAAGAGCGGGGCGAGGGCGCGGGCCCGGGCGAGGTCGTGCGGGTCGTCTATCTCCAGCACGCGGGCCGGGTCGGTGCGGACGAGTTCGGTGCGGCCGAAGAAGCGGTGCTTGTGCTCGCGGAAGCCGGCCGCGCCCATGGCGTAGGCGGCGCCGGTCTCCAGGAGGTCCTGGGGGCGGTCCTGGCGGCGGGGGCGGAAGGACTTGTCGTGGTTGACGCCGTGGCCTCCGGCGGCGGTCGTCGTCCCGTCCGCCGCGTCGCGCCAGACGAAGCCGTGGAACGGGGCGACCGTCACCGCCGTGTCGGCGCCCTGGTCGACGACCGCGCCGGCCACCCCGTCGATGTCCTCGCGGAGCAGGAAGGGGCTGGTGCACTGCACGAGCAGGACGACGTCCACGGGGGCGCCGTGCAGGGCCTCGTGGGTGTCCATGGTGTGCAGGACGGCGGCCTCGGAGGTGGCGGTGTCGCCGGCGATGGCGGCGGGCCGCAGCACGACCTCGGCGCCGGCCTGCCGGGCGGCGGCCGCGATGGCCTGGTCGTCGGTGGAGACGACGACGTCCGTGACGTACCGGGAGGCGCGGCACTCGCGCACGGCGCGCGCCACCAGGGGGACGCCGCCGACGGGGGCGAGGTTCTTCGCGGGTACGCCCTTGGAGCCGCCGCGCGCGGGGATCACGGCGAGCACCCGGCGCACCGTCGGCGGGTTGGACATGGGATCAGCTCCTTGAGCAGGGGTCGGGCCGGTCACAGTTCGCCCATCCGGCGGATCACCGGGGCCACGCGCTGCACTCCGTGCCGGTAGGCGCCGCGCGCCGCCCGGCGCACGATCTGCCGGACCGGTCCGGGCTCCCTGTCGGCGGCGGGCGCGCCGGGCAGCGGGGTGCCGTCCGGGCCGAGGTGGTGGCGGGCGAGGATGCCGGGCAGATAGCCGGGCGCGGTGACGGGCGTGTAGTACGGGGTGAGGGGCGGCAGTCCGGCGGGCCGGCCGAGCAGCCCGGCGATGCGTTCGCGGGCCGCGTCGAAGGCCGTCCCGTACGAGCCGCCCACCGCGACCCCCTGCCGTGCCACCCACTCCGCGTCGGGCTCCGGGCGGTGTCCGGCGTCGAGCTGGTCCCAGGAGGCGAGGCAGCCGGAGCCGACGAAGTGGTGGTTGCCGAGGGCTTCCCGGATGCCGAGGTCGGTGAGGACCACGGTGGGGATGCGGCGGTGCAGCGACTCCAGGGCGGCCGTGGAGCTGACCGTGACGAGGAGGTCGGTCCGGTCGAGGACCTCGCCCATGTGCCCGTACACGAGGCGGAAGTTGGGTGGCAGGTCCTGCCGCTGGGCGAGCTTCTGGTAGGGCAGTTCCTCGATGTGCGTGGTGTGTTCGCCGGGCTTGGAGCGCAGCTTCAGCAGCACCTCGCGCTCGGGGTGCCGGCGGGCGTGCCGCACCAGCCGGTCCAGCAGGTACGTACGGTCCCTGCGGCTGTCCGGGACGGAGGGCTGGGCGGCGAAGACGACCGTGTAGGGCCTGCGCCCTTGCTCCGCAGAGGGGTCGTGTTCGCCCTCGTACGCGGTCCCGCCGAGGAACGGCAGCGCGACCTCGGTCACCGAGGAGGCGTCGGCGCCCACCCCTTCGTACACGGCTCGGAAACGGTCCGCGTCCTGGCGGGAGTTGGCGAGCACCAGGTCGGCGCCGTGGCGCAGCAGCAGGCCGTCGGCGAGCTTCTCGTAGACGACACCGACGTATCCGGTGACGACGACGGGCCGCCGCGGCCGGTCCTCCCAGGCGCGCTTGAGTCCGTGCAGCATCGCCTGCACCCCGCCGCCGACCAGGGCGAGCACGAGGAGGTCGTACGACTCCTCGCGCATCGCGCGCAGGAACTCGACGGCGGTGACCTCGCGGAGCGAGTCCGCGGGGACGCCGACCTCGCCGAGCTGGCGGGCGGTGGGGGTGGCGCGGCCCCGCAGCAGGAATCCGTCGAGGCGGACGTCCCGCGGCGCGACGCGGTTCGCGGTGAGCGCGCCCCATTTCCACCGGGTGTCGGAATCCGCGAGGACCGCGACCCTGAGAGGCTTCGTTGCACTTGCTGGCACGTCGAAGACGCTAGGAATCGATTCCTAGGAACCGCCCAACCCGAACACAACAAACGGTTAACAGCACACCGCCGAATGGCGATTCGAGCCCTTGTCCGGCCGAGGGGAACCGTGGTTCACGAATTCGCCACACGCAGTTCATCCGGTATCCAGTGGGCGGTCGGACCGAATGCCGGGCCGCCGCCTAACGTCGCCCGCGTGCTGAAGCTCTCCGTCATCGTGCCGTTCTACAACGTGCAGCAATACGCCCCGGACACTCTGAGGAGTCTGCGTGCGAACGCGCGCGACGACTTCGAGTTCATACTCGTGGACGACTGTTCGCGGGACGAGACCCCGGAGATCCTCGCGCGCGCGGCGCGTGAGCTGCCGGGTGCGGTGTACGTCAGGCACGAGCACAACGGCGGGCTGGCCACCGCGCGCAACACCGGGATCGACCGGGCGCGCGGCCGGTTCCTGACGTTCCTCGACGGCGACGACTGGCTCGCGCCCGGCTACTACCCGCAACTCGTGGCCGCGGCCGAGCGGTTGGACTGCGACTTCCTGCGGACCGACCACGTCCAGTGCACGGGGCGGGCCCGCAGCATCCACCGCGTCCCGCACGGCCGCCGGGGAGTGGTGATGGCCCCGCGGGAGGCGATCCTGCCCGCCGACCGGACGACCTGCGTCGACTACGCCTACGCGTGGGCCGGTGTCTACCACCGCCGGCTGGTGGACCGGGGGCTGCTGCACTTCACGGACGGGCTGCGCACCGCGGAGGACCGGCCGTGGATCTGGAAGCTGCACCGTGAGGCGGAGTCCTTCGCCGTCGTCGGGCTGCTGGGCGTCCACTACCGCCGGGGCGTCGCCTCGTCGCTCACCCAGATCGGGGACGTGCGGCAACTGGACTTCCTGCGGGCGTTCGACCAGGTGATCGCCGAGACGGCCGCGGACCCGGACGCCGGCACCCTGCTACCGAAGGCCGTGCGCACGTACTGCGCCGTCATGGCCCATCACCTCGGATCGATCGAGAGGTTCGAACCCGCCGTGGCGAGGAAACTGCGTTCCCTGACGTCCGCCGCCCTCAAACGCCTGCCGCAGGCCGTCCTCACGGAGGTCCTGGACTCCATGAACACCCGGCGGGCGACCCCGCTCAGGCGGCTGCGCCGGCGGCCGGCGTCCGGCCGGGCGGTGGCCGTCTGATGTCCCGCACCACGCAGATCTTCTGCGCGTCGACCCTGTACGGAGCCGCCACGCTGGCGGCCGCCCTGGACGCCGGGCTCTTCGAGCCCGCCGACCGGCGCCTGCTGCTGGTCGGCAACGACGCGGCCGTCCCCGAGACCGCCCCCGCCCTCGACGCCATGCCGGGCTTCGCCCGGATCCGGGAGCGTTTCGACGAGGTGCTGTCCTGGAACGGGACCATCGCTCCCTTCCATCCCGGCGGCTGGAGCCCCCGTGCCGACGACGTCCCGATGTGGGAGCGGTACGTACGGCTGCTGTGGGGGCTCGGCGACGACGGGATCCGGCTGGTGGTGCAGTCCGTCCACGCGGACCCGGCGCTCGCCGTGTGCCGGCTGTTCACGGACGCCCCCGTCGACGTCTACGCGGACGGCCTCATGGGCTACGGCCCCACCCCCGGCAAGATCGACCCGTTGGTGGGCACCCGCGTCGACCGGCTGCTGCACCCCGGTCTCGTACCGGGGCTCGCTCCGCTGCTGCTCACGGAGTTCGGCGTGCCGTCCGAGGAGGTCCCGGCCGAGGCGCTGACGAAGGTCCTGGGCGAACTCGCCCAGGACGAGGACGCTCTCGCCGACGTGGCGGACGGGGCCGAGCGGCCGGCGCTGCTGCTGGGCCAGTACCTGTCCGCGCCCGGTCTCCTCACCGGCCACCAGGAGGAGGAGCTGTACCTGCGCATGGTGCGCGGCGCGGTGGCGCTGGGCCACCGCCGGCTGCTCTTCGTACCGCATCCGGCGGCGCCCGCGCGCCGGCCGGGCCGGCTGTCGGAGGAGGCCGAGCGGCTCGGTGCCCGGCTGACCGTGCCGGAGGGTCCCGTCCTGGCCGAGGCGGTGTTCCAGCGGGTGCGTCCCGCCCTCGTCGTCGGCTGTTTCCCGACCGCGCTGTTCACCGCGGCCGGTCTGTACGGCCTTCCGGTCGCGCGGGTGGGCACCGACACGCTGCTGGCCCGGCTCGCGCCCTACCAGAACGGCGATCGTGTACCGCTGACCATCGCGGACGCCCTGTTGCCCGACCTGGAGGACGCGGCGGCGGTGGCCGACCGGCGGACGCCCGCGCCGGAGGGGTCGGCGGACCTGGCCGCCCTGCTCAGGGCCGTGGGCCACACGATGCAGCCCAGGATCCATCCGGAGCTGCGGGCGGATGCCGAGCAGTATCTCTCCCGGCACCTCGACACCCGTACGTGGCGCTACTTCAAGCGCCGCCGCCTGACCTCGCTCGCGCTGCCGGGCGGGGTCCCGGCCCAGTTGTCTTTCCTCCCGCGCAACGCGACCGTCCGGCGCCTCGCCCGACGCGCCCGTGCGCTGACCGGGCGCTGACCGTTCGGCGGCCAGGCCTTCCGCAGGTGCCGTCCCCTCCCCTCCGGGGCGGGGACGGCACCTGCCCGGCCGGACATTCACCGGAAAAAATCTGCCGGATCTCCGGGCGTCGGCGCCGGGCTCCCTTTCGTCCGACAGGGGGCACAGCGTCCCGGTGGTCGACGACCGGAGCACCACCCCACCCTGCCGAGAAGGGCCTCACGATGAAAGCGGCCGACCGGGTTCTGGTCCCGACGATCACGGCGCAGGAGCCGCCACCGTCCACGCGCCCGGGGGACCCCGGCACGTCTCCCCGCCGGCCGGGGGGCGACCGTCTCCGTGCCCTGGACGGCCTGCGGCTGCTGGCCGCGCTGATGGTCTGCCTGTACCACTTCGCGGGCAAGAACGGTGAGGTCGCCGCGTCCTGGGACCAGTCCCCCGGCCGGAAGTTCCCGACGCTGTCGCAGGTGGCGACGTACGGCTCCCTCGGAGTGCAGTTCTTCTTCCTCATCAGCGGCTTCGTGATCTGCATGAGCAGCTGGGGCCGCGGTCCGGGCGACTTCTTCCGTTCCCGGGTGGCCCGCCTGTATCCGGCGTACTGGGTGGCGATCGTCCTGATCACCGCGGCCGGGTGCCTGCTGCCGGTCGTCGTCCACCCGCTGCGGCCGAACGAGATCCTGGTCAATCTGACCATGCTGCAGCAGCCGATGGGGGTGCCCCGGGTGCTGGGCGTGTGCTGGACGCTCTGGGTCGAGGTGCGCTTCTACGCGCTGTTCGCGCTGCTGGTGGTCTGGCGGGGCGTGACCTACCGCAGGGTCATGGTGTTCTGCTGTCTGTGGACGCTGGCCGGCGTCTTCGCGCGGGTGGCCGACCACCCGCTGACCGACGAACTGGTGATGCGGGACCACGCGCCGTACTTCATCGGCGGCCTCGCCCTGTACCTGATCCACCGTTTCGGCGGCAGCCTGCTGCTGTGGGGCATCGTGGGCTTCAGTTTCCTGCTCGGCCAGCGCTACTCGGTCACGGCGCTGTGGCATCCCGGCGCGGAGGGCGACTTCCATCGCGACCCGTACGTCATCCAGGCGATCGTGCTCCTCGCCTTCGCCGCCGTCGCGGCCGTGGCGCTGGGCTGGACCCGCTGGGCGAACTGGCGCTGGCTGACGGTGGCCGGGGCGCTGACGTACCCCTTCTACCTGATCCACGAACACCTGGGCTGGTTCTTCATCCGGGTGCTGTACCGCTACTTCGGGATGGGCCCGTACCTGACGTTCGCCGTCTCGGTGCTGGGGCTGCTGGGCATCGCCTGGCTGATGCACCGGTACGTGGAGAAGCCGTTCGGGCCCCGGCTGAAGCGGGCGCTGGCCGTGCGGCCCGACGGCCTCGGGAAGGGCGGGGCGGCGTAGGCCGCCCCGCCCCCGGGCCCCGTCACTTCTGCCGTGCGGCCGACCGCATCCGCCGTACCGCGCGGCGCACGGCCGGATGGCGGCGCAGCGCCTCCGCGCGGACCGGGCTGCCGCCCGGCAGGCGCAGGCTGGTGAGACGGCGGCGCTGGAAGTACTTCCGGTGCGTGGCGAGGTGGGCGGCGAGCCACGCCACCGCCTCCTCCCGCGACCCGTGGTACTTGCGGGACTGCATGCAGTACCCGACGGTCCGCACCAGCGGCGCCAGTTCCCCGGCGAGCGCGTCCAGTTCGAGCGGCCGGCCGAGCTCCGCGTGCTCCGCGTCGGGCAGGGCCGCGTCGATGATGGTGAGCGGGACGCGGTTGCTGTTCTCGTACGGAGTGATCCGTTCCAGCAGCAGCTCCGTGCCGACGCGCGCGACGGGGATGCCGTAGAAGGCGGCGGCCGTCATCAGCGCCGTGGAGAAGCAGCCGATGACGATCTTCGGCCTCAGGTACGCGAAGACGGTCTCGGCGAGCACGGGCTCGGTCAGCGCGGTCAGCCGTACGCCCAGTTCGGCGGCGGCCGTCTCCAGCGACGTGCTGTACACGGCGGGTGCGCTGGGGTGCGGTTTGAACAGCACGTGTTCGTGTCCGGCGCGGGCGGCGGCCCGCAGCATCCGGACGTGCAGCCGTTCCTCCTCGTCCTGGGTGATCAGGTCGATGGCGGAGAGGTACTGGCCGATGAGTACGGCGGTGGGGCGGTCGTCCGCGGTGAGGCGCCGGGCGAGGAGGTCCGCGCCGGCCTCGCCGATCCCGGCCAGCACCTCGACCATGGCCTCGCCTGGCACGGCCTCGGGTTCCACTCCGTACTCGGACAGCAGCATCGGCCGCAGTCCGGGCACCAGGTCGAGGTGGAGGACCCGGGCGATGCGGCTGCTCAGTTCGTGCGGGAGGCGGTTGCGGGTGGGGCCGTAGCTCATCAGGCCGTCCGCGTAGACGTGGACGGGGCTGTCCGCGAAGATCTCCGCGACCGCGCGGGAGGGGTTGGCCTGGATGGACTCGCAGGCGATCTCGACCGGCTCGTCGCCCAGGTCCCAGGCGAGGCGTACGGCCTTCTCCCACAGCTGGACGTCCTGGTCGCGGGGCGACCAGCCGGCCGGGTGGTGCGGGGCGATGAACTCGTTCCAGGAGCGCACCTCGTCGAACTCCGGGCGGAGCGTCTCGAAGCCGGCCATCCGGTCCAGCGGGGTGCCGACCTCGGGGACGGCGGCGGTGTTGCTGACCACGAGGATGCGGCGGTGTTCGCGCGGGCCGAACAGGCCGGCGCGGATCGCGGCGGTGACGGTCGCGGCCGCGTACTGCGTGGCCGAGAAGAAGATCTGGATCATGCCGCGACTCCCTTCATGCCCCCGCGCAGCCGGCGCAGCAGGTGCACGCGTTCGGCGCCCATGCCGATCAGGGCGTCGTTCAGTTCCGTCTCCGTCATCCGGCCCAGCGCCTCGGCGCCGAGCCGCTTCAGTCTGGTGGCCACGTCACGCTCGAAGCGTGCGCGGTCAAGCAGTTGGTGGGCGATGACGACGCAGTAGTCGCGCAGCGCCTTGGCGCGCAGCCGGCTTTCGTCCCGGTCGCCGGCGAGTTCGGCGAGGACCAGGTCGAAGGAGCGGAAGAAGTCGAGCTGGCGCGCGTCGCCGATCTGGGTCAGTGAGGTCGTCACGCCCCGGCGGTAGAAGACGCCGCGCAGACTGGCCACGGCGTAGGAGTCGGCCTCGCGGTGCAGGCCCCAGATCCAGGGGCGGTCCTCGGCGGTGCGCAGCCCGTCGTGGAAGCGCAGCAGCCCGCGGTCGAGCAGGCGCCGGTGGTAGACGCCCGCCCAGGCGTACGGATAGTCGACCATGGTCGTGGCGTCGACGGGGAGGATGGAGGTCCGCGGGTCGAGCGGGGTGTGACGGCGGCCCTCCGGTGCCCGTCGGACGGTCCGTTCGATGCCGGTGACCTGGACGTGGTCGGTGCGCACGAAGTCGACGTCGAGGCGTTCGATGGCGTCCACCAGGCTGCTCAGGTAGCCCGGGGCCAGCCAGTCGTCACCGTCGAGGAAGGTGAGGTAGCGGCCCTCCGCGAGGTCGATGCCGGTGTTGCGCGCGGTGGCCAGTCCGCCGTTGTGCTCGTGCCGTACGACCCTGCTGTTCGGCAGGCGGCCGGTCAGTTCCAGCAGCGCCTCGTAGGTCTCGTCCCGGGTCGACCGGTCCTCGACGAACACGAACTCGAAATCGTCCCGGGCGTTGTTGACGAGGCTGGTCACGGTGGACGGGAGGTACGCCTCGATGTTGAAACAGGGGACGATCACGGACAGTTTCGGGGGACTCTTGGTCACGCTGCACCTGAGTTCTCTCAACGGGGTTCCCGTGAACCTAGGAGACGCCCGAACCCGGATGGCGACACTTTCGCGTCCATGAGGTGAACGAGGAGTTAATTGCTCGGCTTCACCTTGCATTTGTTTTCCCTTAACCCACTGGTCGTCACTCCTCGTGCAATGATCCCCTTCAGGTTTTTCATCACATAATCACATCTCCATGTGTCACGGACCCTGTGGACTGGGCTGGTTGTCTATGCGTATCGCTGTCTTCGTCGAAAACCGCAACGGTGTCGGTCTGACCTCGCGGATCCTGGGCGCCCCGGGCGCCGGGGAGCACACCTTCCTGCCGGTCACCGCCGACCTCGACGGGGACGTGGGGCGATGGATCGACGAGGAGGCCTCCCGGCTCGGCGACCGGCGGGTCCGCAATCTGTTCCGGGAGGGGGAGGCCCTCACGCACGCGCAGTTCCTCGAGGAGACGGGCCCCCGGATCTCCGAGTTCGCGCGGAGCGAGTCCGTCGACCGGCTGATCCTCTTCAACGACCGGTCACAGCGCGGCAGCAGGGTCGCCGACGCCCTCACCGGGACGCTGCCGGTGGTCCTCGTCCAGGACGGCCACCTCGACTTCCACTACAAGAAGCTCGGCCCCGGCCTGCGCGACCAGAACTGGTACTACGGCTCCTCCGGCCCCGCCGCCGTGTGCGTGTGGGGCCCGGCCACCGCCCACCACCTGCTGTACCGCACACCGGACGCGGACCCGGTCGTCCACATCACCGGCGCGCTCGGGCACAGCGACGACCCGGACCTGGTGCGCGCCGCCCACCAGCCCGCGCCGCCCACGGCACGCCCCTCCCGGGAACCCCTGCGGATCGTCTTCCTCGACCAGCCCCTGGGCGACCAGCGCAAACTGCCGGCCAACCAGCACCGCGAGTACCTCCGGACGGCCTGCGAGGCGCTCGCCGAGTTCGGCGAGGTATCCGTCAAACCGCACCCCTCGACCCTCTCCGGGCACCTGGACTGGCTGGGCACCCTGCCGGGGATCACCGTCCTGGACGAGTCGACGCTCGTGGACGCGGCCGGACTGGAAGCCTTCGACCTGGCCGTCACCTTCTTCTCCACGACCTATCTGCAGACCCTGCGGGCCGGCGTCCCGCTGGTGCTGTTCAGCCCGCCGCCGCTGAACATCGTCTTCCCCGCCGTCAACCACGCGCTGCTGCGCAACGTCGGCAGCGTCGGGGAACTCGCGGACGTCGCGGGCCAGTTGCACCGTACGGGCAAGTTCGCCGGCAACAACACCGGCGAGCCGCTGACCCACTTCCTCTCCTTCCACGACGACGTGGCCGAGCGGATCCTGACGGTGGTCGAGGAGGCGGAGGTACGCGCACCGCGCACCGCCCCCGGGCCCGGCGAAACGTCCCTCTCCCCCGCCGGAACCCGCGCCGAGCGCGCCCTGCAGGCCGTACGGGACCAGCAGACACCCCCCCGCTCGATGGCCGTCGTCGGCCTCGGCTTCGGTTACACCACCGGCGTGGCGATCCCCGTCCTGACCTACACGCAGGCCCTGCTCGCCCAGTCGCCCGTGGACGTCCGCTACCTCGACCTGAGCGCCTACTGCCGTACCGAGGACGTCCTCGACGCGCTCGGGGACACCGATGTCGTGCTCGTCAACAGCCTCGCCCCGCTGTGGCGCTCCGCCCTCGGCAACGAACTGGTCGACGAACTGGTGTCCGCCGGCCGGAAGGTCTTCCTCTACGCCCACGAGACCGAGCACGTCATGGCCTACGAGGCGGAGCACCACACCCTGCGCCACAAGGAGATGCTCCGGCTCCTGCCCCGGGTGCGCGTGCTGTGCGTGTCCTCGGCCCAGGCCGACATGTTCCGCGGGCTCGGGGTGGCCGCCCCCGTCGTCGTCTACAACACCGTCCCGCAGGACAGCCACCGGGTCCGGGCCCGGCCCACGCCGGGCGGGCAGCCGCGGATCGTGATGGTCGGCTCGATGCAGGACCGCAAGGGCCTGGACCTCTTCTCGCGGGTCGCGGAACTCGCCCACGCCAAGGGGCTGCCGTGGCGGTTCGCGTGGATCGGCCACCGCACCCCGCGGATCGCCTCCTCGACCCTGGTCTCCGACCGGGTGACCTGGATGGGGGCGCTGTCGCGGACCCGGGTACGGGAGGAACTCGCCGCGTCGGACGTCTTCTTCCTCTCCTCCGTCGACGACCCGATGCCGCTGTCGGTGGTCGAGGCGGTCCAGCAGCGGCTGCGGGTGATCACCTACGGGCGGGTGGGGTCCCGCGAGGTGCTCGACGGGGTCCCGGGCTACCGGTCGTTCGCCGAGTACACCCCGCAGGCCGCGTTCGACGCCCTGCGGTCGGTGCTCGCCGAGCAGGTCTCGGAGGACGACTACCGGGAGGTCGAGGAGCTGTTCGACATCCCCGCGTTCACCGCGCGGATGACGACCGCGCTGGGGCTGCCCGGACCCGGGCCCGCGCGGTACCCGCTGTCCGCCTCGTCCGCGGAGAGCGAGGAGAGCGAGGAGACGGCGGACGGCGACGGTCCCGAGAACCCGCGGGCGGTGATCCCGCAGCAGCTCCGGCACCTCAACGAGGACTTCAAGCGTCACGTCGGCGCGGGCAACGTCGAGGACGCCCTGCGCGTGGGGACCGAGATCCTGCGCCGCCGGCAGCCGGTGGACGTGCTGATCGGCATGGCCGAGCTGCGCGCCGCCCGGGGCCAGGCCAAGGAGGCGTGCCGGCTGCTGGCCGCCGCGGCCGTCGTCGGTGGCGACCGGGGCAGGGTGTGGTCGGAGATCTCCCGCGTGGCGGCCCTGCTCGGCCCGCGCGGACGGGCCATCCGGCAGCTGGCCCGCAAGGAATCGGTCCGGGCGCAGGTGACCCACCACTCGGCGCGACTGCGCAAGGGGGACTGAGCCGGGGCGGCCGGCCCGGGACAGCACCGGTCCGGGCCGGCCGCTCCCCCGCAGACGTCAGCCTCCGACCGGCATTCCCCCGTGTTCCCGGTACTGCATCAACTCCATGACGGATTGAGGTCTTGGGTCCATGAACAGCCGCTCACTCCTCCGCAGTTCGGTCTCCCGGCGTCTGCTGCGCCCGGTCGCCGACGTCATCGACCAGCGCATCGAGCGGCGGGTCCGCTCCGAGGTCCGGCGCACGGCCGACCGGCAGGCGCCGGACCTCTCGAAGACCGAGCAGCTCGCACGCGACGTCGAGTTGCTCCGGCACCGCCAGCTCACCTTCGAGCTGCTCCTCGGTCCCCGCGGGCGGGGCATCTCCCGCATCGTGTCCCAGGGCCCCCTGCAGCAGTTGCACGCCGAGGTCACGGCCCTGTCCGGTGACCGTGACGCGGCCGTGCGCAACGTCGCCACCGCCTTCCGGCTGCTCGTCTCCCTGGAGTCGCTGGGCGTGGGCCGGATCGCGGGCGGCACCATGAACATTTGCGGCAAGCTCGGGACGGTCCCGCTGCTCGGTCCGCCGAACGACGACATCCTGGAGATCGGCACGCTGTACGGGCTGTTCTCCGCCGGGCTGGTCCGCATGATGGAACGCGACGGCCGCAGCCCGAGCCTGACCATCGTCGACCCCTTCGCCGGCGTACAGCTCCAGCCCGGCACCGCCCAGCGCCCGGACCCCAGCGGGTCACCGGTCGACGAGCACGCCGTACGCACCAACCTCGCCCTCGCCGGCCCGGCGGGTACGGCGGCACGGATCCAGCGGGGCTTCTCCGAGGACCCCGAGACCCGGGCGGCCGTCTCGGACCGGCGCTACGGCGTGATCGTCATCGACGGCGACCACTCGGCCAAGGGCGTCGCCCAGGACCTGGAGTGGGCCGAGCAGATCGCCGCGCCCGGCGCGGTCGTCGTCCTGGACGACTACGGCGACCCCAACTGGCAGGGCGTCAAGGAGGCCCTGGACGCCCACCTGAAGGGCGGGACCCGCTTCACGTTCCTGGGCAAGGCCGCCCACTCGGCCTACCTGCGGGCCTCCTGAGCGACGGCCCGGCACGGCCACGGCTCCTCCGCCCCGTGCCGGGCCGCGCCGCCGTCCGCGCCGACGTGCGGGATCCGGTCCAGGGGCCGAGGAAACGGACCCGTCGGGCCGGAGCCGCCGGCACGGAAGCCGCCGGCATGCGTCGGCGTGGCGGACGCCCGCACCGCGTCGGCGGAGACGCCCGCCCGGGAGCTCACGGCCTTCGGACGCAGGCGCACGGCGGGCCGTCACCGGGGTGCTCCGGTACCGCGCGGGGCGCGCGGCGGACCCCGGTGGTGACGGGTCCGGGCGGCGTCAGCGCCCCCGGAGGGTGAGTGCGATGCCTTCGACGACCGCGCCGAGCCCCGCCTCGAAACCGGCCCGGTGGTCCTGGAACATCTCGTACCCGGCCTGTGCGGCGAGCGGCTGGGCGGCCAGGCGCTCCCCGCGGGCGTCCAGGTCGTAGCCGTCGGACCCGGTGGCGGGGTCGGGTCCCATCGCCTGCTCCTCGATGACGTATCCGATGGTGTAGCTGTACGCCGTGAACCAGGCGCGGGCGGCGGCGGCCGGGGTGAACCCCGCGTCGGTGAGCACCCGCAGGCCGGCCTCCATCGGCTCGGCGTACGACATGTCGGTGAAGCGGGTGCCCGCGTAGACCTTGGCCCCGTCGCGGTAGCGGAGCAGGTGCTCGCGCAGACCGCCCATCATCAGGCGGAGCGCCTGCCGCCAGTCGCCGGCCGCCAGAGCGGTCAGGTCGGCGGTCATCTGTCGCATCATCTCCGTCGCCATCTCGTCGAGCAGCGCCTGTTTGTCCTTGAAGTGCCAGTAGAGGGCGGGCGCCTTGACGTCCAGCTCTCTGGCGATCACTCGCAGCGTCAGGCCGTCCAGGCCGACCTCGTTCAGCAGTTTCAGCGCCGTGTCGGCGACCCGTCGGCGGTCCAGGGGGGCGCGTCGTTCCGAACTCACGCTTGACAACTTAACACCGTTAGGGACACGCTCACAGGGCAGGCCACTTAACAGCGTTAAGGAGACTTGATCATGAGCGACACCCATGTGCTGATCGTGGGCGCCGGACCGACCGGCCTCACCCTCGGCATCGACCTGGCCCGGCGCGGGATCCCCGCGCTGGTCGTGGAGCGGGCGGACGAGCTGTTCCCCGGCTCGCGCGGCAAGGGGTTCCAGCCGCGCACCATGGAGGTCTTCGACGACCTGGGCGTGCTGGACGCGATCCACGCGGTGGGCGGCGGCTACCCGGTCGGCATGATCTGGCGGAACGGCGAACGGCTCGGCGAACACCACATGTTCGAACCGGCCGAGCCGAGCGAGGACGCGCCGTACAACGAGCCCTGGATGGTCCCGCAGTGGCTCACCCAGCGGATCCTGCTGGAGCGCCTGGAGGAGCTCGGCGGCAAGGTCGCCTTCGGCCGGGAGGTCACCGGCGTGGTCCAGGACCCGGAGGGCGTGATCGCGCACTTCGCCTCCGGCGGGCCGGTGCGCGCCCGGTATCTCGTCGCGGCGGACGGGGGCCGTTCCGTGGTGCGCCGGGCGATGGGCGTCGGCATGACCGGGGAGGAGGTGGATCCGTTCCCCACACTGGTGGCGGACGTGCGGATCACCGGCCTGGACCGGGACAACTGGCACTTCTTCCCCCAGGGCGAGGGACCCGAGGACCTCCTGGCGATCTGCCCGCTGGCCGGGACGGAGGACTTCCAGCTGGTCGCCCGGTTCGCGGAGGGCACGGAGGTGGACCTCTCCCTGGAGGGCGTACGACAGGTCGTCGCCGCCCGCTCGCATCTCGCCGCCGAGGACGTCACGGAGGTCCGCTGGGCCTCGGACTTCCGCCCGCGGGCCGCACTCGCCGACCGGTTCCGGGTGGACCGGGTCTTCCTCGCGGGCGACGCGGCGCACGTGCACTCCCCGGCCGGCGGCCAGGGCCTCAACACCAGCGTCCAGGACGCCTACAACCTGGGCTGGAAGCTGGGCGCGGTCCTGGGCGACGGGGCGGAGGCGGCGCTGCTGGACACGTACGAGGAGGAGCGGCGCCCGATCGCCGCGCAGATGCTGGGTCTGTCCACCAGCATCCACCGGGGTGAGACGCGGCGGGGCGGGGCCACCCGGCAACTGGACCTCGGCTACCCCGCGTCGACGCTCACCGCGGAGACCCGGACGGCACCCGGCCCGGTGCGCGCGGGCGACCGGGCCCCGGACGCCGAGGTGAGCGGCGTACGCCTCTTCGACGCGTTCCGGGGGCCGCACTGGACGCTGCTGGCGCTGGGCACGGACGCCCCCGAGCCGCCCGCCGCCGTACGACTGGTGCACGGCCCGGCGCACGGGACCTACGGGGCGGGACTGTTCCTCGTCCGTCCGGACGGCTATGTGGGCTGGGCCGGGGACACACCGGCCGGGCTCCCGGAGTACCTGGCCCGGTTCGGCGGGCGCTGACCCCTACACGCTCGCCAGCGACAGCTTCGCCGCGAAGCCCAGGAACAGGGCACCGGCCGCCGAGGTCGCCCCCGCCGACAGGCGACGGCGACGGCGGAAGGCCGCGGCGAGCTTCGTGCCGCCGAATATCAGCGCGCTGAGGTAGAGCACGCTGGCGATCTGGGCGAAGGCGCCGAGGACGACGAAGGAGAGCGCCGGGTAGGCGTAGCCGGGGTCGACGAACTGCACGAAGAAGGCGATGAAGAACAGGATCGCCTTGGGGTTGAGGAGACTGACGACCAGGGCCCGGCGGAACGGACGCTCGCCGGGCACGGCGGCGACGGGGGCCTCGGTCACGTCCTCGTCCCGCCGCGTCCGCCACATCCCCCACGCGGCCCGCAGCATCCCGACGGCCAGCCAGGTCAGATATCCGGCGCCCGCGTACTTCACGATCCCGAACAGCACGGCGTTGGCCTGGAGCAGCGAGGCGACCCCGGCGGCCGAGAGCGTCATCAGCACGGTGTCCCCGCACCAGACGCCGGCGGCGGCCGTGTACCCGGAGCGCACACCGCGCCGGGCGGCGACGGAGAGGACGTAGAGGGAGTTGGGGCCGGGCAGCAGGACGATGAGGACCAGTCCTGCCAGGTAGGTGGGGAGATCGATGACGCCGAACATGGGAGGAGTGTCGCACGGGGGTACGACACTCCTCCGAGGGGTCTCAGCCGGCGAGAACGGGCGTTCAGAACGCGTCGCTCGGCACGTAGGTCCCCCAGACCTCCCGCAGCGCGTTGCACACCTCGCCCACCGTCGCCCGTGCCTTCAGCGCGTCCTTCATCGGGTACAGGACGTTGTCCTCGCCCTCCGCCGCCTTCTTCAGGGCCGCCAGCGCCGAGTCGACCGCCTGCTGGTCGCGCTCCGCGCGGAGTTTCGCCAGGCGTTCGGCCTGCTGGGCCTCGATGGCCGGATCGACGCGGAGCGGCTCGTACGGCTCCTCCGCGTCGAGCTGGAAGCGGTTGACGCCGACCACGACGCGCTCGCCGGAGTCGGTCTCCTGGGCGATGCGGTAGGCGCTGCGCTCGATCTCGTTCTTCTGGAAGCCGTGCTCGATGGCGTTGACCGCGCCGCCGAGGTCCTCGACCTTCTGCATCAGCTCCAGCGCCGCCGCCTCGACGTCGTCGGTCATCTTCTCGACGACGTAGGAACCGGCGAACGGGTCGACGGTCGCCGTCACGTCCGTCTCGTAGGCGAGGACCTGCTGCGTACGGAGGGCGAGGCGGGCGCTCTTGTCCGTCGGGAGCGCGATCGCCTCGTCGAAGGAGTTGGTGTGCAGCGACTGCGTGCCGCCGAGCACCGCGCCCAGGCCCTGGACGGCGACGCGGACCAGGTTCACCTCGGGCTGCTGGGCCGTGAGCTGCACGCCCGCCGTCTGCGTGTGGAAGCGCAGCATCAGGGACTTGGGGTTCTTCGCGCCGAACTCCTCCTTCATCACCCGCGCCCAGATCCTGCGGGCCGCGCGGAACTTGGCGACCTCCTCCAGGATCGTCGTACGGGCCACGAAGAAGAAGGACAGGCGCGGGGCGAAGTCGTCCACGTCCATGCCGGCCGCGACCGCCGTGCGGACGTACTCGATGCCGTCCGCGAGGGTGAACGCGATCTCCTGCGCGGGAGAGGCGCCCGCCTCGGCCATGTGGTAGCCGGAGATCGAGATCGTGTTCCACTTCGGGATCTCGGCCCTGCAGTACTTGAAGATGTCGGCGATCAGACGGAGCGAGGGCTTCGGCGGGAAGATGTACGTGCCCCGCGCGATGTACTCCTTCAGCACGTCGTTCTGGATCGTGCCGGTGAGCCTGTCGGCCGCCACGCCCTGCTCCTCGGCGACCAGTTGGTAGAGGAGCAGGAGAAGGGCGGCGGGGGCGTTGATCGTCATCGACGTGGAGACCTTGTCCAGCGGGATGCCGCCGAACAGCACCCGCATGTCGTCCACCGAGTCGATGGCGACGCCCACCTTGCCGACCTCGCCGTGCGCGATCGGGGCGTCGGAGTCGTGGCCCATCTGGGTGGGCAGGTCGAAGGCGACCGACAGGCCCATCGTGCCGTTGGCGATGAGCTGCTTGTAGCGGGCGTTGGACTCCGTCGCCGTGCCGAAACCGGCGTACTGGCGCATCGTCCAGGGCCGGCCCGTGTACATCGTCGGGTACACGCCCCGGGTGAAGGGGTACGTACCCGGCTCGCCCAGCTTCCCGGCCGGGTCCCAGCCCTCGAGAGCCTCCGGCCCGTAGACCGGTTCGATGGGCAGACCACTCTCGGTGGACCGGGCACTGCCCGACTCGCGCGCCATGGTGTGATGCCTCCCGCTGAGCAGCGTTGCTCGATTCGCTCGCCCGGTACCCGTCAGTTGCTCGTCAGCACAGGCCGACCCTTCGACGGACTGTAGCGGTGCGCGTACGGCCCGGTGGAGGGGCGCACGCTGGGACCTTCCTCACAGCCTCGGTGGGACCCCGCTCACAGCACCACCTCGGCGGTCGTCTTCCGGTCACTCACCACCATGCCCCCTTGTTCGCCGGCGGTCATGTCCGGGGAACATCTCGGATGACGGCCGGGCGCGGCCGGTGAGACGACGGGGGGCCGGTGTGCGTAGTACTACGGGCATGGGGAGGAAGGGAATCGCGGCCGTCGCGGCGCTGACGGCCCTGGCCGCGCTGGCGGGCGGTGCGGCCGGCTGCACGGTGCGGCCCGCCGGGGCGGACGGGGAGCACAGGTCGCCGGTGCGGACAGAGGCGCCGGGCCGGACGCCGTCCACGCCGTCGTCACCGTCACGGACTCCGGACGGCGACGGCGACGGCGACGGCGAGAAGTCCTCCCCGGCACCGCGCGTGCTGTGGTCCCCCGGTGACTCCGGGCGCGACATACGCGAACTCCAGGCCCGGCTGCGGCAGGTCGCCTGGATCTTCCACGGGCCGACGGGGACGTACGACGACCTGACGGCGGAGGCGGTCCGGGGCTTCCAGGGCAAGCGCGGACTGCCGGGGACCGGGGTGACCGACTCCGTCACCTGGCAGCGGCTGCTCGGCATGACGCACGAGCCGGGCAGGTGGGAGCTGTATCTGATGGGCGGCCAGCCGGCCGACGCGCCCGACGCGCGCTGCCGGACCGGCCGGGTGCTGTGCATCAGCAAGACCAGCCGCACCCTGCGCTGGATGATCGACGGGCGGACGGTGTCGACGATGCCGGTGCGCTTCGGTTCCGAGTACACGCCGACCCGTGAGGGTGTCTTCCACGTCTACTGGAAGTCCCGGCACCATGTGTCCACGCTCTACGACTCGCCCATGCCGTACGCCATGTTCTTCAGCGGCGGCCAGGCCGTGCACTTCTCGGCCGACTTCGCCGCGCGGGGATACGCCGGCGCCTCGCACGGCTGCGTCAACGTACGGGACGAGGCGGCGATCGCACAGCTGTACGGGCAGGTGCGGAACGGCGACAAGGTCGTCGTGCACTGGTGAAAGGGCGCGGGCGGGACCGGGGGAACGTGTCCCGCCCGCGCCGGGGTGCACGAGCCGTGGGTACGGGGGGAACCCCGGCTCCGTGCGACAGCCGATGACCAGTCGGCTCACTCATTACTGCGTCACGAGGGCCGAAAGTGTCACACCTGCCGGGGAGGAAAGTTCAGCGGTCAACAAAAAGGCAGGTCAGGGGCGGTGTCACGGGTTCTTCTTGCCGCTGTTTCCACCGTTGCCGTTGTTTCCACCGTTGCCGTTGTTGCCGCTGTTGCCGTTGTCGCCCTTCTTGGCGGTGTTGCCGCCGTTGCCGTTGCCGGCACCGTTGCCCTGACCTTGTCCCTGGCCCTGGCCATTGCTCTGACCGTTGGCCTTCCCGTGGCCGTTTCCGTTCCCGTTCCCGTTCCCGTTCCCGCTGTGGACTCCCCCGTCGGCACCGCTCGTACCGGACGCACCGGAGGCGTCCGACGCGGACAGCACGTCCTCGCAGTACGTGCCGACGCGGGAGGAGCCGCCCGCCGCGTCCTCGAGGAGGTGCTCGTGCTCGCCGTTCAGCGCCTCGCCGTCGCGCCACGCGCGACAGGCCGCGGCGATCTGCTTCCCGCCGCGTCCGGAACGGACCGCGCCGTCACCGGTGTCCGCACCGGGCTTCCCCGGCGCACGGGACCCGTCGGCGTCCCCGGCGGCACCCACACCGTCCTCGGCCGTACCGGCGGCGTTCCCGGGACGCCGGCCCTCGGGCGTGACTCCGCCCGGTGCGGCACCCTCCGGCGGAGGGGACGCCAGGGGGCGTCCGGGATGCGTGCCGGTGGCCGTGACGGAGGCGGCCGGGTCGGACCGGGAGCCGTCGGGCGGGGAGAGGACTCCGGTTCCGGCCAGGACCGCGACCCCGCCGGCCATGCCGGCGACCAGCGCGGCGGCCAGCCCCAGGCTCAGGGGACGCCCCCGCCGGGATCCGTCCGCGGTTCCGGAACGATCACCGCGCGGGACGCCGATACGGATCGCTCCGATGTCGCAGGGCCGCGTTCCGGCCGGCCGGACCTCACCGCGGGCCGCCTCGGACCGCCCCTCCCGTTCCTCGCGCACCTTGCGGAAGGCGGCCAGGGCGGCCGCCTCTCCGGGAAGCTCCCCGTCGTCCGACGGGGGTGGCGCGGAGAGCGCGCGCAGGGTTGCGACGAGCCGTCCGGCCTGGTCACGGGCGGCGGGATCGGCAGTTTCCAGGGGCTCTCCGCTCAGTAAGCGCTCCGCGGTCCCGCGGTCCAGCCACCTGTGCTGCTCATCGGCCATCACATGTCCTTCTGTGTCCGCGTTCGCATCTGCGTCACACTCGCGGACGTCACCGTACGACGGCGGGGCTCTCTCTGGGGAGGAAGGGCGTCGAGCACCCCTGCGGACTCCGGTCGGGCCTCCGGATCGCCGCCGAGCAGCTCGGCCAGACGTCTCAGACCCCGGTGCGCGGCCGTCCGTACGGCCCCCGGTCGTTTGCCCAGTGTCTCGGCGGCGGACTTGGCGTCGAGACCCACGACCACGCGCAGCACGACGGCCTCGGCCTGGTCCTGCGGCAGCCGGGATATGAGGGAGAACGCGCCGTCGGTGGCCAGTGCCTCGATGGCCTCGCCGGCGGTGTCGGACTCGGCGGCCCGCCCGGTGAGCTCGGTCTCGTCGCCGCCGATCGCGGGGCGGCGTCCGCGCATACGTATGTGGTCCAGCGCGCGGTTGCGGGCGATACGGGCGGCCCAGCCGCGGAACCGGTCCGCGTCGCCGGTGAAGCGCTCCAGGTCACGGGCGATCTGCAGCCACGCCTCGGACGTCACGTCCTCGGCGTCGGACTCGCCGACCAATGTCCGTACGTATCCCAGCAGCCGCGGGTGCACGACGCGGTACACAGTCCGGAACGCGGTCTCGTCCCCGTCCTGTGCCGCACGCACCGCGGCGGTCAGCTCCGCGTCGTCCCCCAGCACACGCGCACCCTCTTTGCGCCTAAACCGGCGCCGCTTTCGCGGACCGGGTTCTCGCCGTCGTGGTTACTCAATTGATGGTTGCGATTTCCGGCCGCGGCGGTTCGTGGTCATGTGTCCGGCGCGGCCTGGCGCGAAAGGCACGTTACGGCCTGAATCCTCTGCCCGTCCATGTCCGTCCAAGATGCAACTAACCCGTGACACGGGGGTGTGACAGAAAACGCACTCATGGCGCTGTAGGAAGTACGGGTCGCCGCGCGGCCCGTGCCGCGCGACGGCCGGGGCCTCTCCTGTGGGGGGTGGCGGCTCCGGCCGTTGCCCCGGCGGCAGCGGCGCGAGCGCGCCGAGGTGCGCGGATTCTGTGTTTTCCCTGGTCCCAGGGGTCACCTGGGGTGCGTCACGGGCGCTTGGCGTCCGAGTTCCCGGGCTTCCCCGTGCTGGTGCCCGCACTGCCGCCCGAGCCGTTGCCCGCAGTTCCGGAGCCGTTGCCCGAGCCGTTGTCCGCGCCGCGCGTGGCGTTGTCGCTCGCGTTGCCCGAGGAGCTGTTTCCGGACCGGTCGGCCGAATTGTTGTCATTCTTCTCCGGCGCCCCGGTGTTGACGGACGGCGTCCCGGCCCCGGTCCCCGACAACTGCCCGGCGCAGTAGGCGTCGACGTTCGCCGCGCCGCCGGCCGCCTGTGTCAGCCGTTTCCAGGCCGCCGAGTCCAGCGCCTTGCCACTCCCCCGCACCTGCTCGTAGGCGCGGCAGTGGGCCTCGGTGTCCCGGGCGGTCCCCGGACGGTCCGGGTCCGGGACCGTCCGGTCACGGCCGGCGCCCGGGTCGGCGCCCGGGTCGGCCGCGCCGCCGGTGGACGGGCCGGTGGTGCCGGGCGACGGGGCGTGGGTGCCCTTGCCGTCCTCCGCCGGGCCGTCCGTGGACGAGCCCGCCGCGCCGATGCCGGCGACCGCGACCCCGCTCAGGGTGAGACCGGCGACCAGCACGGAGAGCGTGGCCTTCAGCGAGTGGCGGCCGAACCGGGTCCGGCGGGTCCGCCAGTCGTCCCGGCGCCGGGTGCGCGTACCGTGCGCCCCCGACTCCCGGGCGGCCAGGAACGCGGCGACGGCCCGCTGCTCGGCCCCGGCGTCCACGCCGCGGCGGATCAGCGCGGCGGCGAGCAGCGCCTCCAGGTCGGCGGCGTCGACGACCCGGCGCCCGCCCGTGACGGAATCCGGACCGCCGGACCCGGGCGGCGCGCCCCTCTCAGGGTGCACACGCCGACGGCCGGCCGGCCCGCCGTCGTTCTGCCGTTCACCCATGCCCGTTCCCGTTCCTGCTCGTTCCGCTTGATAACCGTGCCCGGCCCGCCACGCCCGTGCGGACCGGCCGCACAAGCGGTACCGCCCGGACCGACGGATACGTTCCGCATGTCCGGCCTGTTCAGCCGGTGGCCCTCGGGGGCCGTCGTGGGCCGCCGGGTGCGGCCGGCCCGGGCCGGACGCCGTCGCGCCGCCCGCCGTGTCCGCCGTCCCGGCCGACGTTCATGTCGACTCACCCAGCGTCCGCGAGGCCTCATCCGTCACACTCTCGACGCCGAGCTGCTTCGCCAGCCGTTTCAGCCCCCGGTACGCGGCCGTCCGTACCGCGCCCGGCCGCTTGCCGAGGACGCGGGCGGCGGCGGGGCCGTCGAGGCCGACGACCACCCGCAGCAGCACGGCCTCGGCCTGGTCGCGCGGCAGCCCGCCGACCAGTTCGAGGGCGTACTCGGTGGACATGGCCTCCATGGCCTGGTCGTAGGTGCTGTGCGGTCCGGGCAGGTCCAGGACGTCCTGTTCCAGCGTGGCGGGCCGGGGCCGTACCCGCTGCCGGCGCAGGTGGTCCAGCGCCCGGTGCCGGGCTATGGTCGCGGTCCAGCCCCGGAACCCGGCCCCGTCGCCCTTGAACCTCCCCAGGTCGCGGGCTATCTCCAGCCAGGCGTCCGACATCACGTCCTCGGCGTCGTCCCCGACGAGCCCGCGCACATAGGCGAGCAGACCGGGCTGTACGAGCCGGTAGGCCACGGCGAAGGCGGCCTCGTCGCCCTTCTGGGCCCGCGCGACGGCCGCGCCCAGTTCCCCGTCGTACGCCTGTGCGCGGCGGGGTTCCCCTCCGTGGCCCAAGAACCGTCCTCGTCCGTACCGAGCGCGTAGCGCACCACTATCGCTTGGCGTGAGCACGTCCGGCAGCGCCCACACCCCCACGGTCATCAGCGTCCGGCGCCACGAAAGTGTCACAGCTCGTCACACGCCTCGTGCGGCACACGCGAGCGCGCCGGTCCGCCCCCGGTCCCGCCGTCGAGGAACGGCGGGGCCGCCCGGACAGGTGCCCTCCCGGCCGTACGGCCGGGCGTTGGCGACACAGCCCTTCAGCCCCTTGATCTGCCGCATCGTCGCGGGGCCGGGCGTCCGGGCCCGGGCAGGTCCCGTGGCCGTGTCCGCCGCGGTGGCCGGCCTCGTGACTGACGATTTTTCCTGTGCCGACGGTCAGGCGGCGGTCCTCCGGGCCCGCCCGTGCAGCACCAGGTAGAAGGTCCCCAGCGATTCCTGCGGGCCGCCCGCCTCGAACCGGTTGTGCACCTTGCCGACCGGATTCCAGATCCGGCCGTCGGGCATCCGGACCCCGACCGGCTGCCCGAAGTACGCGCGCTGCCGCTCGTCGAGGTCCACCCACACCCCGCCCGCGCGGCGCACGAGCACCTCTCCGACGTAGGCGCCGAGGCCGAACAGCGTGTCGTGCGCCCGCTCGCGGTCCGCCCCGCCCTTGCGGAGCCCGTCGACCAGGGCGTCGACCAGGCGCAGGCTGGCCACGGAGTAGTCCAGCGGAAGCCGGCCGCGGGCGGTCGCGCGGGCGACGAAGGCCGCCGCGTACGGCCGCATCCGTCCCGCACCCGGTATCCACTCGTCCGCCGCCTCCATACGACACCGCCCCTCAACTCGCTTCACCGGGGCACTCGTTCGAATTCCCCTGAGAACCAAGCGGCCGTCGGGCCGTGATCATCACGTGTCATGGACGTGGCGATCGCCACACAGTGAACTCACAGGGCGCATACAACCTTTCGGCTTCCCGTACGTCCGCGAGGCCTCTGGGGGGTATACGCGTCCGGTGACGCCACGTGTGACGTTTGGCCCGCGTTCGGCGCTGGATGAGTGCCACCTGTGGGACAGGTGGTGTCCATGTGCTTTCTCTAGGGGTGGGGTAGTTGAGTCCACGCAGGACCCATGCGTACAAGCCGCTCAGCCTGAAACGGCGGGCCTGGCTGACCGTCGGAGCCGTCGTGCTCAGTGGCGCGGGTGTCGTCACGTACGCGGTGGCCGATCCGTCGTCCGCGCCGGCCGACCCGCGTGAGGAGGCCCGCGAGCCGAGCATCCACACGCTGGAGCTGGAGAACCGGGGAGCGGGCCGCCGGGGTCTCGACCGGCAGGGCACGGAGCGCTTCAGCGCGGTGCTGGTGACCTGGGACAACCCGGAGGCGGACGCCAAGGGCACGCCCGAGGTGCGCACCCGGGACCTGGAGACCGGCAAGTGGTCCGGCTGGCAGGAGCTGGAGGACGAGCCGAGCCAGGCCGACGGCGCGGAGGGCGAGCGGGCGGCGACCCGCGGCGGCACGGCGTCGCTGTGGACCGACGACGCCGACGGCGTCGAGGTGCGCGTGGTGAACGGCGACGGCACCCAGGTGGGCGGCCAGCCGGCCGGTATGGACGTCAAGCTCCTCGACCCGGGCACGGACCCCGAGGGCGCGCCGACGGTCGCGAGCATGGAGCCGGCCGCGTTCACGGCGGAGACCACGGCGCCGGTGACCACGGAGCCGACGCCGACGCAGACCACCGGGACGCCGTCGGAGCCGGCCGCCACGGAGACGGTCACCCCCACGGACACGACGTCCGCGGAGCCGACCGGCACCCCGTCGGAGACGGCGGCCACGGACACCGCGTCCCCCGAGCCGACGCCCACCGTCCCCCAGCCCCGCCCGTCGACGGTCGTGAAGCCGCCGGTCATCACGCAGGCCGAGTGGGGCGCGTCCACGGACTACGACGGCACGCCGAGCTACGGCACCGAGATCAAGGCCGCCGTCATCCACCACACCGGCGTCGACAGCGACAACAGCGTCTCCTGCGCCGACTCGCGGGCCCGGATGCGCTCCATCCAGCAGGAGCACTTCGCCCGCGGCTACTACGACATCGGCTACAACTTCGTCGTCGACCGCTGCGGGCAGATCTTCGAGGGCCGCAGCGGCGGCATGGACCTGCCGGTGGTCGGCGCGCACGACGTCGGCTTCAACACCGACACGCTCGGCATCTCGTACATGGGCAACTTCGAGAGCGCCCGCCCGAGCCGGGCCGCGCTGGACTCGATCGCGCGGGTCGTCGCCTGGAAGTTCGGCATGTACGGCATCGACCCGACCGGCAAGGTCACGCTGACCTCCGGCACGGAGGCCGGAGTCACCGGCAACAAGATCGACAAGGGTGAGTCGGTCACCCTGCCGCGGGTCTTCGGCCACCGGGACACCAACAACACGGCCTGCCCCGGCGCGAACCTGTACCCGAAGCTGTCCCTCATCGCCGCGCTCGCCAAGACCCCGGGCATCTCGCACGCCCTGGCCACCTCGGACCACAACCGGGACGGCCTCGCCGACCTGGTCGCCGGCACCCCGAAGGCCTCGGGCGGCGGCAGCGTGACCGTGATCCCCGGCGGGCTGAACGGCCCGGTCACCGCCGCCAAGAAGACGATCACCCAGAACAGCGCCGGCGTCCCCGGCTCCAACGAGTCCGGTGACGGCTTCGGCACCTCCACCGCCTGGGGCGACGTCAACGGCGACGGGTACGCCGACCTCGCGATCGGCGTCCCCGGGGAGGACGACACCAGCGGCCACACCGACCGCGGCGGCGTCGCGGTGATGTACGGCCCGGACCTGGACACCGGTTTCTCGTACTACACCTCGGGCGTCACGCAGACCGGAGCGAAGCTCGGCACCACGGTCGCCGTCGGCGACTTCGACGGTGACGGAAAGGCGGACGTGTTCGCGGCCGGCACCGGCCGGGGCGGCAACTGGAACGCCCGGCACACCGACGGCGCCACCACGTACGGCACGCTCACCGGCGCCACGGGCGCCGTCTCCTACCTGGACGCCGCGAGCGGCGACTTCAACCGGGACGGCTACGCGGACATCGCCCTCAACTACCGCGACACCGGCGGCGTCAGCCGTGTCGTCCGCTTCGCGGGCTCCGCGTCCGGCCTGACCAAGGCGGGCGTCATCTCCGTCAAGGGCGGGCGCTCCATCGCCGTGGGCGACTTCAACGGCGACGGCCACGACGACATCGTCATCGGCCAGCCGGTGGCCGCCGAGTCCGGCGGTACGACGCCGGGCGGACGGATCACCATGGTCCTCGGCACGTCGTCCGGGTTCACCACCACCGGCATGAGGACCCTCCACCAGGACACCTCCGGCGTCCCCGGCGGCAACGAGTCCGGTGACGCGCTGGGCACCTCCGTCTCGGCCGGCGACTTCAACCGCGACGGCTACGCGGACGTCCTGGCCGGCGCACCCGGCGAGGACTTCACCCGCAGCGGCGCCAACCGCAAGGACACCGGCCAGGCGATCCTGTTCCGCGGCGGCTCCTCCGGCCTCACCGGCACCGGCGCGATCGGCTTCTCCCAGGACACCTCCGAGGTCCCCGGCGCCACGGAGTCCGGTGACCGGTTCGGTTCCGCGGTGTCCCTGGCGGACCTGTCCGGCTACGGCCGCGCGGACCTGACGGTCGGCGCCGAGGGTGAGGACACGTCGGACGGCGCGCTGCTGTACGTGCCGAGCAACAGCTCCGGCCTCGGCTACGGCGACTCGTACGTCTTCGGCAAGGGCACCCTCGGCCTGGCGGCGGACGTGCGGATCGGGCAGACGCTGGCACCGTGACACGGGTACGACGACGGCCGGGGTCCCGCGCGCCATGCGGGGCCCCGGCCGTCGTCGTACCGGGCGGCACGGCCGTCAGGTACGTGCCGTACCGCCCGACGCGTCGCGGCACAGCAGGCGGAGGGAGCCGTCGCCCGTGTAGCAGCGGCGGGCCTCGTCGATGGGGTCCCAGAGGTGGCCGTCGGGGGTGCGGACCCAGTGGTCGCCGCCGGAGGACCACCACTCGCCGCCGGTCTGGCGGGCGATCACCTCGCCCGCGTAGGCGCCGAATCCGCGCAGCACCAGTTCCACGGCGGCGAACGGGGCCGCCTCCTGACGTATGTCCTCGATCATCCGGTCGACGCTCCACAGACTGCGCGCCGAGTAGTCGAGGCGCAGCCGTGCGCCTTCGCGCATCGCCGCCACCGCGTCCGCCGCCCAGCGGACCGGCTTGGTCGCGGCCGAGGGCCTGGTCTCCTGCTGTGTGGTCACAGTCGTCGCAGTCGTCACATCCTGGTAAGCGCCCGGGAGAAGCGTTTCGTCACCCTGATGTGCGGGCGGGGGTTCAGCCGTCCCTGCGGCTGCGGCGGGACACCACGGCACGCAGTACCCGGCGCCCCTCAGTCGAGACCTCCAGGGCTCCGCGCAGGCCCCCCGGACCGTGGGCGGCGAGGAGTTCCAGGACCGTGAGCTGGCGGCGCAGTTCGGCGGCGAGCAGCGGTGACAGGCCGTCGGGGCGGCCGTCACGGCGGGCGTCGGCGAGGCCGGAGTCGTCGTCGGCGCCGTCCAGCAGCCGGTGGATCCGCAGCGCGGCGACGGAGCAGTCGTCGGCCCACTCCCGCAGCCCGGCGGCGGACCGCTCGGCGGGGGCGCCGGCGAGCATCCGGTGCGCGAGCGTCACTGCCTCGTCCGCGCCGCCGGCCGCCGCGTCCAGCGTGCCGCGGGCCTGCTCCAGCCGCTGTGCCCAGTCACCGGCCGGCGCGGCCTCCGCAAGGCTCGCCCACAGCGGCCGCAGCACCTCGTCGCCGCCGCCCAGCAGCGGCACGCACCGATCCAAACAAGCCAATCCGCTCACGGCCAGCCCGCGCTCGTCGGCCTGTGCGATCAGTTCCACCAGGCTCATCCACGCCTCCTCAAGGAATGTTCGCGGGCCCCGGAGAGGCCCTCACGTGCCCCATCCCTCACGGAGCCCGCATTTCCCCTTACTGCGTGCGACGGTCCCGGAATGTCACAGGGGCACCACGCCGAGCCGGTCGAGCAGACGGAAGAAGAGGTTTTCGGCCATCGGGCCGGGGTCGGCGGTCAGTACCTCGGCCAGGTCCTCGGCGGAGGCGGTGCGCCCCGCCTCCTCGGCCCAGAAGACGGCCCGTTCGGCGGCGTCGGAGGGCTCCAGGAAGTAGTCCTCCAGCGTGAGTCCCTCCTGCTGCCCCTCCAGGTGGCCGGCCATGTTGGCCCGCGCCAGACAGGTCGTCCACGCCCCGCTCTCCGGTGCCGCCGCCTCCACCACCACGCAGTCGCTGTCCATGACGTATCCGAACAGCGCGGGCGCGCCGGTCTCCCGGGCCAGGTCGTTCATGTTCCCGATGTCGCCCTGGCCGCCCGGGTACTCCCACACCTGCCAGCCGTCGGACGCCGAGGTGTGCAGGGTCATGCCCCCGGCCGTACCGGCCAGCGTGTCCAGCTCGGCGAGCGGCCGCTCCCCGCGGCCCACGACGAAATACCCCCAGTAGCCCATGTGCTGGTGTTCCCCCCGGTGTCGCGGTCGGTTCGTCAGAACACCACCACAGTCGTACGGGGATTCGCAGCCGTATGCGGCAATCCGCCCCGGGACGGGGAGCCGTCAGTCCAGCTCGCCCGCCAGGTCCCGGAACTCCGCCCACGACAGCTCCGGCTCGTCCGGGTCCCAGAGCTTCTGGACGGTCGCCACCAGCGGCAGCCGGATCCCGTCCGCGACCTGGTCCTGGGTCTGGGCCCCGGGGATGTCGCCCCAGACGGCGAAGGACCCGCCGAGGATCTGGTCGTCGTACCGCTCCGGGACGGCGGTGGTGCCGCGCAGCACCAGCGGCGTCCACTGCTCGTAGATCCGCTCCCCCGTCGGATAGACGAAGGTCAGGGGCTCCCCGAGCACGTAGTAGAGGAACTCGTCGTTGTAGTTGATGACCTTGCGGCCCTCGCTCAGGTACTCCGCCGGCTGCCGGGCGCCGATCTCCTTGCCGGTCCAGTAGGCGACCTGGATGTCCTCGGCCGCCCGCACCGAGCCGCCCCGGAAGAAGCCGTCGTTCCACGCGCGGGGCGTGCGGTCGTGGGCGCGGACGGTGGCGGCCCGGTCGTTGAGCCAGCCGGTGGTCAGGTCCTCCACGGTCGCGCCGGAGCCGTACTTCTCCCGCGCGGCGGCGGCGAGGCCCGGGAACGACGCCTCCGGGTCGGAGACCACCAGTGCCTGGTACTCGTCGCCGCCCAGGTGCCACTGCCCGCCCGGGAAGAGCCCGGCGTACTCGTTCAGCAGGTCGTCGACGATCTCTGCGGACCCGGCCTCGGAGATGTCGATCGCGCCGCGCACCGCGCTGCCGTTCGCGTCACGCAGTTGCAGGTCCGGATGGGCGGCGATGACCGCGCCGAGGTGTCCGGGCGAGTCGATCTCGGGGACGACGGTGATGTGACGGCTCTCCGCGAGGTCGACGATCCTCTTGGCCTGCGCCTTGGTGAGGTGGTCCGCCGAGACGATCTCCGGGTGCGAGTCGGACTCGATGCGGAAGCCCTGGTCGTCGGAGAAGTGCAGGCCGATCTCGTTGAACTTCAGATCGCCCAGCTCGCGGATCCGGTCCTCGATCCAGCCGGCGTCGTAATGCTTGCGCGCGATGTCCAGCATCAGCCCGCGCCGCTGCTTGGCGGGCTCGTCGCGCACCACGCCCTCGGGGGCGGTCCCGGCCCCCTTGATCTCCTGCTTGAGCGTGCGGGTGCCGTAGAACACGCCCGGCTCGCCGGGGGCGCTCACCGTCACGCTCCCGCCCCGCACGGTCATCGTGTACGACTCCGGGTTCGCGCCCCCGTCCCGGTTCAGCTCCAGCCGCAGGTCCCCGGCCCGCCGGTCGTCCTGCTCCCCCGCGTACGCCAGTCCCAGCTCGCCGGCTATCAGGCGCCCCTCGTCGGCCAGCGCGGGGTCGTCCACGACCACCCGGTGGTCCTTCGCGGGACGCCAGCCGGGACCGCGCTCCGCGGTGTGGTCGCGTACGGCGGGTATGGTGCGCGGCGCCTCGGACAAGGGGTAGGTGCGACTCGGGCTCGGGCTCCCGTCCGGCGTCGTCCCGGCGGCCTCGTCGGAACCGGCGGAGGACGCCGCCGTCGAGCCCGCGGGCGAGCCGTCGCCGTCCGAGGCCGCCCAGAGACCGAGGCCCACGCCGGACGCGGCCACCAGCGCGCCCGCGGCGACGGCCGTGATCGGCACCCGTCGCCGGTGCCGCCCGGGGTGCCGGTGCTGCCCGTGCTGCCCGTACTGACTCACTCAACCAACGTACGACCCGAACGGGTGAAGGGCGTCGACGAGCCGCCCTCAAACTCTGCCGTCCGGGTGAATTCGGGGTACCGATCGGACACGTCTCGGACTCACTCGATAACGTGACGTCACAACTCTCACAGCATCTTCCACCGACACACACGCGACGCCCACGAGGACCCACGCTGCCTGCGCACCGTCTCCCAGACCTCCCCGGCCGAGTCGCCATACCCGGACAGTCCCGCGGCGCGCCCGGCATCCCGCCCGCGCTGGAGCGGTTCAACACCGCTCCGGCCGAGGACGCCGAGCGCGCCCTCCTGGCCTGTCTGCGCAGCCTGCGCTGGGCCCTGCGCCTCTCCGGCCACCGCCCCTACCCCGACCTGCCGTCCCTCCTGGCGGCCTCCGACGAGGCGACGTACGACCTCTCCTCCGAAGAACTGGCGGAGGCCCTGGCCGCGGAACCCCGCCCCACCCTCCCCGACGACACGTACTCCGCCGCCCACACGGCCCTGACCGCGGCCCACACGGCGTACGAGACCAAGTTCGGCCACGTCTTCGTCATCTGCCTGGACGACGTCCCCGAGGAGGAGACCCTGGACCGGGTCCTGGAGGACATCCGGTCACGATTGGCGAACGATCCGGACGAGGAACGCTCCGTGGCGGCGGACGAACTCCGCCGCCTGGCACGGGGCAGACTGGTGAACACGCTCAGATGAGCACCCTCAGGGGCGCGGGGCTGCAATGACCTGCGGCTCCGCCGCGTGGGCGCGACCAGCCACGCCGGCGCCGCACCCGGCACACAACCGGACAGTCCACCCCGGATGCCACCCCGATAGCCCGTAAGCGTGCCAGTTTGATCACACCGGCAGGCCCCCTGCAAACACCACGGGCTCGCGTCGCTAACATGCTGGGGGCCGGTGGACCGTACCCGGCCGGGCCCGACCGACAAGGAAAGCCGGCGCGGCCCCGAACCCCGCTCCCGGAGGAAACTTCCGTGCCGGCTGGAACGCTGTACCGCGGCCGGGAAGGAATGTGGTCCTGGGTGGCTCACCGAGTCACCGGCGTCCTCATCTTCTTCTTCCTGTTCGTTCACGTGCTGGACACCTCTCTCGTACGGGTGTCCCCCGAGGCCTACGACGAGGTCGTGGCCACGTACAAGACGCCGATCGTCGCGCTGCTGGAGTACGGCCTCGTCGCCGCCATCCTGTTCCACGCGCTCAACGGCCTGCGTGTCATCGCCGTCGACTTCTGGGCCAAGGGCGCCCGCTACCAGAAGCAGATGCTCTGGACCGTCGTCGCCATCTGGGTCGTGCTGATGCTCGGGGCGATCTACCCCGTCCTCGGCCACGCCGCTCGTGAACTGTTCGGGAGCTGACGCCCATGTCCACGACTGACACCACCGCCTCGGGCATCGGCCCCGTCGAGGGCGCCTCGCTCTACTCCGTCGACAACCCGGCGCCGGTCATCGAGCCCCCGCGCAAGCGGACGAAGAAGACCCCGAAGTCCACCCGGGGCAACTTCGAGCTGGCCGCCTGGCTGTTCATGCGCCTGTCCGGCGTCGTCCTGGTCGTCCTCGTCATCGGCCACCTGCTGATCCAGCTGGTCCTCGACGGCGGCGTCTCCAAGATCGGCTTCGCCTTCGTGGCCGGCCGCTGGGCCTCGCCGTTCTGGCAGGTCTGGGACCTGCTGATGCTGTGGCTGGCGATGCTGCACGGCGCCAACGGCCTGCGTACGGTCATCAACGACTACGCGGAGCGGCCGAACACCCGGCTGTGGCTCAAGGGCCTGCTCTACACCGCCACGGTGTTCACCATCCTGCTGGGCACGCTGGTGATCTTCACCTTCGACCCGAACATCCGCTAGGCACGGGGCTGCGAAACTCATGAAGGTACACAAGTACGACACCGTCATCGTCGGCGCCGGCGGCGCGGGCATGCGCGCGGCCATCGAGTCGACGAAGCGCAGCCGCACGGCCGTCCTGACGAAGCTCTACCCCACCCGCTCCCACACGGGCGCCGCGCAGGGCGGCATGGCCGCCGCGCTGGCCAACGTGGAGGAGGACAACTGGGAGTGGCACACCTTCGACACGGTCAAGGGCGGTGACTACCTGGTCGACCAGGACGCCGCCGAGATCCTGGCGAAGGAGGCCATCGACTCGGTCCTCGACCTGGAGAAGATGGGCCTGCCGTTCAACCGGACCCCGAACGGCACCATCGACCAGCGCCGCTTCGGCGGTCACAGCCGCAACCACGGCGAGGCCCCGGTCCGCCGGTCCTGCTACGCGGCCGACCGCACCGGCCACATGATCCTCCAGACGCTGTACCAGAACTGCGTCAAGGAGGGCGTGGAGTTCTTCAACGAGTTCTACGTCCTGGACCAGCTCATCACCGAGGTCGACGGCGTCAAGAAGTCGGCCGGTGTGGTCGCGTACGAGCTGGCGACCGGTGAGATCCACGTCTTCCAGGCGAAGTCCGTGATCTACGCCTCCGGCGGCACCGGCAAGTTCTTCAAGGTGACGTCGAACGCGCACACGCTGACCGGTGACGGTCAGGCGGCCGTGTACCGGCGCGGGCTGCCGCTGGAGGACATGGAGTTCTTCCAGTTCCACCCGACCGGCATCTGGCGCATGGGCATCCTGCTGACGGAGGGCGCCCGCGGTGAGGGCGGCATCCTCCGCAACAAGGACGGCGAGCGCTTCATGGAGAAGTACGCGCCGGTCATGAAGGACCTCGCGTCCCGTGACGTCGTCTCGCGCTCCATCTACACGGAGATCCGCGAGGGCCGCGGCTGCGGTCCCGAGGGCGACCACGTCTACCTGGACCTCACGCACCTCCCGCCGGAGCAGCTCGACGCCAAGCTGCCCGACATCACGGAGTTCGCGCGGACGTACCTCGGCATCGAGCCGTACACGGACCCGATCCCGATCCAGCCGACCGCGCACTACGCCATGGGCGGCATCCCGACCAACGTCCAGGGCGAGGTGCTGTCGGACAACACCACCGTCGTGCCGGGCCTGTACGCGGCCGGCGAGGTCGCCTGCGTGTCGGTGCACGGCGCCAACCGTCTGGGCACCAACTCGCTGCTGGACATCAACGTGTTCGGCAAGCGGGCCGGTATCGCGGCGGCGGAGTACTCCCAGAAGGCCGACTTCGTCGAGCTGCCGGAGAACCCGGAGTCCCTGGTCGTCGAGCAGATCGAGCGGCTGCGGACCTCCACCGGCAACGAGCGGGTGGCCACCATCCGCCGTGAGCTGCAGGAGACCATGGACGCCAACGTCATGGTGTTCCGCACCGAGCAGACGATCAAGACGGCGGTCGAGAAGATCGCCGAGCTGCGCGAGCGCTACAAGAACGTCGCCATCCAGGACAAGGGCAAGCGGTTCAACACCGACCTGCTGGAGGCCATCGAGCTGGGCAACCTGCTCGACCTGGCCGAGGTCATGGCCGTCTCCGCGCTGGCCCGCAAGGAGTCCCGCGGCGGTCACTACCGCGAGGACTTCCCGAACCGCGACGACGTCAACTTCATGCGTCACACGATGGCGTACCGCGAGGTCGGCGCCGACGGCACCGAGACCGTCCGTCTGGACTACAAGCCGGTCGTCCAGACCCGCTACCAGCCGATGGAGCGTAAGTACTGATGGCTACCCCTGTTCTGGACAAGGCGGACGCGGCCGGTTCCCCCGAGCCCGGTTTCGCCGACTCCCCGTACATCACCGTCACGATGCGGATCCGCCGGTTCAACCCGGAGGTCTCGGCCGAGGCGGTCTGGGAAGACTTCCAGCTGGAGATCGACCCCAAGGAGCGTGTCCTCGACGCGCTGCACAAGATCAAGTGGGATCTGGACGGCACGCTGACCTTCCGCCGTTCCTGCGCCCACGGCATCTGCGGCTCCGACGCCATGCGGATCAACGGCAAGAACCGCCTGGCGTGCAAGACGCTGATCAAGGACATCAACCCCGAGAAGCCGATCACGGTCGAGGCCATCAAGGGCCTGACGGTCCTCAAGGACCTGGTCGTGGACATGGAGCCGTTCTTCCAGGCGTACCGGGACGTGATGCCCTTCCTGATCACGAAGGACACCAACGAGCCGACGCGCGAGCGGCTGCAGACCGCCGAGGACCGCGAGCGCTTCGACGACACGACGAAGTGCATCCTGTGCGCCGCCTGCACGTCCTCGTGCCCGGTGTTCTGGAACGACGGGCAGTACTTCGGCCCGGCGGCCATCGTCAACGCGCACCGCTTCATCTTCGACTCGCGTGACGAGGCCGGCGAGCAGCGCCTGGAGATCCTCAACGACAAGGACGGCGTCTGGCGCTGCCGCACGACCTTCAACTGCACGGACGCCTGCCCGCGCGGCATCGAGGTCACGAAGGCGATCGCCGAGGTGAAGCGTGCGCTGATCACGCGTCGCTACTGAGGCACGTCGTTCGTTCAGGTCCGTGAGGGCCCCGTCTCCGCTGGAGACGGGGCCCTCTGGCATATGCCACACGTTTGGGTGGACGCGGCCGAGACGGACGTGAGGGCGTCCTCCGCCCTACGATGATGGTCTCGACACCAGCCCCTAGGAGGCACGTGATGTCCGCAGCATCCGTCGAGCGGCCCCACGACGAGCGTCCGCTGATCGCAGAGGCGAACCGTCTCATGGACCGCAACCCGGGCTACCGCGTCGAGATCATCGGAGGCCAGATCCAGGTGACCCCGCCACCGGACGTCCCGCACTCTCGTGTCCTGAACAAGATCATGCGCCCGTTCATCGCGGCAGGTCTTGACGACGGAGAGACCGAAGTGCATCAGGGCATCGGCCTCTGGCTGCCCACTGACACCGAGGACTACGCGATTCCGGACCTGGTGGTCGTGGATGCCGACGTGGACGACCATCTCATCGAGAACAATTCGCACGACCCGGCCTGCTTCCGACTCGTCCTCGAAGTCACCTCCAGCAACTGGAAGACCGACCTGAAGACCAAGGTCGCCGCCTACGCCGAGGCGAAGGTCCCCGTCTACGTGGTCGTCGACCGCAAGCACCAGCGCATCCACGTCCTGACCGATCCGGTCGAGAGCGAGTACGCCACCCACCGCTTCCACTCCCCCGGCCAACTGGTCACCCTCCCCGACTCCATCGGCGCCAAGGTCACCCTGGACGTGGCCGAGATCCTCGAGGCCGGCCGCGCGAAGCGGACCCCTGATCAGAGCTAGAGCCGGCTCAGGATCGTCGGGTCCGTGATGGCCGTGTCGTCGGCCGGCAGCATCGCCTTGCTGAGGATCACCGCCGGCATCCGGTCCCCCTCGTAGGGGAGGTAACCCGTCTGCGGGGCGGCCGGGTCGGACTTGTGGACGATGCACAGGTACTGGTCGTTCGGGGTCATGAGGATGTTGCCCGAGCCCAGGTGGATCTTGCAGGTGTGGCGTTCGCCCCTCACGTGCAGGAAGCGGCCCTCGACGGTGCACCGGTCGGCTGTCGCCGGCCTGGGGACCAGCCGCTCCAGCAGGGCGCGCCGGGTCTCCGCACCCTGGTTCAGCCCGCCGAAGCCGTACGACGCCCAGTACGCCCCGAAGCGGCCGCCGGGACCGCCGTCCTGCCAGGTGGGGTCGTTGCCGACGCTGGACACGCCGACGAACAGGTCGACGTCGCGCAGCACTTCGGAGAGGGCCAAGGGCGGGACGTCCTCCAAAGAGACCGGGTCGACGGGTTCCTGTCCCTCGCGGTGGGTCTGCTTGAACGGCTGGGTGACGCCGTGCCGCTCCAGCCGGCCCCGCCAGGCGACGATCCCGGCGGGTTCCCGGCCGACCGGGTGCCACAGGGCGGCCTCGGCGCCCCCGGTCACGGGGGTGTCCGTGAGGGTGCGCAGGGCGCCGTCCGCGTAGCCGGCCGGTGTGCCGTCGACCGTCCACAGCAGGCGGCGGGCCAGGGTGCCGACCAGGGGTGGTCGAGGTAGCGCTCGCGTCAGGCGGCGCAGGGCCAGGCGCGGCGGGGCTCCTTGAGCGCGTAGCCGTTGACGACGCGCTCCGCGTCCGTCGGCCGTACGAGCCCCTGGAACACCTCCGGCGTACGGGCGTTGTACTCGGTGACCTCCTGGAACACCCGGCGCCTGATCGGCTCGCGCACGGTCAACCGCTCCTCGGCGATCTCCAGGCCCCACGCCGTGTGCCGCTCCCCCGTCGTCGTCTCGTCGACGAACGTCACCATTCCCATGGCGCCGACAGTACGGGCCGTCACTGACAACCACCGTCCGGGGCCGGGGCGACGGCCGTGACGAGGCCCACCCGCAATCGAGTTGAACATGTTCAAAAGAAGGGTCTACAGTCTCTCCCGTCAGCGTTTTGAACGCGTTCAAGAAGGGCTGGGGGACATGGACCGTACGGTCATCGCCTACGTCATCTACCTGGTGGTCAGCATCGGGCTGACCGTCTGGGTCGCTCGTACGCTCAGCAGCAACGGGCGGATCTTCCTCTCCGACGTGCTGCACGGCAACGAGAAGCTCGCCGACGCCGTCAACCACCTCCTGGTGGTCGGCTTCTACCTCGTCAACCTCGGGTTCGTCGCGCTGTACCTGAGCGACGACGAGACGATCACCGACACGCGCGGCATCTTCGAGGCCCTGTCGACCAAGCTCGGCGTGGTGCTGCTGGTGCTGGGCGTGATGCACCTGGGCAACGTGTACGTGCTCAACAAGATCCGGCGGCGCGGGGTGATGGAGCGGGAGCAGATCCCGCCGGTGCCGCCGCAGGGCTGGGCGGCCCCTCGGGCCGGGGCGTGAGCGGCGTGACGGCCACCCGCGAGGACCGGGGCGCCGCGCGCGTCCCGGTCCGCCGGCTCACCGTGCTGTACGACGCCGAGTGCTCCCTGTGCGCCTTCGTACGGGACTGGCTGGCGCGCCAGCCCCAACTGGTGCCCCTGGAGCTGGTCCCGGCGGCCTCGGAGGCGGCGCGGGCCCGGTTCCCCGGCCTCGACCACGGGTCCACCCTGGAGGAGATCACCGTGGTCGGTGACGCCGGGCAGGTGTACCGGGGTGCCGCCGCCTGGGTCGTCACCCTGTGGGCGCTGCGGGGGCACCGGCGGCTGGCCCACCGGCTGAGCACCCCGGCCGGCGCCCGGCTCGCCAAGGGTGCGGTGCTGGCCGCCGCCAAGTGGCGCGGAACGGCGGCCGGGTGGGGCGGCGGTGTGTACCGCCGGGGTGACGGGTGGACGTACGATCCGCGCGACGGCTGGAGCTACACCGCGCCGAGCTGCGGGGCGGGCACCTGCACCGCCCCGTAGGACGCCCGTCCGTGGCGTTAGGCTCTCTTTCCGTGCCCGCGAAGAACGACGGCCCCGACGACGGCGCCACCCTCAGCAAGTCCGAGCAGACCCGCGCCCTGATCCTCGAGACCGCCATGCGGCTGTTCCAGGAGCGCGGGTACGACAAGACGACCATGCGGGCCATCGCCAAGGAGGCGGGGGTCTCCGTCGGCAACGCGTACTACTACTTCGAGGGCAAGGAACACCTGATCCAGGGCTTCTACGACCGGATCGCCGCCGAGCACCAGGTGGCCGTCCGGGAGGTCCTGCGCCGGGAGACCGACCTGGAGGCCCGGCTCGCGGGCGTGCTGAAGGCGTGGCTGGACATCGCCACGCCGTACCACGAGTTCGCGGTGCAGTTCTTCAAGAACGCCGCCGACCCGGACAGCCCGCTCAGCCCCTTCTCCCCCGAGTCGGAGCACGCGCGCGTGGAGGCGATCAGCGTCCACCGCGCGGTGCTCGCCGGGACGAAGAGCAAGGTGCCGGAGGAGCTGCGGGACATCCTGCCCGAGTTGATGTGGCTGTCCCAGATGGGGCTCGTCCTGTACTGGATCTTCGACCGCACCGAGGGCCGGGAACGCAGCTACCGGCTGGCCGAGCGCGGTGCACGGATCACCGCGCGGGGCATCGCCCTGGCCCGCTTCCGGGTGCTGCGGCCCCTGGTGCGCGAGGTGCACGAGCTGTTCACGGAGTTCCTGCCCGGTATGACGAAGGCGCTTCCGAACCCGGCGAAGAGGGAGAAGGGGGCGCCCGCCGACGACGGGCGCCCCGGCACCGTCAGTTGACGGCGTCCACCTCACCGGGCGTGAGTTCCACGTCGTGCACGAGCGGGCCGTCGGTCACGGTCACGGCTCCCGCGTAACTCTGCAGGGGCGGTGCGTAGCGCCTCGTCGAGGGGTGGTGGTCGGGCGACGGGTGGGTGTACGGGGCCGCCGTGACCGTGAGCAGATAGGTGCCCGGAGCCGGTACGGAGACGATGTACGCGCCGTCGGCGAGGGAGACCACACGGTCCAGCCGGCGTCCCCCGGAGGTCAGCAGGGTCACTGCCGCGCCCTCGACGGGTTCGCCGTCGGCGGCGCGGACGAAGCCGTGGACGACCGAGGAGGAACCGTCCGGAACGCCGGAGGGCGCCGCGGTCGCCTCCTCCCTCGGCTCCACCGCCAGGTGCGGCAGCCGCTTCTCCAGCCCGGCCGGCAGCCACCAGTTGGACTTCCCGAGCAGGTGCATCACGGCCGGCACCAGTGCCGTGCGCAGGATGAACGCGTCCAGGGCGACCGCGGCGGCCAGCCCCACGCCCGCCATGGCGGCGCCGTAGTCGCCGCTGAGCACGAAGGCGAGGAAGACGCAGACCATGATCAGGGCCGCGGAGTTGATGACGCGGCTGGTCTCCGCGAGGCCGACGCGCACCGCGCGGGCGTTGTCCCGGGTGTGCACCCACTCCTCGTGCATCCGGCTCACCAGGAACACCTGGTAGTCCATGGAGAGCCCGAACAGCAGCGACAGCATGATGATCGGCAGGAAGGACGCGATGGGGCCCTCCTGGCCGAGGCCGAGCAGGTCCAGGCCGTAGCCCCACTGGAAGATCGCCACCAGGACACCGAAGGAGGCCGCCGCCGCGAGCAGGTTCATCACGGCGGCCGTCAGCGGCACCACCAGGGAACGGAACGCGAGCAGCAGGAGCAGGAAGCCGAGGCCGATGATCGTGCCGATGAACAGCGGCAGCCGCTCGCCGGTCACCGTCGCGAAGTCCTTGGACACCGCGGTCACCCCGCCGACATGGGCCTCCACGCCCGCGTCCGGGATGACGTCGTCGCGCAGGGTGTCGATGAGCCGGTCCGTCTCCTCGGCCTGCGGGGAGGTGGTGGGGACGACCTGGATGACGGTGACGCCGTTCGCGGGCGGTACGGCGGCGACCTGGGCGACGCCCTCGGTGCGCTCCAGGACCGTCACCAGGCCGTCGGGCGCCTCGCCGTCCACGACCACCTGCAGCGGGCCGTTGAAGCCGGGTCCGAAGCCCTCGGCGAGCAGGTCGTAGGCCTTCCTGGTGGTCATGGAGGCGTCGTCGTTGCCCTGGTCCACGGTGCCCAGGCGCAGCGACAGCAGCGGGATCGCGAGCGCCGCCATCAGGACCACGGCCAGGGCGGCCACGGACCGCGGGCGACGCTGGACGCCCGCGGACCAGCGCGCGGCGAGACCGCTCACCGTCTCGGTCTCCGGACCCTTCGCCGCGAGCCTGCGGCGCTGGCGGCGGCTGAGCACCCGGTGGCCGAGCAGGCCGAGCAGCGCGGGCAGCAGGGTGACGGCGGCGAGCACGCTCAGCACGACGGTGAGCGTGGTGCCGATGACCACGCCGTCCAGGAACCGCAGGTTCGTCACCAGCATCCCGGCGAGCGCGATGCACACCGTGCCGCCCGCGAACAGCACCGCGCGGCCGGAGGTGTTGAGGGCGGTGACCGCCGCCTCCTCCGGGTCGGCGCCGCGCAGGATGCCGCGCCGGTGCCGGGTGACGATGAACAGGGCGTAGTCGATGCCGACGCCGAGACCGATCAGCGTGGACAGCAGCGTGGCGAGTTCGGGGACGTTGGTGACGTGGCTGAGCAGCTGGGTGCCGAACATGCCGGTGCCGACGCCGAAGACGGCGACCACGATCGGCAGCAGCATCGCGAAGAGCGACCCGAAGGCCACGAACAGCACGATCGCGGCGGCCAGGATGCCGACCAGCTCGGCGGTGCCCGTCGGCGGTTCCTGGACGCGCGTGATGGCCTGGCCGCCCAGCTCCACCTGGAGCCCGTCGCGCGCGGCGTCCTGCGCGGTGTCGACGACGTCCTGGACCAGCTCCTTCGGCACGGCGTCCGCCTGCTCGGCGAACGTGACCTGCGCGTAGGCGATCCGCCCGTCCTCGCTGATCTGCGCCGCGCCCTGGGCGCCGTAGGGGTTCGTGACGGCGCCGACGCCCTCCATGCGCCCGATCTCCGTCAGCGCCGGCTCGATCCGGGACCGTACGGAGTCGTCCCGCACGGATCCCTCGTCGACCTTCCACACCACGGTGTCGGTGTCGCCGGCGCGTTCCGGGAACGCCCGCTCCATCAGGTCGTACGCCCGCTTGGAGTCGGTGTCCGGCAGCGAGAAGACCTCCGCGTAGTTCGTGCCCGCGCTGCTCGCCGAGACCCCCAGTCCGAGCAGCGCCCCCACCCACACCAACAGGACCACCAGCCGATGCCGATAGCACCAGCGTGCCAATACCGCCACGTTTCCGCTCCTTCGTCGCTCGGTCGGTCCCCCAGGTCCTGGGCAGCAGAATCGACGGCGGCACCCGCGCGGGGACACGACTCGGGCGGGACTCTCAAGGAACTCCAAAGCGAACACCGGTACGACCGAAGGCTGTTCCGCCGATACTGGGGGCATGACGACAGCTCCCGGCACCGTGCTGGTCGTGGAGGACGAGGAGAGCATCGCGGACGTCCTCGCCATCGCCCTGCGCTACCACCGTTTCGAGGTCATGACCGCGGGCACGGTCCGCGAGGCGCTCGCGCTGACCGAGCACACCCGCCCCGACTGCGCCCTGCTCGACGTGATGCTCCCGGACGGCGACGGCCGCGCCCTCGGCCGTGAACTGCGGTCCCGGCGGCCGGAGCTGGCGCTGGTGTTCCTCACCGCGCGGGACGCGCCCGCCGAGGTCGTCGGCGCGCTCGGCTTCGGCGACGACTACATCACCAAGCCGTTCAACATCGACGAGGTCGTCGCCCGCGTCACCGCCGTACTGCGCCGCACCCGCCCCGCCGACGTCCTCCCGCAGCGGGCGCCGCTGCGCCACGGCGACCTGGAGCTGGACGAGACGACGTACTCGGTGCGCCGCGCGGGCCGCTCGGTCGAGCTCACCCCCACCGAGTACGCGCTGCTGCGCTTCCTGGTGCGCAACGGCGGCCGGATCGTGCCGAAGGAGCAACTGCTGCGCCATGTCTGGCAGTACGAGCACACCCCGGCCGAGTCGACCGTCGTCGAGACCTACATCAGCTATCTGCGGCGCAAGCTCGACGCCCTGGGCCCACCGGTGATCACCACCCGGCGCGGGGTCGGGTACGGCCTGACGTGAGGCCCCCGATCCGGAAACCGGGCCGCGGGCGGGGCGTCCACTCGCTGCGCGGTGCGCTGACGCTGGCGAACGTGGTGCTGCTGGCCCTCGGCATCGTGGCGGCCACCGCGGTGAGCGTGATGGGCATGCGCTACTACCTGCTGGACCAGATCGACACGGAGCTGACCCGGACCCGTGACTCGCTGGGCAGCTCGGAGCTGACGCTGCGGCAGATCGACTCGCTGAGCGTGCTGAGCTTCTTCCGCGACCGGGTGGACCCGGACTGGAACCGGGAGGACGACCCGGACTCGATCTTCGCCGCCGTGGACAGCCGGGGCGAGCCCGTCGGCATCCTCGGCTTCGAGCCGACGAAGGCACAACACGATCTGGCGGACACGGTGGGTGACGCGCGCGCCCTGGTCGAGGACCCGGAACCGCACGACGTCACCGTGCGCGGCGCCGCCTACCGCGTCACCGCCACCCGGCTCGCGGACGGCACGTACATCCTGATCGCCGGCTCCACCGAGGCGGTGCACGACGGTGTCGCCAAGGCGGTCAAGTTCGACCTGGCCATCGGGACGCTGCTGTTGCTGCTGCTGGCCTGTCTGACCATGTTCAGTGTGCGGCGGCGGATGCGGCCGCTGGAGGACATGGTGGAGACCTCGTCGGCGATCGCGGAGGGCGACCTGACCCGGCGGGTGCCCTCCAGCCGGGAGACGATCCTCGAGGTGGAGCAGCTGCGGCTCGCCCTCAACTCGATGCTCCAGCAGGTGGAGTCGGCGTACCGCACGCGCGAGCGCAGCGCGGCCCAGCTGCGTCGGTTCGTCGCGGACGCCTCGCACGAGCTGCGGACGCCGCTGGCCGCGATACGCGGCTACCTCCAGCTCTACGACCGGGGGATGCTGCGGGAGCCGACGGAGCGCAGGCGGGCCTGGGACAGGATGCTGGCGGAGTCCGACCGCATGGGGCGGCTCGTCGACGAGCTGCTGGTGCTGGCCCGGCTGGACCAGAGCCCCGAACTGCGGCTGCGGAACGTGGACGTGTGCCGGCTGGTGCGGGACGCGGCGGAGGACCTGCGGGTGCAGCAGCCGGAACGGGCGGTGACCGTGGACGCGGACGGTGCGGTGCTGGTGCGCGCGGACGAGTCGGGGCTGCGGCAGGTCCTGGGGAACCTGCTGGGCAATGTACGGACGCACACTCCGGCGGACGTCGCGGTGCGGCTCGGGGTGGTCCGCGCGGACGGGGTGGTGCGGCTGTCCGTGGCGGACGACGGGCCGGGGCTCGCGGCGGAGGACGCGGCGCGCGTCTTCGACCGCTTCTTCCGCGCGGGCGGGGGCGCGGGGAGCGGTCTCGGCATGGCGATCGTGCAGGGCGTGGTGCGGGCGCACAGGGGTGAGGTGTCGGTACGGACGGCGCCGGGCGAGGGACTGGCGGTGACCGTGACACTGCCGGCCCGGCCGGGAACGTGCCCGGCGGACGACGAGCCGGCACCCGCCTCGTCGAGCCGCACGGCATGAGGCCGGGTCGCTCCCGCCCATGGGGGTCCCTCCCGCTCGAGCGAAGCCGAGAGTGGGGGAGAAGCCGAGAGTGGGGGAGGCACCCCGCGAGCGCGGGTGAGCAAACCCTCCCCCGGCCCGCCCCGACACACCGTCAGGCCTGCTTGGAGGCCAACTCGATCACCGTGATGTCCGAGGGCGCACCCACGCGAGTGGGCGGCCCCCATGCACCGGCCCCCCGGCTGACGTACAACTGGGTGTCCCCGTACCGGTCGAGCCCCGCCAGCGTGGGATTGGCCAGACCGGCCACAAGGTTGCCGGGGAACAGCTGCCCTCCATGGGTGTGCCCGGACAGCTGAAGGTCGACGCCATGGTCGACGGCATCATGGATCTGCACCGGCTGGTGGGCGAGCAACACACACGCCCGCCCCCGATCCCGGTCCCCGAGCGCCTTCGCGTAGTCCGGGCCCTGCCCCTCGTCCTCGCCGGCCACGTCGTTGACCCCCGCCAGATCGAAGTGCGGCAGTTCCGTACGGGCGTTCTCCAGCGGGTTCAGCCCGAGCCGTCGCACCTCCTCGACCCACTGCTCGGCACCGGAGAAGTACTCGTGGTTGCCGGTGACGAAGAACGACCCGTGACGTGCCCTCAGCTGCGCCAGGGGAGCCGCGGCCGGGCCGAGGTCCTTCACGCTCCCGTCCACCAGGTCGCCGACGACCGCGATCAGATCCGGCTGGGTCGAGTTGATCGTGTCGACGACCTTCTGCGCGAAGCCCCGCCCGAGCACCGGCCCGAGGTGGATGTCGCTGACCACCGCGATGCGGTAACCGTGCGCCGCGCGGGGAAGCTTGGCGAGCGGCACGGTGACCCGCTTCACGCGCGGCCCGCGCAGCACGCCGTACGTCCCGTAGCCGACGGTCCCCACGGCCGCCGCGGCGGCGGCCCCGCCGACGACACGGGAGACGAACAGCCGCCGGGAGGGGGCGGAGGGCGCTTCCTGCGGGCCGGACGCACCGCCGTCGGCCGCCGGGCCGTCCCCGGCCGCTTCGGCACCCGTCGCACCGCCGGGGCCGCGCCCCGCGCCCTGCCCGGCCGGTATCGGCTCCGGTTCCGCCGGGACGGCTGCCGCCGCCTCCTCCGACGCCCGCGCCCGCCGCTCCAGGACCCGCCGCAGCACCGGCCGTACCAGTTCGCCCGCGAGCACCGCCAGCAGCAGGTACAGGGCGAGGGCCAGCCACAGGAAGCCGGGCCAGGCCAGGACCTGCTGGAGCCGGAAGGGGGCCCCGCCGCGCTCGGCGACGAGGGCGCCGACGGCCAGCGCCCAGCCGCCGGCGATCACCACGGCGCCCGCGCGGCGCACCGCGCCCGGCCCCTTCGTGGTGTCCCGGAACAGACGCCGCCACACGTACCAGTTGCCCGTCACCAGGACGGCCACGACCAGTAGCGCGATGAGTACGAAAACGATGGCCACGAGGCGGAGTTCCCCTGTTCCCGGTCAGGACGTCCGTGACGTCCGGCTCAGTGCGCGCAGTCCGCGCAACCCGATGCCCCCGATGACCGTCCCCAGTACGAAGGAGACCACGGCGAGCGTCAGGTGAACGAAGAAGTACGCCGTCGGGTGCCCGTCCTCGAACGCGAGTCCGCTGCTGTCCTTGACCAGGTTCTTGACGAAAGTGACCCAGATGACCCAGCTCCACACCCCGAAGGCGAGCAGGAACCAGGAGACGGGGCGGCTGAGCTTCACCAGAAAAGACCTTTCCTCACAGCGCCGGGCGCCCTCGGTCGGCCGGGGGTCCGGGGGTTGTCCCCCGGAAGAGCACGGCATTGCTCCAGTATCACCGGGCGGTGTCCGGATCCTTGCCCGGGGTGGGGACCTGCCCGGGACTTCGTCAGATGTGGCATGTACGTTTCCGGTCGTGCCCGCACCCAAGAACACCGTCCGGCGATCGCTGCTGGTCGCCTCCGCCGTCCTGCTGTCCACCGCGCTGACCGCGCCCGTCGCGCTCGCGGCCCCCAAGCCGTCGACGAGTCCGTCGGCCACACCCCCGGCGGACATGTCGAAGGTGGGCGGCGCCCGGCTCGGCGAGGCGGGGACGCAGGTCAACCTCGCGAGCGGGGTGCCGGTGCTGCCGAAGGACCTGTCGGCCCGCTCCTGGATCGTCGCCGACGCCGAGTCCGGCGAGGTGCTCGCCTCGCACAACGCGCACTGGCGGCTGGCCCCGGCGAGCACGCTGAAGATGCTGTTCGCCGACACGCTGCTGCCGAAGTGGCCGAAGACGACGGAACACAAGGTGGAGGTCTCCGACCTGGCCGGTGTCGGTCCGGGCTCCAGCATGGTCGGGGTGAAGGAGGACGAGACGTACACGGTCGAGGACCTGTGGCGTGGCGTCTTCCTGATGTCCGGCAACGACGCCGTGCACGTGCTGTCGGCGATGAACGGCGGCGTCGACGACACCGTCAAGGAGATGAACGCGCACGCCGAGGAACTCCAGGCGCTCGACACGCACGTGGTCAGCCCCGACGGCTACGACGCCCCGAAGCAGGTGTCGTCCGCGTACGACCTGACGCTGATCGCCCGTTCCGGGCTGCAGAAGAAGGACTTCCGGGAGTACGCCTCGACGGTCAGGGCGCAGTTCCCCGGCGAGACGAAGAAGAACAAGAAGGGCAAGAAGGTCCGCGGATCGTACGAGATCCAGAACACCAACCGTCTGCTGCGCGGGGACACCGACGTGCCGGTCTACCAGGGCATAGCCGGTGTGAAGAACGGCAACACCACCAACGCCGGAGCCACCTTCACCGGTGTCGCCGAGCGGGACGGCAAGGTGCTGCTGGTCACCGTGATGAACCCGCAGAAGAACGTGAGCAACGAGGTCTACAAGGAGACCGCGAAGCTCCTCGACTGGGGTTTCGAGGCGGCCGGAAAGGTCGAGCCGGTGGGCGAGCTGGTGGGACCGAAGAGCGCGACGCAGGCCAGTCCCCAGCCGGGCCCGTCCGCCTCCCCGGGGGAGGCCGGGGGCGCCGGGGACGGTACCGTCGCGGCCGGTTCGAAGCCGGTGGCGAGTGCCGCGTCGGGCGGCGGCACCGACGGCATCGGGGTCGCGCTGGGCATCGCCGGCGGAGTGGTCGTGCTGCTCGCGGGCGGCGCCTTCCTGGTCAACCGGCGCTGGCCGCTGCCGGACCTGGTGCGCCGCCGCTCGCGTCCGTGACCCCGGGGGCCTCGTCCCGCTTGCTCCGCGTCGCCGTCCAGGCGGCGCAGAACAGGACCAGTTTCGAGGTGAAGTTGATCCACAGCAGCAGGGCCACCGGGACGCCGAACGCGCCGTACATGCTCTTCGTGGCCACGCCCTGCATATAGCCGCTGAGCAGCAGCTTCAGCAGTTCGAAGCCGACCGCGCCGGTGAGTGCGGCGACGATCAGGCGGTGCCGGGTGGGTTCGACGCCGGGCAGCAGGGTGAGGACGTACAGCAGGAGCAGGAAGTCGGCGCCGACGGCGACGGCGAACGCGGCGACGTGCAGGACGATCCCGCCCCAGCCGCCCTTCTCCAGCCCGATGGCGTCGCTGATCCGGCCGACCATCGCGGAGGCGACGGTGGAGGCGACCAGGGTGATCAGGACCGCGCCGCCCAGGCCGACGAGGATGCCCAGGTCCTTGCCCTTGCGCAGGAGGGGGTTCTCCTCCTCGTCGGGCAGCTCCCACACCGCGCGGAGGCATTCGCGCATGGAACCGGCCCAGCTGATGCCGGTGAACAGCAGCACGGCACCGGCGATGAGTCCGACGGTGCCGGCGTTCTCCACCAGGGCCCCGATGTCCAGCTGGTCGGAGATGCCGGGCACCTGGTCGGTGATCCTGTCCTGGAGGGTGTCCTGCTGGTCCTGGCTGAGCGTGGCGGCGCCGATCGAGGCGGCGACGGTGAGCAGCGGGAACAGCGCGACGAAACTCCTGAACGTCATCGCGGCGGCCAGTCGCGCCCAGTGCACCCGGTCCAGACGCTCGTACGACCGCCACGCGTGCGTGAGCATCAGCCGGGCCATCCACGGCCCGACGACCGGAAGCCTTTTCAGCCAGTCCATGGTCCGACTCTGCCCCCATCGCGGAAGACCCATGTCCTGGTACCCCGGAACCGGGCCTCCGTGACCGGTGGCGGAGCGGACGGCCTCTCACCGGCCGGTTCCGCACCGGTCGGTTCCCGCCGGCCGGTACCTCACCAGTCGGCCACCGCCAGGGCGTACATCGCCGCCCAGACCAGACCGATGACGGCGAGCGCGCGGTCGCCCAGCACCACGTCCTCGGGTTCGCCGGCGGTCCCGCGGTCGGCGAAGACGGCGTAGCGGAGGACGGCGAGGACGAAGGCGACCACGGAGAGCTGCCGCCAGGGCAGCACGCTGGTGTGCGGCACGCCGCCCTCCTCCAGGGCCCACAGGCAGTAGCCGAGGACGGCGACGCCGGCGGCGAGCTGCCAGACGAAGCGGAGGTAGCCGGTGGTGTACTCGGTGAGCAACGCGCGCGTGGCACCCGCTTTCCCGGTCATCTGCACGGCTTCGGAGTAGCGCTTGGCGGCGACCATGAACAGTGCGCCGAACCCGGTGGTGATGAGGAACCAGCGGGACAGGGGGATGCCGAGGGCGAGGCCGCCGATCACCGCGCGCATCACGAAGCCGGTGGTGACGACGGCGAGGTCGACGACGAGGACGTGCTTGAGGCTGACGCAGTACGCCAGTTGCACGGCGAGGTAGGCGGTCAGCAGCGCGGCGGCCTCCGGGGGGCACAGCCGGGCCGCGACGGCGGGCGCGAGGACGCCGAGGGTGATCCCGGCGGCGTAGGCGACCGGCACGGGGACCTGCCCGGCGGCGACCGGGCGGCGGCACTTGACGGGGTGGGCGCGGTCGGCGTCGGCGTCGCGCGCGTCGTTGACGAGGTAGACGGCGGCGGCGCAGGCGGTGAACAGGACGAAGACCAGGGCGAGCCGGGTCAGGGCGCGGACGGAGAACAGTTCACCGGCGGCGGCCGGGGCGGCGATCACCAGGACGTTCTTGACCCACTGCTTGGGCCGCGCGGTCAGCAGCAGGCCCCTGAGGAGGCCGCCCCTGTCGGGCGGTGCGGTCTGCCGTCGGCCGGAGCGCTCGCGCAGGAGGGTCACGCGGGGCCTCCCGTCATCCAGCGGGCGCCCAGGCGGGCGGTGAGCGCGCCGAGGACGGCGCCGGCCGCCACGTCCGACGGGTAGTGGACGCCGGCCACCAGGCGGGACACGCAGACGGCGGCGGCGAGCGGGGGCACCGCGCGGGCGCCCAGCGCGCCGAAGGCGACGGCGGCGGCCGCCGCGGACGTGGCGTGCGAACTGGGGAAGGAGTGCCGGCCGACCGTGCCGACCAGGGGTTCGACGTGCGTGGGGCGCGGACGGCGCACGACCCGTTTCACGACCGAGCCGGCGGCGTGGGCGCCCGCGGTGAGCGCGGTGCCGCGCAGCCAGGCGCCGCGCCGGGGGCGGTCCACGACGGCTCCGGCGAGTCCCGCGACGAGCCACACCGCCCCGTGCTCCCCCGCCAGGGACAGGGCCCGCGCGGCACCGGCCACGCGCGGGTCCGCGCCGCACGCTCTGAGCGCCGAGACGATCCGGTGGTCCATGCCGTGGAGACCGCGGGGGCGGGGGAGACCGTGGAGGTCGTGGAGCTCGTCCATGGGGACTCACTGTTCACGCCCGGCGGGCCGGAATTCCCGCCACCAGGGAACGACATCCCATTAATCACCCGTTTCAGGGACGGAGATGACGTTTCAAAACCAACCAGTCACATAGGGGCGATACGGTCATCGTCATGTCTGCCGACACCGTTCCCGTCACGGGGTGGGGCCGCACCGCTCCCACCGCCGCCCGGCTGATCCGCCCACGGACGTACGAGGAGGCCGCCCGGGCCGTACGGGAGTGCGGGGCCCGCGGCGGCATCGCGCGGGGGCTGGGACGGGCGTACGGGGACGCGGCGCAGAACGCGGGCGGCGCCGTGCTCGACATGACGGGCCTGGACCGCGTGCACGCGGTCGACGCCGTCGGCGGCACCGTGCTGTGCGACGCGGGCGTCTCCCTGCACCGGCTGATGGAGGTGCTGCTGCCGCTAGGCTGGTTCGTGCCGGTCACTCCCGGCACGCGCTACGTGACCGTCGGCGGGGCGGTCGGCGCCGACATCCACGGCAAGAACCACCATGTCTCCGGCTCCTTCTCCCGCCATGTGCTCTCCCTGGAGCTGCTCACCGCCGACGGGCGGGTCCGTACGGTCGCGCCGGGCACTCCGCTGTTCGAGGCGACCGCGGGCGGCATGGGCCTGACCGGGGTGATCCTCACCGCGACGATCCGGCTCCAGCCGGTCGAGACCTCACTGATGTCCGTCGACACCGAGCGCGCGAACGACCTCGACGACCTGATGGCCCGCCTCGCCGACACCGACCACCGCTACCGCTACTCGGTCGCCTGGATCGACCTGCTGGCCCGCGGCGCCGCCACCGGCCGCGCGGTGCTCACGCGCGGCGACCACGCCCCCCTGGACGCACTGCCACCGGGCACCCGCGCGCGCGGGGAGCCCCTCTCCTTCCGCACCTCCCGCCTCCCGGCCGCCCCCTCCTTCGTCCCCGAGGGCCTGCTCGGCCGCACCACCGTGGGACTGTTCAACGAGCTCTGGTACCGCAAGGCCCCCCGCGCGCGGATGGGGCAGCTCCAGCGCATCCCCGCGTTCTTCCACCCCCTGGACGGCGTACCGCACTGGAACCGCGTCTACGGCCGGGGCGGCTTCGTGCAGTACCAGTTCGTCGTCGGGCACGGCCGGGAGGACACCCTGCGCCGGATCGTGCGCCGCATCTCCGAGCGCCGCTGCCCGTCCTTCCTCGCCGTCCTCAAACGCTTCGGGGAGGCCGACCCGGGCTGGCTGTCCTTCCCGGTGCCGGGCTGGACCCTGGCCCTGGACATCCCGGCGTCCCTGCCCGGCCTCGGCGGCTTCCTCGACGAACTCGACGAGGAGGTCGCCGGCGCCGGCGGGCGCGTCTACCTCGCCAAGGACTCCCGGCTGCGCCCGGAGCTGCTCGCGGCCATGTACCCCCGCCTGGACGACTTCCGCGCGCTGCGCGCCGAACTGGACCCGCGCGGGGTGTTCGTCTCCGACCTGGCCCGCCGCCTCCACCTCCAGGCCACACCCAGCTAGGAGCTGTCATGAAGGACGCCTTCGGCCTCCCCCAGTCCCTGCTCGTCCTCGGCGGCACGTCCGAGATCGCGCTGGCCACCGCGCGGCGGCTGATCGCCCGCCGCACCCGCACGGTGTGGCTGGCCGGCCGCCCCTCCCCCGGCCTGGACGAGGCCGCCGAGGAGCTGCGCGGCCTCGGCGCCGAGGTGCGCACCGTCGTCTTCGACGCGCTCGACCCGGCCGCCCACGAGGACACGCTCGGCAAGGTCTTCGCCGAGGGCGACGTCGACATGGTGCTGCTCGCCTTCGGCACCCTGGGCGACCAGGCCCACGACGAACGGGACCCCCGGGCCGCCGTGCGGGTCGCGCAGACCAACTACACCGGCGCGGTCTCGGCTGGCCTGGTGTGCGCGAGCGCCCTCCAGGCGCAGGGCCACGGCTCCCTGGTGGTGCTGTCCTCCGTCGCGGGCGAGCGGGCCCGCCGCGCGAACTTCATCTACGGCTCCAGCAAGGCCGGCCTGGACGCCTTCGCCCAGGGCCTCGGCGACGCGCTGTACGGCACGGGGGTGCACGTCATGGTCGTACGCCCCGGATTCGTCCGTACCCGGATGACCGCCGGGCTTCCCGAGGCGCCGCTGGCCACCACGCCGGAGGCGGTCGCGGCGGCCGTCGAGCTGGGGCTGCGGCGCCGCGCGGAGACCTTGTGGGTGCCGGGCACGCTGCGGATGGTGATGTCGGCGCTACGGCACCTGCCGCGCGGGGTGTTCCGCCGGCTGCCGGTCTGAGCACCGGCCGGGGGCGCTCAGCGGGCGGAGACGGATCCCCGGTCCACGCTCCCGGACTGCGGGGGCACCACCGCGGTGCCGAAGGGGAACTCGCGCAGCTTGCGCCACACCCCGTCGGCGCCCTGCTCGTAGAGCGCGAAGCCGGTGCAGGGCCACTCGGCCTCGTAGCCGGCGAGCTCCTCGAAGGCGCGGTCCATGGCCGCCTCCTCGATGCCGTGCGCCACGGTGACGTGCGGGTGGTACGGGAACTGCAGCTCGCGGGCGACCGGGCCGGAGGCGTCACGGACCTGCTTCTGCAGCCAGGTGCAGGCCTCGTCGCCGTCGACGACCCGCACGTACACCACCGGCGACAGCGGCCGGAAGGTGCCGGTGCCGGACAGCCGCATCGGGAACGGGCGGCCGGCCGCGGCGACCTCGCCGAGATGCGCCTCGACGGCCGGCAGGTCGGCGTCGTCTATCTCGGTCGGCGGCAGCAGGGTGACGTGCGTGGGGATACCGTGAGCCGCGGCGTCGCCGAAGCCCGCGCGCAGCTGCTGAAGCCGGCTGCCGTGAGGCTCCGGGACCGCGATCGACACGCCGATCGTTACGGTCCCCACGTCGTCTCCTGTCGTTGTGGTGGTGAAGTGTGGCGGTGAAGCTGCGGTGAGCACCGGGTGACCGCGGAAACGGTCACCCGGTTATCGACTGTACGACCACGACCCGGATGCGGGCAGGCGCAACCGGAGTGATGTGCAGCGCTGTGCGGTGGTACGGATCGCCGCCGTGGGCCGGTTCAGCGCCGGTGCGGTGTGTCCGTCCGGTGCGGTGGTTCAGTGCTTGGCGGGCAGGAAGCCGACCCGGTCGTACGCCTGGGAGAGGGTCTCCGCGGCGACGGCGCGCGCCTTCTCCGCGCCCTTGGCCAGGATCGAGTCCAGCGTCTCGGGGTCGTCCAGGTACTGCTGGGTGCGCTCCTTGAAGGGGGTCACGAACTCGACCATGACCTCGGCGAGGTCCGTCTTGAGCGCACCGTAGCCCTTGCCGGCGTACTTCTCCTCCAGTTCGGGGATGTCCGCTCCGGTGAGGGTCGAGTAGATCGTGAGGAGGTTGCTCACGCCGGGCTTCTCCACGACGTCGTAGCGGATGACCGTGTCGGTGTCGGTGACCGCGCTCTTCACCTTCTTGGCGGTGGCCTTCGGCTCGTCCAGGAGGTTGATGAGGCCCTTCGGCGTGGACGCCGACTTGCTCATCTTGACCGTCGGGTCCTGGAGGTCGTAGATCTTCGCCGTCTCCTTGAGGATGTACGGCTTCGGCATCGTGAACGTCTCGCCGAACCGGCCGTTGAAACGGTCGGCGAGGTCGCGCGTGAGCTCGATGTGCTGGCGCTGGTCCTCGCCCACCGGCACCTCGTTGGCCTGGTAGAGCAGGATGTCCGCGACCTGCAGGACCGGGTACGTGAACAGGCCGACGGAGGCGCGGTCGGCGCCCTGCTTGGCGGACTTGTCCTTGAACTGGGTCATGCGGGAGGCCTCGCCGAAGCCGGTGAGGCAGTTCATGATCCAGGCGAGCTGGGCGTGCTCGGGCACGTGGCTCTGCACGAAGAGCGTGCAGCGGTCCGGGTCGAGACCGGCGGCCAGCAGCTGGGCGGCGGCGAGCCGGGTGTTGGCGCGCAGCTCCTTCGGGTCCTGCGGGACCGTGATCGCGTGCAGGTCGACGACCATGTAGAACGCGTCGTGGGTCTCCTGCAGGGCCACCCACTGGCGGACGGCGCCGAGGTAGTTGCCGAGGTGGAACGAGCCTGCGGTGGGCTGGATTCCGGAGAGCACGCGGGGTCGGTCAGTCGCCATGCTCATCATTCTCTCAGGTCCTGGAAGGCGGTCCGGAACCGACCGGAAACAGGTGGGAACCGATCCGTGCCCGGCGGTGTAACAAAGACGTGAGGACGCGGGAGGGGGGCCGCATCGTCGATGAGGCCGCGGTGATCGCACGCGTACGCGCCGGGGAGCCGGAGGCGTACGCGGAGCTGGTGCGGGCCCATACGGGCATCGCGCTCAGGGCGGCCACCGCGCTCGGGGCGGGGGCGGACGCGGAGGACGTGGTGCAGCAGGCCTTCGTCAAGGCGTACTGCGCGCTGGGCCGGTTCCGGGACGGCATGGCGTTCCGGCCGTGGCTGCTGTCGATCGTGGCCAATGAGACGAGGAACACAGTGCGCGCCGCCGTGCGCCGGAACGGCCTCGCCGACCGGGAGGCGGCGTTCATGGAGGCGGAGCCGGTGATACCGGAGTCGACGGACCCGGCGGTCGCGACGCTGGAGACGGAGCGCCGTGGGGCGCTGGTGTCCGCCCTGGGGAAGCTGAGCGAGGAGCACCGGCTGGTCGTCACCTACCGCTATCTGCTCGAGATGGACGAGCGGGAGACCGCCCAGGCCCTGGGCTGGCCCCGGGGCACGGTGAAGTCGCGGCTGAACCGCGCCCTGCGCAAGCTGGAGCGCCTGCTGCCGGACTTCCGGCCCCGGGAAGGGGGTGAGAGGCGTGGATGAGCGGTACGACGGTGACGCCGAGCGCCTGCGGGAAGAGCTGCGGGCGCTGGGACGGTCGCTGGACGGGGCGGACTCGGCGGCGGGGTCGGAGTCGATGGTCGAGCGGGTGCTGGGACAGATACTCACCGAGGAGCTGCCGGTTCCGGCGGCCGGGCCGACGGGCACCGGCGCGCGGCTGCGGGCGGCCCGGCGCTGGACGCGGGCACGGTGGCGGTCGCTGGTCGCGTCCCTGTGCGGGCTGCTGACGGTGCTGGCGCTGACGCCTCCGGTGCGGGCGGCGGTGATCGACTGGTTCGGCTTCGGCGGGGTCGAGGTGCGGTACGACCCGTCGGCGGTGCCCTCGCCGGGCGCGGAGGTGCCGGGCTGCGGGCGGTCGGTGTCGTTCGGCGAGGCGGAGCGGCGGGCCGGGTTCACGCCGCTGGTGCCGAAGGCGCTGGGCACTCCGGACGCGGTGACGGTGAGCGGGCTGCCGCGGGGGCGGTTCCTGGTGAGTCTGTGCTGGCGGGAGCAGGGGCGGACGATCCGGCTCGACGAGTTCCCGGCCCGTCTGGACGTCACCTTCGTCAAGAGCGTGCGCGAGCAGCCGGAGTGGCTGTCGCTGGGCGAGGAGGACGAGGGCGGGATTCCCGACCAGGCCCTGTGGTTCCCCCGGCCGCACGTGTTGAGCTTCTGGCTGGTGGACGTGGACGGTCACCGGTTCACCCGGGAGGAGCGCACAGCGGGGCCGACGCTGCTGTGGCCGTACAGCGGCGGGGCCGTCGAGGGGGTGACGCTGCGGCTGGAGGGGGTGGTGTCGAAGGCGCGGGCGCTGGAGATCGCGGAGGTGGTCGAGGAGGCGGGCCGGTAGCGGCCGGTCTTCCGGGAGTGTCTCGGAATCGGGGCGGACCGACCGGGAACCCCGGCGGGTCGGGCGGTGTACCAGAGATGACAGGCGGCTCGTGTGCGGGCCGCACGGGGATCGACCGGCCGAGTGGGGGTCCGGATGCGCAGGTGGAAGGGCAGGGTTCGACAACTGACGGCGGGCATGGGCGCGTTGGCGGCGGCGCTGGCCCTGATGATGTGGGGGGCGTCGCCCGCGTCCGCCGGGGGGCCGACGAGCGTGCTGGTGGTCTCGCCGGAGAGCGAGGAGACGGCGTCGGTGTACTACTCCGACAAGCAGTACGGCGAGCTGGAGCGGCTGCTCGGCCCCGTCGGCAAGGGCACGCGTGAGAGGCCGCCGGAGGCCGTTTCGGCCTCGGCCCGGCTGATCAATGTGACGTGGATGATGCACGACGTGACGCCGTGGCGGGTGGACCGGGTCTTCATGGCGGAGGCGGGCCAAGACGCGTGGATACACACGGCGGAGCGGTTCAACGCATCGCCGAACGGCCTCTGGCACCGCGCCGCCGACGCCTCGAATCTGTACAAGTTTCTGTACTCGCTGGGTGTGATGGGCGAGAGGTCAGGCACCGGGTCGGCTCCGGGGATCTACCCGGCACCGTGGGAGACGGAGCAGGCCGAGCCCGGAAAGGATCGGGCCGCGGCGGTCTCCGGGACCCGCGCCGCGCCGACGACGGACGACGGCACCGACTGGTGGTGGGCGATACCGGGGGTGGTGGCCGGAGCGGTGCTGGCCCTGGTGCTGCGCCCGTATGTGACGCGGTGGCCGCTGAGCCGCCGGCGGAAGGAGGATCCAGGGCCGCGGCAGGAGCTGCTGGACGCCTGATGACGGGCCCGCGACGGCCCGGTACGTGACCGGACCGCCGCGGGGCGCGTCGAGCAGGGCCGGGCCGCCTCAGCCGAGGTCGATCTCCGGGTAGAGCGGGAAACCGGCGACCAGGTCGGTGGCGCGGCGGGAGATCTCGTCGGCGACCTTGGCGTCGAGGACGTGGGCGGCCTTGGAGGGGGCACCGGACTTGGTGGTGCCGGGCTCGGTCGTCGTCAGGACCCGGTCGATCAGCCCCGCGACCTCGTCCATCTCCGCCGTGCCCAGGCCGCGCGTGGTCAGCGCGGGGGTACCGATGCGGATGCCGGAGGTGTACCAGGCGCCGTTGGGGTCGGCGGGGATGGCGTTGCGGTTGGTGACGATGCCCGAGTCGAGCAGGGCGGCCTCGGCCTGGCGGCCGGTGAGGCCGTAGGACGTGGCGACGTCGATCAGGTTGAGGTGGTTGTCGGTGCCGCCGGTGACCAGGGTGGCGCCGCGGCGCATCAGGCCCTCGGCGAGAGCACGCGAGTTGTCGACGATGCGCTGGGCGTAGTCCTGGAAGGCGGGCTGCCGGGCCTCGGCGAGGGCGACGGCCTTGGCGGCCATGACGTGCGGGAGCGGGCCGCCGAGGACCATCGGGCAGCCGCGGTCGACCTGGTCCTTGAGGGAGTCGTCGCACAGCACCATGCCGCCGCGCGGGCCGCGCAGCGACTTGTGGGTGGTGGTGGTGACAATCTGGGCGTGCGGGACCGGGTCGAAGTCGCCGGTGAGGACCTTGCCGGCGACGAGACCGGCGAAGTGCGCCATGTCGACCATGAGCGTGGCGCCGACCTCGTCGGCGATCTCGCGCATGATCCGGAAGTTCACCAGACGGGGGTAGGCGGAGTAGCCGGCGACGATGATCAGCGGCTTGAACTCGCGGGCGGAGGTGCGCAGGGCCTCGTAGTCGATGAGGCCGGTGGCCGGGTCGGTGCCGTAGGAGCGCTGGTCGAACATCTTGCCGGAGATGTTCGGGCGGAAGCCGTGGGTGAGGTGGCCGCCGGCGTCCAGGGACATGCCGAGCATGCGCTGGTTGCCGAAGGCCTGGCGGAGCTCGGCCCAGTCGGCCTCGGAGAGGTCGTTGACCTGGCGGGCGCCGGTCTTCTCCAGGAAGGGGGCCTCGACGCGGTCGGCGAGTACGGACCAGAAGGCGACCAGGTTGGCGTCGATGCCGGAGTGCGGCTGGACGTAGGCGTGGCGGGCGCCGAAGAGCTCCTTGGCGTGCTCGGCGGCGAGCGACTCGACGGTGTCGACGTTGCGGCAGCCGGCGTAGAAGCGGCGGCCGATGGTGCCCTCGGCGTACTTGTCGCTGAACCAGTTGCCCATCGCGAGGAGGGTGGCCGGGGAGGCGTAGTTCTCGGAGGCGATCAGCTTGAGCATCTCGCGCTGGTCGGCGACCTCCTGACCGATGGCGTCGGCGACGCGCGGCTCCACGGAACGGATGACGTCGAGGGCGGAGCGGAAGGCAGTGGAAGCGGGCGTGAGCGGCTGCTCGGCGGCTGACATGGGGACCTCCGGACGTGGCGTTCTGCGTTCACGGTACGGCCCAGGCGCACGGCACATGTTTCCGGACCCGAAGGGTCCGGGGCCGCTTCCCGATGGTTGCTCCATCCCAGCGCGCCAGTCACGGCCCGACGTCAGGGTACCGGGCGGCACGGGGTGCCAGAGGGTGGCGTCCACCATGCGGGCTACGGCGTCTGCCGGGTGGTTGTATCACTGCCTCCGCGGGTGGGTGAGGGCTGGTCGCGCAGTTCCCCGCGCCCCTGGGGGGCGCTCCGCTGGACGCCTGTTTACAGGATCACGTGAGGCAGGAACCGGGCATATTCGTCCGTCACCAGGCCCGACGACTCGCGGATGCCCAGGCCCGCCGACTCGTTCTCCACCACCCAGGTGCCCAGGACGACGTGGTTGCCGTCGAAGGTGGGGAGGGGGGCGAGTTGCTGGTAGCAGCAGGGTTCGTCGCGGAGCACGGGGTCGGAGCCGGGCTCGTGGATGCTCACTCCCGCGCCCTCGCGGCCGAGGAGGGGCTTGGCGACCCAGCCGGTGGTGTCCGCCAGGTCACGCGGGCCGTCGAGGTAGGCGGGGAGGAGGTTGGGGTGGCCGGGGTAGAGCTCCCAGAGGATCGCCAGGAGGGCCTTGTTGCTGAGGAGCATCTTCCAGGCGGGTTCGATCCACAGGGTGGTGCCGGTGCCGCCGCCGTTGTCGAGGGTGTCGAGGACGTGGTCGGCGAAGCGGTCGGTGGTGAGCCACTCCCAGGGGTACAGCTTGAAGATGCTGCGGATGAACCGGAGCCCGTTGTCGACGAAGCGGCCGGAGAGGCGGTCCCAGCCGATCTCCTCCATGGAGAGCCAGTCGGTGTCGAGGCCGGCCTGTTCGGCGGTCTCCTTGAGGTAGGCGACGGTCATGAGGTCCTCGCCGAGTTCGTCGGCGGAGGAGTGGGCGAAGTACAGGGGGCTGCCCGGCGGGAGGAGGGCGGCCTGTCTCTTCCAGGCGTCGACGAGGCGTTCGTGGAGGGAGTTCCACTGGTCGGCGCCGGGGAAGCGTTCCTCCATCCAGAACCACTGGGGGGAGGCGGCCTCCACCAGGGAGGTGGGGGTGTCGGCGTTGTACTCCAGGAGCCGGGCCGGGCCGGTGCCGTCGTAGCGGAGGTCGAAGCGGCCGTAGACGGAGGGGAGTTCGGCGCGCCGGTGCCAGGCCTCGGCGACCACACGGGCGATGCGCGGGTCGGTGATGCCGAGGTCGGCGAAGCGGTCGGAGGTGACGATGTGCTCGGCGGCGGCGAGGCACATGCCGTGCAGTTCCTCGACGACCTCCTCCAGCGCCTCGATCTCCTCCAGGCCGAAGACGTAGTAGGCGCTCTCGTCCCAGTAGGGGCGCAGGGAGCCGTCCGGGTAACGGGTGAGCGGATAGATGAGCCCCTGCTCCTCGACGGTCTCCTGCCAGCCGGGGCGGGGCTCGGTCGTACGCCGTTCCATGATCCGTCAGCCGCCGCTGCTGCCGGAGCCCGAGCAGCCGAAGCCGCCCCGGTCGACGGCCTCGCTGCGGCTGAAGGTGCCGTAGTCGGCGTAGCCGTTGCTGACGTCGGCGTCGTAGTACCAGTCGGCGTTGGTGCGGGACGTGCCCATCGAACTGGAGGTGCTCCCGGAGGAGTTGCAGTTCTTGTCGGCGACGATCTTGTAACCGTTGATGTAGTCGTAGCTGTCCCGGTCCACGCACCGCCGGTCCGGATCGGACCCGCACGCCGACAGCGCCGCCGCGAGCACGCCCATCCCTCCGAGCACCACCGTGCTGGACCGCAGCCGCCGCCGTGTCTCCGCCATGCCCTTCACTCCCCCTCGCATACCCCCGGGTCACCTCTCCCGGCTCGCGGCGGACAGCCTAGAGACCGCCCGGACGGCACACGCAGGAGCCCCCCGCCGGCAGCGCTCCCCCGCCGCCCATTTGCAACCCTTGGTGCCTTATGCCGGCTTGGTGCGTCAGGGCAGTGCCCGGCACAGGGCGTCCAGGGTGCCGGCCCAGGCGTGGTCCGGCGGGGTGGCGTAGCCGACGACCAGGGCGTCGCCCGCCGTGGTGGCGGTGGCGGGGTGGCGGAAGCGGGAGAGGCCGTGGACGGCGAGGTTCTGCCAGGTGGCGGCCTGGACCACGGACCGTTCGGTGCCGGGCGGGAGTCGGAGGACGGCGTGCAGGCCGGCCGCGATGCCGGTGATCCGGACGTCGGGGGCCCGGGTGGCGAGGGACTCGACCAGGGAGTCGCGGCGGCGGCGGTAGCGCAGACGGGCGGCGCGGACGTGGCGGTCGTAGGCGCCGGAGGTGAGGAACTCGGCGAGGGTGAGCTGTTCGAGGACGCTCACGGAGCGGCCGCCGCCGTGGGCCAGGGCGTCCGGGAGCAGGGACGGGGGCAGGACCATCCAGCCCAGTCGGAGGCCGGGGGCGAGGGACTTGCTGGCCGTGCCGAGGTAGGCCACGTGGTCGGGGTCGAGGTTCTGGAGCGCGCCGACGGCCTGGCGGTCGTAGCGGAACTCGCCGTCGTAGTCGTCCTCCAGGATCAGTCCGCCGGTGCGGCGCGCCCAGTCGACGACGGCGGCGCGGCGCTCGGGCAGGAGAGCGCCGCCCAGCGGGAACTGGTGGGCCGGGCTGAGCAGCACCGCGTCGGCGTCGCCCGGGTCCTGCGCGCGGGTGCCGAGGGAGTCGAAGGGGAGCGGGGTGGTGGTCAGGCCGGCGTGGGCGGCCAGGTCCCAGTGGGCGTCCAGTCCGTAGGACTCCACGGCGAGGGTGCGGGCGCCGCGGGCGCGCAGGACCTCGCAGAGGAGGCGGAGGCCGCCGGCGAAACCGGAGCAGACGACGATCCGTTCGGGGTCGGCGCGTACGCCCCGGACGCGCGCCAGGTAGTCGGCGAGGGCCGTGCGCAGTTCGGGGCGGCCGCGCGGGTCGCCGTAGCCGAGGGCGTCGTGCGGGGCGGCGGCGAGGGCGCGGCGGGCGGCCTTGAGCCATTCGGCGCGGGGGAAGGAGGCGAGGTCGGGGGTGCCCGGGACGAGGTCGTACGGAAGCCGGCCGGGGGTGCGCCCCGGGGCGGGGGGTGCGGCGGGCGGCCGGGGCACCGTGCGGTCGGCGACCCGGGTGCCGGATCCCTGCCGGGCGGTGAGCCAGCCCTCGGCGATCAGGTCGGCGTAGGCGTCGGCGACGGTGTTGCGGGCGATGCCCAGGTCGGCGGCGAGGGAGCGGGAGGAGGGCAGCCGGGCGCCGGGGGCGAGCCGGCCGGTGCGGACGGCCTCGCGGAGGGCGTCGGTCAGGCCGCGTCGCAGGCCGGGACCGGCCGGTTCGAGGTGGAGGTCGATGCCGAAAGTGGACCGGCGTTCTGCCATGGAAGTGGACCATACTCCTGGGCTGCCTCACTCCTAGGGTCGAGGCATGACCACTACGGAAACGAACACCGAGTACGCCGCCGAGCTCCCCGTCCGGCTGGAGTGGGCCCGGCACGCCCCCGAGGTCTACAAGGCGATGATCCGGCTGGACTCCGCCGCCAGGAAGGGGCTCGACGCCAAGCTGTACGAGCTGGTGAAGATCCGCGCCTCCCAGCTCAACCACTGCGCCTTCTGCCTGGACATGCACACCAAGGACGCGCTCGCGGCGGGCGAGAGCGTCGAGCGGATCATCCAGCTCGGCGCGTGGGAGGAGTCGCGGCACTTCTACACGGAGAAGGAGCTCGCCGCGATCGAGCTGACCGAGGCCGTCACCGTGCTGACGGACGGCTTCGTGCCCGACGAGGTGTACGAACGGGCCGCCAAGCAGTTCGAGGAGGCCGAGCTGGCGCAGCTGATCGCCGCGATCACGGTGATCAACGCCTGGAACCGGTTCGGTGTGACCTGCCGGATGACGCCGGGCCACTACACGCCGGGACAGCACGCGTGACGGCTCGTACGACCCGCCTCGACGCCGGTGTCCGCAGCGCGCTGCGGGCGGTGAGCGCCGCCGCCAGGAAGGGCCTCGGCGATCCCGGGCTGGCCGAGCTGGTCCAGATCCGCGCCTCGCAGCTCAACCACTGCGCGTTCTGCCTCGACATGCACCTCGCCCTCGCCCGCAAGGACGGGGCGGTGCGCGAGGCGCAGCTCGATCTCCTCGACGCCTGGGAGGAGGCCGGGGACGACGTCTTCGACGCGCGGGAGCGGGCCGCGCTGGAGCTGACCGAGGCGGTCACGGTGCTGACCGGGGGCACCTCCCGGACGAAGCCCGGGGGAGGGTTCGTGCCCGACGAGGTGTACGAGCGGGCGGCCGGGCACTTCGACTCCGTCCGGCTCGCCCACCTCGTCGCGCTGATCACCGCCATCAACAGCTGGAACCGGCTGATGGTCGGCCGCCGGATCCCCCCGGGCTCCACCGAGTGGTGAACCCGGAGGTCAGGACAGCCACTTCTTCCATTTGACATCCTCCCCCTCCTCAAGCGAGGGGGATTCCAACCCGGACGGGTTGAGGTTCACGGGCACTCGAACGGCCGGTGGCCGCTGTCACCCCTCCGGCACCGGATGCACACCGGGGACGGGGAATCCCGCCCTGCCCTGCCGCGACGTTCACTGAACGTGACATGCCGCCAAACCTAGCCCCGCCACTCGCTTTTCTCTCCGCACCCGATCACACTCACCCGAGCGACCCACCCCACCACCGCTCCCTTCCGGAGCACCGCATCGCCCCGAAGACGACGCCACTCCCCCTGCTCCGCTCTGCGAGAACGGACATCCACCACGGCCCTGGAGGGACCGAGCACCCTGCCCGGCAAGAGAGGTGGGATCGTGGCTGTCCACCCACTTCTTGGCCGCCTCCTGGGGCGACAGCTTCTGCTCGGCGTACTTGTCGAGGTTCTTCCAGTCGGTGACGTCGGGGGCCGCTCGGCGAAGTACGTCGGCACGAACCAGCCGATGTGCCCGGTGACGCCGAGGTCGCCGCCGTTCACGATCGTCCTCTTGTCCTCGACGTACCGCCGCTCCTGCCCGGGGTGGCCCCAGTCCTCCAGGATCGCGTCGACGCGGCCCTGGCTGAGCGCGTCCCAGGCGGGCACCTCGTCGACCTGGACGGTGTCGACGCGGTAGCCGAGTTCGTGTTCCAGCAGGTACTGGGCGACGGCCACGTTGGCCTGCGCGCCGACCCAGGACTGTACGGACAGGGTGACCGTCCTGGCACCCCGCGCGTTCGCGAAGGGCGAGGCCTGCCTGGTCATGTCGGCGGCGCCGCATCCTGTGGCCAGCGCCAGTACGGCGACGGCCGCCGTGACACGCGTGCGGGACATCTCAGGCTCCCTTCGCCGTACGGCGTTCGGTCGGCTGGGTCACCCGGTCGAGCATCAGGCCCAGGCAGACGATCGCGGCCCCGGCGACCAGGCCGGTCGCCAGGTCGCCCTGGGCGAGGCCGAAGACGACGTCGTAGCCGAGCGCGCCACCGCCGACCAGGCCGCCGATGATGACGACGGCGAGGACGAGGACCACGCCCTGGTTGACGGCGAGCAGCAACGCCGGGCGGGCCGGCGGGAGCTGGACCTGGCGCAGCTGCTGGGCGCTGGTCGCGCCGAGGGAGCGGGCCGATTCCAGGGCGGCGATCCCGGCGTACGCCAACAGCGCGCGGGCGTTCGGCGGGGGCGCCTGCCCGAGTCGCGCGCCGGCCGCGCCGGTCACCCGGTCCAGGACCACGGCGAGCAGCACGATCGGGATGCCGACCGCGAGCGCGGCGCCGACGTCGACCGAGGCCAGCGCCTGGTAGACGCGGTCGCCGAGACCACCGGCGCCGATCACGGAGGCGATGGCGGCCATGGACAGCGCCATCATGATCGTCTGGTTGAGACCGAGGAGGAGTTCCCTGCGGGCCAGCGGGACACGGGCGGTCAGCAGGCGCTGGCGTGCGGTGGTCCCGAGCGACTCGACCGCCTCCAGCACCTCCTTGTCGGCGCCGCGCAGCCCGAGCGCGGTGAGGCGGGCCATGGGCGGGGCGGCGTAGACGTCTGCTGCCTTCCGTTCCTGTTCAGCACCCGTGAGTCGCACAGGTGTCGTCCACGGGACCGGGTGCTCCTGCCCTTGCGTCCCGTATGCATGCGGAATCGAAGGCCGGAAGTGCGTTGCGCCACTGAAAGCAAGGGCGGAACGGAATAAATCGCCCACCTTGTGGGCGGGCGGTCACTGCGTGTCGGTGCCGCAGGGGGTGTCCGGCGGGCAGAAGCGACCGAGGTCCGTCCGCAGCAGCCCGCGCTCGTCGTCACGGCCGTCCGCGTCGGCTCTCGCCCGCCGCTCCGGTCCGGCCGATCTCGTCCTCGGTGACCGCCAGGGCCTCGTCCGGTCCCGGCCGGATGAACGCGGCGGGCCCCGCACCGGCACAGCCGGTGCGGGGCCCGAAACCCTGGAGCGGGTCGGATCAGATGAGGCCGAGGCCGCGGACCGCCTCGCGCTCCTCCGTGAGCTCCTTGACGGAGGCGTCGATGCGGGCGCGGGAGAACTCGTTGATCTCCAGGCCCTGGACGATCTCGTACTTGCCGTCCTTCACGGTGACCGGGAAGGAGGAGATCAGGCCCTCCGGCACGCCGTAGGAGCCGTCCGACGGGATGCCCATGGAGGCCCAGTCGCCGTCGGCGGTGCCGTTGACCCAGGTGTACACGTGGTCGATGGCGGCGTTGGCGGCGGAGGCGGCCGACGAGGCGCCACGGGCCTCGATGATCGCGGCGCCGCGCTTGGCGACGGTCGGGATGAAGTCCTCGGCCAGCCACTTCTCGTCGTTCACGACCTCGGCGGCGTTCTTGCCGGCGACCGTGGCGTGGAAGATGTCGGGGTACTGGGTGGCGGAGTGGTTGCCCCAGATCGTCAGCTTCTTGATCTCGGAGACCGGGACGCCGGTCTTCTTCGAGAGCTGGGTCAGCGCGCGGTTGTGGTCCAGACGGGTCATGGCGGTGAACCGCTCGGCGGGTACGTCCGGGGCGGCGGCCTGGGCGATCAGGGCGTTGGTGTTGGCCGGGTTGCCGACGACCAGGACCTTGATGTCGTCCGCGGCGTGGGCGTTGATGGCCTGGCCCTGCGGCTTGAAGATGCCGCCGTTGGCCTCCAGGAGGTCACCGCGCTCCATGCCCTTGGTGCGCGGGCGGGCGCCCACGAGGAGACCGACGTTGGCGCCGTCGAAGGCCACGTTCGGGTCGTCCGTGATGTCGATGCCCTGCAGAAGCGGGAACGCGCAGTCGTCCAGCTCCATGGCCGTGCCCTCGGCGGCCTTGAGCGCCGGGGTGATCTCCAGCAGGCGCAGCTTGACCGGCACGTCCGCGCCGAGCAGCTGGCCGGAGGCGATGCGGAAGAGCAGGGCGTAACCGATCTGGCCGGCCGCGCCGGTGACGGTGACGTTCACGGGAGTGCGGGTCATGGCGTTCTCCGTATGACAGCTGGCGGTGGGGCGGTCCCTGCCCCGGGGTGCGGGATCCCGCTCCGGCTCGTGACCGGCGTCCACCACGATGATCGATCATCGGTTCGAATGATCGATCTCTTGGCGTCAAGAGAGATCCAGCGGTCAGGCTATCGCGCATCCACGGGCGCGGACGGCCGGGCTCCCTGTGGCCCGCCCCACAGAGTGACGACCTGGGTACACGGGTAGCCGAACGGGCACGAGAAGGGCGGCCGCTCCGTCCGGGAGAGGTGGGGCCGGGGCGGCCGCCGTCGGGGACCGACCGTGCCGGACTCCCGTGGGGGTACTTTCCGGGTGCCCGCCTTTCGTCACATCATGCACGTCCCCACATTTCCCCCACACGTATGGGCCCATATGAACCCGTACGGGCCCATACATGTGGCGCGCCGGGCCATGTGCGGGTCCTACTCGGTGCAGCCCTTCTCACCGGTGGCGGCCAGTACGGCACAGGCCTTCGCGTCCGTCGCGTCCTTCACCGGCACCATCGGGGTGTACGTGACCGTGTCGCCGGCCGCGGTGATGCTGTCGCTCTGCTTCGACGTGCCCGCGCTGATCTCGACCCTGTCCCCCTGCGTGCCCTGCGTGATGCGTCCCCAGGCCGCGGCGCAGGTCTCGCTGTAGCGGACCTCCACCGTGGTGGCGCCGACGACCGCGGTCCCCGTGGTGGTCACCAGGTCACCGCTGCACCCCATGGCCTCGGCGTCCTTGCCCGCGCAACTGTCGCCGCTGCACTTCACACCGGGGGGCAGGTCGACACTGGCGGTGGCGGTGGGCGAGGGGGACTTCCGGGTCTCGTCCTTCTTCTTGTCGCCCTCGGTGCTGGTGACGTAGAACGCGGCGGCGACCACCACCAGCGCTCCCACCGCTCCGGCGATGAACGTCGACATCCGCCGCTTTCCGCCGGAACGGCCCGGTCCGCCCGGTCCACCCGGATGGCCCTGACCGGACGCGCCCGGGGGTGGTGCGCCGTACGTCCCGGAGGCGCCCGGCGTGCGCCCGCCCGCCGCGGGCCCGGGGCCGCGGTGGCCCGCCCGCGGCGAGTCGGCCGGTGCGGCGACCCCCCAGGAGTTCGTCCCGGCCGAACCGTCCCGCGCGCCGCCGGTGGCGTCGCGCACCTCCGAGGCGGTCGGCTGCGGCGGCACGCTCGGCGCGACCCCGGCCGGTCCCGCGACGCCCGGACGGACCGCGGACGCGCCCTTGCGGGCGGATCCGCCGCCCGAGCCGGAGGACGGACCGGCGAACTCGCTGAGCGCGGCGCGCGCCTGCGAGATCCTGATCGCCTCCATCGTCATGTCGTGACGCATCTCCGAGCGGCTCCAGGCGCGCTCGGCGAGCTCCCACATGGTGGTGAGGTGCATCGGGTTGGTCCCGGTGACCTCGGCCAGGGCCACGATCGCGCCCTTGGGCGCGAGCAGCCGGCCGTTCAGATAACGCTCCCAGGACGTCTTGCTGTAGCCCGTGCGGTCGGAGACCGACGCGACGCTCAGGCCGCTGCGGTCCACGACCCGCCTGAGCTGGCTGGTGAACTCCCTGATCTGCGGATCGAGTTCATCCGGCAAGGCCTTCCAACGAGGCATTGCTTCCCCCCTCTTCCCCCCGGTTGGTGCTGGTTGTTCCCTCGCGCATGGTGCCCCTTGCCGAGTCCCCGTTGTGGATACCCACGAGGATGCCGCCAGGCAGGGTCTCAGTTCCCGGGGCGGGGGCGCACGGGAGCATCGGGGCCGCGGACAGGCACCGTCGCACGCCTACTCACTCGCGGTCCAGTGTCCCATCGGTCACCCCCTCGACCGAACGGAACCCGGGTACCTGCGCGCGGGGCGTCGGGACGGTCCCGTTTGTTCACGCTAGCCCGCCATCCCCCCACTTCGACGCACAACGACAAACTTGTCAATACATCGACACGTCCCGTCATCCGCGGGCAGCCGCGCCGCCGTTCCCGCGGGCAGTCGTGCCTCCCCCAGCGCCTCGAGACCTGGGAGGTATCCCCGGGGCGGCACGGGTGGGCCGGGGTCCCCCTCCGGGGGTGGCGCCCCGCGAGCGCCGGGCGGCGCGGACACCCCCGACCGGCTCCGACGTCGGCCGCCCGCCCAGCCACATCGCAAGCCTGTACGGGGATTCCGTATGCCGTACCGAAACGGTCACTTCCGTGCCACAGCCCCCGGACAGCCGTTGAACAGGCCCTTCACGGTGCAGGAACGTGTTCCCCGGCGACGGCCCGTCCTCTCACGGGGGTGCGGACGGGCCGCCGCTCACAAAGCGCGGGCTAACTGTCGACCGTGAAGTGCAGCGTGTCCTTGAGGAACGGAATCTCCAGCAGCGGCTTCGGCTGCGCCATCAGCGCCAGCATCGCGATCACCAGCCCCAGCCCCCCGTACGTCACGATGTCCGTGAAACGGGAACGCACCGCGAGCATGCCCACGTCCCGCACCAGCCACCGCAGCACGGCCCCGGCCACCAGCGCCACGCCGACCAGCAGCGTGCCCAGCCGGAACTGGTCCAGCGCGGTCAGCAGCAGCCCCGCTCCGACCGTGAGCAGCACGGAGAGGATCGGCCACTGACGGGCGGGCGCGGGGGCGTCACCGGGGGCGGCCCTGCCTCCGCCCTCGGGGCGCGCGGTGTCCCTGGTGAACAGGGGGAACCGCCGGGTGGTGCGGCGCGGCCTGCCCTCGGCGTCGGGCGCGCTGACGGGATCACGGACCGTGATGTCCTCGGCCCGCTCCTCGGCCCGCTCCTCGGCCCGCTCCTCGGTCCGTCCCCCGGCCCGCCCTTCGGCCCGCTCCTCGGAGACGTCCGGCGTGTTCCGCTCAGCCGACACTGCGCTCCGCCGCCTCGACCACGTTGACCAGCAGCTGGGCCCGGGTCATCGGGCCGACGCCGCCGGGGTTCGGGGCGACCCAGCCGGCCACCTCTGCCACGCCCGGATGGACGTCGCCCAGGATCTTGCCCTCGGCACTGCGGGAGACACCGACGTCGAGGACGGCCGCGCCCGGCTTGACGTCCTCGGGGCGGATCAGATGGGCGCTGCCCGCGGCGGCCACGATGATGTCCGCGCGCCGGAGGTGGGCCGAGAGATCACGCGTGCCGGTGTGGCACTGGGTCACCGTGGCGTTCTCGCTGCGCCGGGTCAGCAGCAGGGGCATCGGACGGCCGATGGTCACACCGCGGCCGACGACCACGACCTCCGCGCCCTTGATCTCCACGCCGTGGCGGCGCAGCAGGGTGATGATGCCGTTGGGGGTGCAGGGCAGGGGGGCCGGCTCGTTGAGGACGAGACGGCCGAGGTTCATCGGGTGGAGGCCGTCGGCGTCCTTGCCCGGGTCCATCAGTTCGAGGATGCGGTTCTCGTCGATGCCCTTGGGCAGCGGAAGCTGGACGATGTAACCGGTGCAGGCGGGGTCCTCGTTCAGCTCGCGGACGACCGCCTCGATCTCCTCCTGCGTGGCCGTGTCCGGCAGTTCGCGCTGGATGGAGGCGATGCCCACCTGGGCGCAGTCGCGGTGCTTCCCGGCGACGTACTTCTGGCTGCCGGGGTCCTCCCCGACGAGGATCGTGCCGAGGCCGGGCGTGACGCCCTTCTCCTTCAGCGCCGCCACACGGGCGGTCAGATCGGACTTGATCTCGGCTGCGGTGGCCTTGCCATCGAGAATCTGGGCGGTCATGCCCCCATCCTCGCGGATGACCGGGCCCCGGTTCCAATCCGCCCGCATACCGGGCGACCGCGGCCCCCCTCTCACCACGTATCGCCCGTTTCCGGTCAAGATCGTGATGTTGCACTTGCACAACACATACGGCCTGCGCCTGGACAAGGAAAGGAACGGTCAAGAACGATGAGGACACAGTGCCGCGGGCAGAACCGGGGGGACGGACCGCATCTGTAGAACTTCCTCCGCGCCGAGTCTCGCGTCGTCCCCGCACCTGAAGCGCAACGGAGGAAGAACCGCCATGAGTTTCGGCGACCCGAACAACCCCTACGGGCCCCCGCAGGGTGGCCAGCAGCCGCCGGCTCCCGGCTACGGCTACCCCCAGCAGCCCCAGCAGGGGTACGGCTACCCGGCGGCGCCGCCGGTGGGCGCCTACTCCGGCGCCCCGGTGCCGACGTCCATGCCGGGAACGGTGAGCACGGCACGCGTGCTGCTGTGGGTCGTCGTGGCCCTGCAGCTCATCGGCGTGGCGCTGTTCGCGATCAGCGCGGCGGGCGTGGAGGCCGCGAAGGACGATCCGACGCTGAGCGAGGATCCCGCGTTCGAGCAGCTCGCCGACTACTCGTCCGGCCTGCTCTGGGGTCTGACCGTGTTCGCGCTGGCGTGGGGCGTGTTCGCGCTCGTGCTGGCCGTCAAGTTCGGCAAGGGCGGCAACGGCGTCCGCATCACCACGCTGATCTTCGGCATCATCACCGCCGTCCTCGGCATCTACCCCTTCATCCTGGTGGGTCTGATCCACACGGTGCTGGCGATCCTGATCGCCGTGTTCGTCGGCAACGCCGCGGGCAAGGCCTGGTTCACCCGCCCGCGCTACTGAGGACGGCCGCCCCGAGCACACCACCACCAAGGGCCGCGTCCCACCCGCACGAGGGGGACGCGGCCCTGGTGCGTCCGGGGCCGCCGGATCAGACCGGCGTGCCCGCGGAGTCCCCGTCCGCCTTCCGCAGGGCGGCGCGCAGCACGGAGGCGCCCGTGGGGGTAAGGGTGTGCAGCACGGCCGGGCCGTTGCGGACCGTGGTGAGGAGTCCCGCGTCGCGCAGCGCGGTGGCGTGTCTGCTGGCGGCGGAGGCCGAGATCCCGGCGGCGCGGGCGATCTCGCCGGTCGTGGCGCCGCCGGACGCGGCGTGCAGGGCGACCGCGCGGGCCCGGCCGAGCAGGTTCGTCAGGGACCGCCCGGGGTCGTCGGCGCTCGGGGAGCGGGCCCCGGGCTCGTGCAGCAGCGAGTACCAGAGCACGGGCGGCAGCCCCGGGTCGGCGTAGGCGACCGGCTCGCCCCAGTTGAAGTACGAGGGGACCAGCGTGAGCCCACGGCCGTTCAGGTGCAGGTCCCGGTCCGCCGTCTGCCGGGGGTAGGTGACCTCCAGGACGGGCGGACGCCAGCGCAGCAGGGGCCCGAGCCCGGCGAGCATGCCCTCCACCCCGCCGTCGAGCAGCCCCCGGCAGCGTACGGCCCGCTCGGCCTCGATACGCGCCTGCACCTGCTCCCGGTGGGGGACGATGACGGTCTCGTGGTACGCGCGCAACGCCCCCACCAGCTCCTTGCGCGCCTTGTGCTCGGCCAGCCGTCCGCTCCACGCGGGTGCTCCGACGGTCCGGTCGAGGATGCCCATCTCCGCCATGACCCGTTCCGGGGGCGTGGCCAGGATCGACTCCAGTCCCACGTCCAGACCGTTCACGGCGTCGACCGGGGTGAGGAAGTCCGGGAAGTACGCGGCCCTCGGGTACAGGGGCAGCAGAACACTCCGCAGGATCCGCTCCAGCCCCTTCTCCCGCATCTGTTCCCGTGCGCCGCGATACCACCCGGCGTAGGCCCACCGCCCCCTCCGGGACTGGAACCGGTGCAGACTCGCGGCGACCTCGAAGAGCGGATCGGGAGCGGAGGCGAGCCGGGTCCTGGCCAGATCCACGTCGGTGAAGTGAATGCGGAGCATGTCGTTCCCCCAGTCGAGTCCGGATCCTGCTCTACGGCGCACCGGTGGTCGGCCGGACGATCGTAGGAAGCCGGGATCAGGATCCGATGAACGAGGGCTGAACGGGCATGTGGCCGGGACGTGGGCGCGCTGTCCTTGCCCGCATTCACCGGACGAAGGGTGCGGCTCTCCGAAATTCGGCAGTCCTCACCCGGAGGAAAAGCCCTCCTCGTTTTCCGGAGAGGATGAAAAGAGCCGCCTGTGCAGGGAAGAACAGACCACCTGCCGGGTTCATGCTCGCAGTCCGTCGCCGGCCAATCAACACACTTGACGCTCACCGCAAAAGCCCAGCTCACAAGGCATTAACCGGGGTACGTCCGGAAAAGTTCGGCCGCCGAACGTCCCTGACATCGCCTACTCTTTCTTTCAATGGACTGGGGAAAGTCGACCCCGAGAAATCGGGGAAGGGGGAACGACTCCATGTACAGCGTCATTGTCGTGCCGCCGTCGAGCGGCATCGGGGACGAACAGATAAGACTGGGCGCGGGTGAACGCATCGAGTTCGGCCGGGCCCGGCGACGGAACGGCCTCGCCATCGCGCACGAGGGAGTGCCCCGGATCGCCGGGGAGATCACCGCGCACCGCACGTTCTGGCTGCTGAGCAACCTCAGCGAGGACCAGACCTATGTGGTGGAGAATCCGGAGGGCGCCGGTGAGCACGTCAAGGTCACACCGGGCCGTGTGGACGCGCCCGTGCCGTTCGAGTTCTCCCGGGTGACCCTGCCCGCCGCGGGCGACCTGCTCTCCTTCGACGTCTGGGCACCGCGGCACGCCTTCCGCAGCGTGGAGCGCCGCGAACTCGCGGGATCCGCCACCGTGCCGGCGTTCGCCCTGGACCGCACCAAACGGTACTTCGCGGTGCTGGCCGTCCTGTGCGAGCGCCGACTGCGGGGCGAACCGAGTGCCCCGCTGCCCGCGGTCGAGGAGATCGTGGAGCGGCTGCGCCCCGGCTGGCCCGAGGTCACCCGCTCCGCCGTCTACTGGAACATCGACTACCTGGCCGTCAAACTGCGCCTGCGTCCCGGCCCCGACGAGGCCGGGCCCGGACGCCGCGTGCACGGCAAGAAGGAGTCGCTGGCCTCCCTGGCGCTCCGCTTCGACCTCGTCCGCGAGGACGACCTCGTGGTGCTCACCCCCGTCCCGAGCGGGGCGGCGCGGTGACCGGGCGGCCGTACGCGATTCCGGTCCCCGAGGGCTACCGCCTCGGCGCCTGGGAGGTGCGCGAACCGCTCGCGTCCGGCGCGTTCGCCACGGTCTACCACGCGGTCCGGCACACCGCGGACGAGGGCGGACTGCCGCGCCGGGCGGCGCTGAAGTTCCTCCCGACCGGCACCCGCACCCCCCGCCAACTGCACCACCTGCGCGATCTGGCCGAACGCGAGGTGCGGTTGCTGCGCCGGCTCCGCTCCCCTCGGCTGATCCGGATGTACGACACCCTGACGGTCGACGACCCCGGCCGGCCGGAGCTGGACGGCGCCACGGTCCTGGTCCTGGAGCGGGCCGAGGAGTCCCTGGACGCCGTACTGGACCGGAGCCCGGCCCCGGAGGCCGGATCCGCCCTGCTGGCCCAGATCTGCGAGGGCCTGCACCAGCTCCACCGCGCGGGCTGGGTGCACGGGGACCTGAAACCGGCCAACATCCTGCTGATGGCGGACGGTTCGGTACGGCTCGCCGACTTCAACACGTCCGCCGAACTGGAGGGCACCCACGCCTACGCCCCCGCGTTCGGCACCCCGGACTACACCGCCCCCGAACTGCTCTGGCCGGAGACCGACGCGCGGGGCACCCGGATCCGCCCCACCGCCGACATCTGGGCCTTCGGCGTGCTGGCCCACGTCGTCCTCGCGGGTTCGTTCCCGCTCCCGGGCGGCACCACGGAGGCACGCACCGACGCGGCGATGCGCTACGCCCGTGGCGCGGAGGAGCTGCGGCTCTCCCCCGAACTCCCCGAGGACTGGCGGGAGATCGTACGGGACTGTCTGGCACCCTCCCACGAGGACCGGACCGCGGACACGGCGGCGCTGCTGCGTCGCGTGGAGCGGAGCGCGGGCACCTCGCGCCCGCCCCGGTCGCCCCGGTGGAAGCCCCGGCGGTGGCGGCGTCCCGTGGCGGTGGGCCCAGCCACCTGGCACGCCCTGCGCAGGACAGGCTAGTTCGCGAGGGAGGCGATGAAGTGGTTCCAGGCGTCCGCCGCGAAGAGCAGGGCGGGGCCCTGGGGGTTCTTGGAATCGCGGACGGGGGTGAGACCGGGGAGGTTGTCGGCGACTTCGAGGCAGTCTCCGCCACCCTCATTGCTGTAACTACTCTTACGCCAGGCAACAGAGTTCAGGTCAATTTCCTTGCTGGGCTTCATTTCCGTAGGTCCTTGCCATGTCGTCCATCAAGGCCAGGGACGCGTCGGGTGACAGTGCAACGGCCCTCAGCAGATCGTATCTACGACGGTACTGCTGCACGTGGGCCGGATAGTCGACGATGTGTCCGGTCCAATCGCCCTCTGTGTACACCAGCGGCGGAGCGTCGACGAAGGTCATGATCTTGGCCATGCCATGCCCGAGCGGATGCCACGGGGTGGTTTCCGGAACAATCTGAAGAACGCTCTGCGTGGACCGGATCACGTCAAGGATGTGCTTCACCTGCTCGGCCATGACCGTCGGCGGAAGCGGCGTTCGCCGGATGACCGACTCGTTCAGGATCGCCCAGTAGGTGGGCCGGTCCGCGCGTTTCCACAACTCCGCGCGCTTCGATCGAGCACGGACACGCTCCTCGACCGCTTCCAGTGGCGCCTCCGGATCTCCGTACGTCACTCGCCCCCGGTGATACGCCTCGGTCTGCAACAGCCCCGGAATGGCGTTGGGCGCCCACTCCTCCAGCGTCTGCGCCTGTTTCTCCATGTCAGGGATGTCCGCGTAGTACCACGCATGACCCACCTGCCGCGCCTTGGCCGCGTCTTCACACCGCCGCTGGAAAAATCCGTCCGTCCCCAGCCGCTCATCGACATGCTTGGCCAGATCGATCGGCATCCGCCGCTCACCCCGCTCGATCTGGCTCAGGAACGAGACCCCCCGGAAACTCCCCTCCGCCAACTGCTCCAGTGTCAGCCCCGCCTGCTCCCGTTTGTAGCGCAACTCGGCACCGTAGAAGCAAGGGACGCTCGTCGACGCATCGGGGTCCTTGCGTGCGGGCACAACACACCACCTCCGTTTGCCGGTTGTCGTGCGCAACCTGAAGGTCTTTCACCGTACGCCGCCCGACGCCACCCTGTGAGTGATTCATCACGGAACGCACAGACCGCAGAAAGGCGCACGGCATGCACCACCACGACGACACGGAAACCTGTGTCGAACAGCTCCGCACCGCGCTGGAAGCGCACGGCATCACACTCCCGTCCCTCACCGTGGACCTGCCGACCTTCGCGGGCGCGTACGCCGGTTCGCCGCTCATCTCCCTAGGCAACTGCAACGCGGAGACCGCCCGCGCCCTGACCGCCGTCCTGCGCAAGGCGGCCGGCCGGTGACCGAACCGCTCACGCTCGAACTGCTCGCGTTCCCCAAGGCGGTACCCGAGGTTCGCCGGACGGTCCGCGAACACCTCGGCGCGTCCTGCCCCGAGGTCCAGCTCTGCGTCAGTGAGCTGCTGACCAACGTGATCAACCACGTCGGCGAGGGCACGCCGGTGACCCTCCGCCTGATCCGCACGGCGGACGGCCGCACCCGCGTGGAACTCACCGATTCCGACCCGCACGCCTGGCTCATCGCGCGCCACCCCGACGAGGACGACGAGACCGGCCGCGGCCTGATGCTGCTCGACGCGCTCGCACGCCGCTGGGGAGTGTGGCTGACGCCTGCGGGCAAGACGGTGTGGTGCGAGTTGGGGGTGGACGCGCCCGGATACACCGGTGGTTCCGCCCCGCACACCTGAAACTTTGCAGGTACCTCCGATCGCCCGCTCCGCCCAGCATGGTCACGGCGAAACACCAGCACCACCGGACCAACGGGGAAGGAACCTCCATGAACCTCCGCACGACACGCACTCGCCTGGGCGCCGCCGCCGTCGCCGCGCTCGCCGCCGGTGCTCTGGCCGTGGGCGCCTCGCCCGCCTCCGCCTCGGCCTCCAGCGGATACGTCAGCGGCGCCGACACGTACACCGACGACTTCGGCGACGAGGGCGTCCTGTCCACGTCCTCGTACAGCAGCTCGAACGCCACCTGCCTGTGGCAGATCATTCTCCTGGCGGAGGGCGCCAACGAGTCGGACGGCACCGACTTCGACATGTCGGACATCGACGGCCACTTCGGGTCCAACACACAGCACGCCACCAAGCGGCTGCAGGTGAGTTGGGGACTCGCCGGCTCGTTCGGCGACGCCGACGGCAAGGTCGGCCCGAACACCTTCGGCTACGCCGACAGCAAGCTGAGCTACCTGGGGGGCAGCACGGCCTCGGGCGGGAACCTGCACCTCCGTTACCAGGGGGCGAAGTACTACTTCGACGTCTACCGGACAGACGGAAAGTACCGGATCTACCACAACGACGCGTGGCACACCACGAGCTACACCTCCAACACCTGCGACTGATCCGGGCGGGCGGCCTTGTGCGGCCCGGCCCGACGGTCCGACGGCACGGAGACATCCAGTACGGCGGGGCCCGGCATCAGCTGATCAGC
>NZ_JBHWHX010000033.1:0-82517 GCF_042732315.1 Streptomyces sp. NPDC059787
CACCACTCCTCCCGGCCTGACTCAACGAGCCAGACCCCTGAAGGGGGTCAACTTTCAAGCGTCGCCGCTGGTCCACTTTTCAGCCGTCGCCGACACTCAGGATCACGGACTTCGAGTGTTCTCGACACTCCGTGCTGACGGTTCATGTCACCGGATCGGTGGCCAAGTTGAAGAAGCTCATGGAGTCTCAGGGCAGAGCAGGGATCGTGCAGCGATGACGACACATCTGGTCCGCGGGTTCGGGGAGCGAGACCCAGCGTCAACGACGAGAATCGGCGCCCCGGGAAGCTTGCCCGCAAGCAGCTGCGCACCACCCACGCTGCCAGCGCCAGTGGTGAAGACGGTGCGTTCGCGCAGTGCCCCGCCCAGTGCCGTCGTGCCGTCGGCATGAACGAGTCGTCGGCTCCCTGGATGATGCCCTGGCCGACGATGGGGGTGAGTGCGGACCGGGGCCGGAGAACCCGCGCGCCGGCAGCGGCACGGCATACGAGAGGTTCCCCGTCCGCGGCCGCGCCACCGCGAGCACTTGCCGGGCCAAGCACCGCTCATGGTGCGACGAACTGGAACGATGTACTACTCCCGTACGACGGGTCCGCGTTCTGCGAAGGCTCGAGCCACAGTTCACCGTCGTCGCGGTAACGCAGGTGGGAGAGCGGGCTGTTGAAGGCGAACAAGGCCTTGGTGCCGGCTATCGCTCCCTTGCGGAGGCAGAAGGTGGCGTCGGCGCGAAAGAGGGCGCTGTTGTCGTTGGCGCCGAGTTCGACGGCGCCCTCGTGATAGCCCGTGTGACGCAGGTATGAACCGTTTGCGTGCCGGAACGAGTAGCAGCCGGTGCCCATCAGCCCTGGTGTGACGGTGAAGATCAGTTGGCGCGCGGTGAGCGACGCCGCGTCGGGCGCCTTGACCATGACCGCCTGCCCCTCGCTGATGCCGATGTACTTGTTCGGCTGGGCGGCGGCCCGCAGCGCGTGCGGGCCCAGCACGCCTGACACTGACGGGGAGGGGGAAGCCGTGGTGGGTGCGGTGGTGGGGCTCGCGGACGGCGTCGTACTGGCGGCGGAGGGCTGCGGCGAGGACGGGGAGGGCGTGGGCGGCGCCGGTGCCGCGACCGCCGATCTGGCGGGAGTGGCCACTGGCGTGCGGGAATCCGACGGGCCGGCGAACCCGTACCAGAGGCCCGCGCCGGACAGCACCAGGATGCTGGATGCCACCACCGCCATTGGCGCGTTCGTGAGGCGGGCGAGGGTTTGTCCTGCCTGCCCGGCGACCGTGGAGGGGCTGGAGCCGGTTGTCGTGGCGGAGCTCGCCGCGCCGCCGGATCCGGTCAAGGTGCCCAGGATCAGCTGGGCCGACATGCCCAGGGGCAGCGGGACCAGGGCGAGGCCGCCGAGCAGCCCTTCTACAGGGATCATGCGGTCGGAGGCGCGGGCGCAGACGGGGCAGTCGCGGACATGGCGGCTGAGCCGCTTGCGCCAGCGAGCGCTGGGACGGCCGTCCCAGGTCGGCAGAGACTGCGCCAACTCCGGGCAGCGGGGCTTGGCTGCGAGGGCGCGCAGTACCGAACGGGCCGATTGCAGGCGTTCCTTGACACGCCCCACGCGGACGGCGGCCTGGTGTGGGTCGAGTCCGTCGGCGGCGGCCCAGTCGCTGCGGGTGAGCTGGCCGGCGGCCTCCATCCACCACAGGGACAGGGTTTCCCGGTCGGCTTCTTCCAGCCAGCGCGTGGCTTCCACCGCTTCGCGGCGCTGCCCGGACAGCTCCAGCCGGAGGATGGTGAGGTCGGCGAAGTCGGCCTGCGGGTCCGCCTGCGCGACGGTGTCGTCGGGAAGTCCGGGCTGGGGCCGCGTGCGGCGGGCCTGGGCCCAGTCGCGTACCTGCCGTACGGCAATGGCGACGAGCCAGGAGCGGAAGCGGTCCGGCTCGCGCAGGGCGTGCAGGTTGTTGACCGCGCGCAGCAAGGTCTCCTGCACCACGTCGTCGACGTCCGCGTGGCCGTCCATCGCCCGTCCGACGATGTTGTAGACCAGCGGAAGATATGCGGCCACCAGGGAGTCCAGGGCCTGGCGGTCCCCGTCTGCGGCAGCCCTGACCTTGGCCGCGTCCGCCTGTATTTCCCCTTCGCGCGTGCGCACGCGCGCCACCGTCCTTCCCCTCGCTCGGTGCGAGCAGTGACGGATGCGGCATCCGGGGTCCGGCCCGGGAGCGTCCGTCACGGCGAGACAGTGTGCCACCCGTGAATGTGGGCTCCGTGCGCGGAGGCTGCCGCACGACGGCGTTGTCGTGTTGCTCCGAAGGGGCCCGCGCTATGGGAACGGGACCGATGAGGCTGGCCCCGCAGGGGCAGCAGCCGTGTGACCCAGATCACTTCTGAAGGTTTTAGAGATTTCTGAGACATCGGCTTCCCGCTGCGGTCTCCCATGCGTAAGGCCCCCGAACCGAGGTACCGCGCCGGGCTCACCCGAGTGATGCCCCGCGCCGTGCCCGAGAAGACAACAGGAGACTCCTGTGCACCCCAAGCACCGTCGCCGCAAGGCTGTCTGGTGGTCCATCGGCATGGGCTCAGCCGCTGTGGCTGCGTCCCTCGCGCTGCTCACCGACCTGTCGCCGCTGGGCATCGCTTCCCCCGGCCAGTCCGGTTCGGAGTCGACGGGGACGCCACGTCCGATGGAGGACCTCGGCCGCGGCGTGGTCGCCGTCCGCAGCGGTGCGACGGACGTCCTTGTCTCCTGGCGGCTGCTGGGGCTGGACCCCGAAGACATCGGCTTCAACGTGTACCGCTCCATCGGGAAGGCGGGCGCTGTCACGAAGCTGAACCCGCAGGTGCTGACCAGGGGTACCAACTTCACCGACACCACCGCTGATCTCTCGTCGGACGTCACCTACCAAGTGCGGCCGGTTGTCAACGGTGAGGAACGGGAGGCCAGTTCGCCTTTCACGCTCGGCGCGAACCACGCCCAGGAGCCGGTCGTCCGCGTTCCGCTGCGCGACGGCGCCCCGATCAAGTTCGCCTGGGTCGGCGACCTCGACGGGGACGGGGAGTACGACTACGTCGTCGACCGGCAGACCGCCCCGCGCACTGTCGAGGCGTACCGCGGCGACGGCACCTTCCTGTGGTCCATGGACATGGGGCCGGCGGGAGCGAACGTGAACAACATCGAAGGCGGCGCCACGTCCGTGGACACCGGCCACTGGGACGGCATCACCGTCTACGACTTCGACGGCGACGGCCGGGCGGAGGTCGCCGCCCGCATCGCTAATGGCGTCACCTTCGGCGACGGCACCACCTTCGATGAGGGAGAGGATGGCGATCACCAGTTCATCGCGATGCTCGACGGTCTGACCGGCGCCCCGCGCGCCACGGCACCGGTGCCCGACGACTACCTGGCGGACGGGCCTCTGGCCGCGCGCTTCGCCGTGGGCTACCTCGACGGCCACACCCCCACCCTGGTCGCCTACATGAAGAACCGCATCGGCCAGCGCGGCTCCTTCAACCTCATGTACACGGCCTGGACCTTCGACGGGTCCACCGTCGAGCGCAAGTGGAAGTGGCTGCGCGGCGACCAGGAAGCGTGGGACGGGCACAACACCCGGGTCATCGACGTCGACGGCGACGGGAAGGACGAGATCGCCGAGGTCGGCTTCGTCCTCAACGGCGACGGCACGCTGCGCTACAGCCTGGCCGACCAGGGCGTCCTGCACGGTGACCGCTTTTACATCGCCGACATGGATCCCGAACGGCCGGGTCTCGAGGGCTACGGAATCCAGCAGTACAACCCGAGCGGACTGCGCGAGTTCTACTACGACGCCTCCACCGGGAAGATGATCTGGAAGCACAGCGCGGACGAGATCGTCGACGTCGGCCGCGGCCTGGTAGGCGACATCGACCCCGACGCTGCCGGCATGGAGGCCTGGTCCTTCTCCGGCCTGTACAACGCCGGCTCCGACGACCTGCTGGTCAAGGACACCGACAAGGCACCCTGGCCGGCCCTGGGCATCTGGTGGGACGGCGACACCAGCATGGAACTACTCAACGACGCCAAGATCGAGAAGTGGAACCCCGACGCCCCGAGCAGCAGACGCGGCCTGCCGCGTCTGCTGACGGCCTGGAAGTACGGGGCGAAGGGCTTCGGCTCACTCAACACCCCCGCGCTGGTGGCCGACATCTTCGGTGACTGGCGTGAGGAAGCGGTGTACACGAACAACGACAACAACGAGCTGATCATCTTCACCACGGACCGGCCGACTGACACCCGGCTCTACACCCTCGCGCACAACCCTGCCTACCGGGCTGACATGACGGTCAAGGGGTACATCCAGTCCCACGAGGTCGACTACTACCTGGGCAGCGGCATGTCCCAGCCGCCCCGCCCGGACATCACGTACGTCGGCGACGCCGACAAGAGCGCCACGCCCAGCGAGAGCGCCACGCCCACCCCCCGGGGCCGCAACCACGACGAGGGCCGGCACGGAAGCGAACGGCACGGACGCCGCGAGGACTCCTGAAGACCCGCCGGGTCCGCGGCGTCCCAGGGTCGGCGCCGCGGACCCGGCGTCCCAGCATCACAGCCCCCTCCACGACAGCCCCGGTACAAGCAGACAAGGCAGCAGGGACATGGCAGAGATACATGAGGAAGAGCGGAAACTTGTCGCAGCCGCGCGGCAAGGCGACGTGCGGGCTCGGGAAGCGCTGGCACGGCGTCTGCTGCCGTTCGTCTACAACGTCGTGGGTCGCGCGCTGGCGCGGCACGCCCGAGTCGACCACTGCGTGGAAGAGGCTGTGCTGGAGGCCCTTCGCAGGCTCCCGCGTGCGGGTGCCGAACGTGAATTGCGCAACGGCGCGGCCCGGCGGGCACTGAGCGCGGCAGTGAAGCCTTCGGCCGAGCAGTTCGGCGGGCAGGAGCCTTTGGTGGATTTCGCCGAGTCGCACTGTCTGCGGCAGCACCTGTCCGGGGAGCGACGCGAACTGGTACACGCCGGACACTGGCTGGATGAGGACGACCGGGTCGTCTGGTCGCTGTGGTGGCTTGAGGCGATGGGTGAGATGACCCGCCCCGACCTGATGAGCGTGCTGGGCCTGTCCGCCGCGGACACCGAGACCGGCGTCCACCGCGTGCTCGGCCATGTGGCGACCGCGCGTGCAGTCGTGGGCGCTCTCACCGTGTCCCGGTGCGACAATCTGGCCTGGTGCACGGCCGAGTGGGACGGTCGTCCTTCTCCGGAGTGGCGTGAGCGGATCGCCGCCCATGTGCAGCAGTGCGCGGACTGCTTCGTCCTCACCGTCGGCCGCACGGCGCCCGATGTGCTGGTGGCGGACGAGAACCTCGTGCCTGTTCCGTCGTCCCTTGTCGACTCCGTCGTCACCGCGTTGGACCAGGAGCGGCAGAACAGGCTGACCGCCCGGCACCGTGCCGCCCGCGCCGATCCGACGGCCCGCAGGACCACGCTGCTGGCAGCCGGCCTCGCCGCCGCCATGATCGGCGCTCTCGGGGCCGCCTACACGGTGGTGCCGGATGAGAGTGGCGGCGCCGTCGAGCAGGCCGCTGTGACGTCTGCGGGCCCCTCCTCCCCCGCCACCGTCGCCTCCTCCGCCTCGCCTTCTTCCGCCCCGTCGTCGGCGAGGCCGACGACGAGCAAGAAGGCGGCCCCGAAGAAGACCGCCGAGGCGTCTTCGCCTGCGGAGCGCCCACCGACCGCCACGGTGCGCGCCGGCTGCGGCACCGCGCTGGCCGGCGGGTGGGCGGACTGGCCGATGCCGGGCAGCGCGAACGGCGTGCACGCGGCGAGTTACACCGACCTCGGCGACGGCACGGTACGCGACGACGTCACCTGTCTGGTGTGGCAGCGCACGCCTGCACCCGACACCTACACCTTCAGCGAAGCACGCTCCTACTGTGCCGGGCTCGACCTCGGCGGACGCGGCTGGCACGTGCCCTCCCGGATCGAGCTGATGTCCCTGGTGGACACCACGCGCTCCGGCCCGGCCATCGACACCTCGGCCTTCCCCGGCACTCCGCCCACCTTCTTCTGGACGTCCTCCGCCTGGGCCGTGCCGAAAACTCCTCTGCGTGCCTGGATCATCAACTTCTACGAGGGTTTGAGCAGCAACGCCGCCTACCAGTCAGGCTCCTCCGCCGTACGCTGCGTTCGCGGCGGCGGTGGAGATGGCCGTCCCTCGTACCGGATCTCGGCAGGGCAGGTCACCGACCTGGCCACCGGTCTGACCTGGCAGCGGGCGACCGCGCCGGGCACCATGAGCGCCACCGGAGCTGACGACTACTGCTCCGCTCTCTCCCTGGGCGGTCGCACCTGGCGGCTGCCCACATCGAAGGAGCTCGCCACCCTGGTCGATGACGGCCGTGTCACCCCGGCCATCGACCTCGAGGCCTTCCCGGACACCCCGCGCACTGGCGCGTACTGGTCCTCCAGTGTCTTCGCCCCGGACCGTTCCCAGCGGTGGTTCCTCAGCTACAACGACGGCATCACCAGCCACCGTCCCCTTGCAGGGGCTTACGTCCGCTGCGTCAGCTGAGAGCACAGCGGGCGGGCCGTCCTCCTTCCGGAGGGCGGCCCGCCCCTGGTCAGGAGCCGGCCAGTTCGGCCAGCTTCGCGGTGAGCACGGGAACATAGAACTGCGTGATGCCGGCTATGTTCGGATGGGTCCCGCTCCCGTTGCTGCCCGGGTAGCCGTTGGCCAGGTTGTCGAAGCTGTAGGCGGACGCCTGCGCATCGTCCCTGCCGTCGAAGGTGGTGTCACCGTGGACATCGGCAACGGCGATTCCCCACTTCTGCGCCGCTTCCAAGGTCACCTCACGCAGCGCGATCCGGGTGTCCCACTCCAGTTCGTCGCCGAGCTTGTGGACGGCCACGAACACGATCTGTGCGGTGGGCCACTTGTGCTTCATCGTGTAGATGAGGTTTTCCAGTGCGCCGGTGTATGTGGTGGTGTCGAAGTCGGCCGGGTCGGTGGAACTGCTCAGCGCTCCCAGCGTGTAGGCCTGGTCGACGTACATCAGTCGGGCGTCGTTGGTTCCTCCGTCGAAGACGACGTAGTCCGGGGCAACGGACGACGCGTAGTTCACCTGGGTGATGACCTGGTTGCTGGAGGGGCCGATCGAGGCCCCGTTCTTCGCTCGATCGCTCAGCACCATTCCCTCACGTTCGGCGACGAAGTCGATGAAGCCGCGTGCGTACCTGTGACCGTGGACGATGCTGTCTCCGAGGGCGTACACCGTCGATCCGGCCAAAGCTCCCCTGGCTTCGGTGCCGGGACGTTGGATCCGGAAGTTGTCGATCGACTGCGCCCCGAGGCTGTAGTAGTCACAGGCCACCATCCGGGACAGGCCGGTCGCGGTGGTTGCTGCCGTCGCCGAGACCACCACCCTGGGCGAGGACGCTTTGCTGGTGATCGTGTACTGGACCGTGCCGACCGTGAAGTCCATGTGCAGGTCGATCGTGTACCACTGGGTTGCATCGAAATCCACGAGGGCCCATGTGGGATTGAGGCTGGCCGGGGCGGCGGTGGAATCCGAGACCGGTCCCACCGTGGCGTACCGCAGTTGGGTGGAGCTCGCGGCGATCGCGAAGACGAGGTTGCCTGCGTTGTCACGCAGTTCGATACCTGTGTTGCGGCCGCTGTTGGCGACAGCCGTCTTCCAGTCGAAGCTGAGGTCGAGTGTCCGCTCGGTGCTGATGGCGGAGGAGAAGGACTTCACGGATGTCGTGTAGCTCCTCGAATGCGGGGTGAGGTTGAGTACCCCGTCTGCTATGCCGGCTTCGGTGGGGAAGCCGAAGTTCGCGGGATCGGTCTGCGCGTCGAATGTCTCGCTGAGAAGAGTCACAGCGTCGGGGACCGCGGCCACAGCGGCCGGTGGAGCGGCGAGGGCTGCCAGCAGTGCGAAGCTCACGGTGGCCACCGCGGTCCTCAACCGGGCCCAGGAGGGTCTTCTTTGCGTCCGGTGCACTTGATCTCCCTTGATCTCGTGGGTTTCTACCGGCTCCGCCACGAGGTGAGCGGAGCCGGAGGCATGATCCGTTCACATAAGGTCACGACCTCACGGCAGACGCCTTCGGTCCATGGGCCCGTCGGCGCCGCCCGCGGCTTCGCTGCTCGCTCCGCCGTGTGACCGCCTGCAGGCCGGAGATTCCCGGTGATGTCCTCGTCGTCAGCACCAGGTGGCTGACCGGGAGACCGGCCTCCTGTGCCCGTATCGGAACGCCGTGGCGCCCTGGGGCGCGTGACGGGCGGGACAGTGCGACTGGCCGGGGGAAAGGGCACGGCCGGCTTCCCTTCTCACTGGAGAGAGTTCGACTTGCGGGTCCTCGCCCGGCCGTTGGGACGGGCGAGGCGGTGCACGGGCGCATGGAGCGCGGTCAGGCCCGGAAGAGGAGGGGAATGCTGTGCAGGGTGACCGGCACGTCGACCACGGCCGGGCCGCGGGTGACGTGTCCGTCCGCGTCGGCCCAGTCGCCGTCGGGGACGACAACCTGGCGCTTGGTGGCGCCCGCGTCGAGCACGGGGGCGACCATGACGTCGAGGCCGAGGAGGAACTGGTCGGTCACCTCGGCCGACTCGCTGTGGTGGTAGGCGAGCGGACGCAGAATCGGCTCACCGGTCGTGGCGGCCTGGTCGATGAGGGTCTCCAGCAGCGGCCACAGTTCCTCTCGTGCCTTGAGTGCCTGGAGAACGGCGTCTCGGTGCTCTTCGTCCAGGACCCGGTCGGGCAGGGCCAAGAACTGCATCATCGGTGCCATCGTGGCCAGTTGCGCGTAGCGGACGTAGAGCTCCTGGTCGACGCCGCCGGCGGACACGGCGTTGATCTCACCGCCGCCGATCATGTCCGGGCAGGCATAGGGGTACCCGAGGAGCCCTTGCGCGACGAGTTCGGGGATGAGGGAGCGCAGTCCGTCCTCGCCCCAGGTGGGCGGCTTGTCCCGAAGACGCTGGGCGAGCGGGGCGCCGCCAAGTCCCCAGCAGGCGCGCAGTTCGTTGAAGGGATGGTCGAGCCCGATCTCGGCCCAGCGCCGGCAGTGGTCGACCGGTGTGGTCGGGGCATGGGTGACGTCGTCGTCGCTGTAGGCCCATAGGTCGCCGCCGTCCAGCTTGAACCCGTCGACGCCGGTTTCCCGGCGCAGGTCGTCGAGGCGGTCTTTCAGCCAGGTCACCGTGTCCGGTTGGGTGAGGTCCAGCACCGCGCTGTAGCCGTTCCACCATCGCTGGAGCTTGGTGGTGCCGTCTTTGGTGCGGACCAGCATCCGGCGGCTCTCCAGCTCGCGGAAGACCGCTGTGTCCGGGCTGACGAAGGGAACCACCCAGAGCATGACGGCGAACCCGGCCTCGTGCAGTCGGCTGACCATGGCGGCCGGGTAGGGGAACCGTGCCTGGTCGAACGTCCAGGTGCCGTAGGCGGGCGACCAGGAGTCGTCGATCATGATGACGCCCGGTGGCATTCCGAGGGCCTGGATGCGGTGCGCGTACTCGGTGACCGAGTGCTGGGTGGGTGTGTAGGGGTTGTCGATCCACGTGTTGTACTGCGGGGCGCTGAACAGCTTGCGGGCGGGGGCGCTCCCGGTCGGCTGGAACCATTGGGCGCTCGCGGCGAGATAGGCCTCGCGCAGGCCGGTTCCCGTCCGCGCCACCGTGATGTCCTGGCCGTCCAGCCGCAGCCGGGTGTCGTCGACCTCGAACGAGAAGGGGTGGGGCGACCATACGAGGCGTCCGTGCGAGGAGAGCAGCAGCGGCGCACTCTGGTTCCCGCCGAAGGGGTCGCCCAGCGGTCCGGCGGAGTGCGCGAGATCGCGGCGGTGGGGCTGCCGTCCGAACGGCATGAGGGTGCCGTCGGCTACGGCGCCGCCCCACCACCGCTCTGCGGGCAGCAGGCGAATGTCGTGCCGGTCGGCGACGGACTCCGACACGAGGGTGGTGTCTGCGGCGGGGCTGGTCATCCCTTCACCGATCCGGCGGCCATGCCTTCGACGATCTTGCGGTTGAAGAAGATGAACATGATCAGCGGCGGGATGGTGACCAGCAGGATGTCGGTGAACAGGAGGTTGTACTCGGTGAGGTACTGGCTCTGGAAGTTGAACAAGGTGAGCTGGACGGTGGGGTACTGGTCGCCGGGCAGGAAGTAGAGCGGGTTGGCGAAGTCGTTGTAGATGGTGACGGTCTGCAGCACGATCACGGTGACGATGACCGAGCGCAGGATCGGGAAGATGACCTGGAAGAAGGTGCGCAGCGGGCCTGCGCCGTCGAGCATGGCGGCCTGGTCCAGTTCGAGGGGCACGGTGGCGATGAAGGCGCGGAAGAGCAGGATGGAGAAGGGCAGTCCGTAGGCGACCTCGACCAGGATCAGGCCCTGGATCGTCTTGAACAGGTGCATCTCCTGGAGCACCCAGATGGTGGTGACGACGGCGGGCGGCACGATGAGGCCGGACAGCACCACGAGGTTGACGACCCAGTTCCAGCGGCTGCGGCGGCGCTGCCAGACGTAGGCGACCATCGCGCCGAGCACGACGATGACCGCCACGGACACGACGGTGAGCAGGATGCTGTTCACGAAGGCCCGGATCAGCATGTAGTCGCGGCTGGCGACGACCGTCTTCAGGTTCTGCCACAGCACGAAGTCGGTGGGCCAGGAGAAGTCCAGCGTGGCGGAGTCCTGGGCGGTCTTGCTCGCGGTCACGGCGATGAACGCGAACGGGACGAGGAAGAACGCCCCGCTCACGACGATGGCGGCCAGACCGGCGCTGATGGACTTGATGCGGTTCACGACTCCACCTCACCGCGGTTCAGGTACCACGACAGCGGGACCGCCAGCGCGGTCACAACGAGGAACAGCACGACGTTGCCGGCTGCGGACAGGCCGAAGAAGCCTGCCTGGTACTGCTTGTAGATCACCGAGGAGATGACGTCCGAGGTGAATCCGGGACCGCCCTTGGTCATCGCCCAGATGAGGTCGAACGACCGCAGGCCGCCGATGAACGACAGCAGGATCACGGTGCTCGTCGCCGGCTTCAGCAGAGGCAGGGTGACATGGCGGAAGGTGTGCCAGGCCGACGCACCGTCCACCCGCGCGGCCTCCTTGTACTCGGCGGGGATGGAGACCAGGCCGGCGATATAGATGACGGTGGCCAGGCCCACGCCCTTCCACACGTCGACGAACGCGACGGAGACCAGTGCCCAGCTCGGGTCGACGAGCCATGCCGGACCGTCGACGCCGACACTGCCGAGGAAGTTGTTGACCAGACCCTTCTCAGGGTTGAGCAGGACGGTGAAGGCGAGACCGATACCGATTGTGCTGACCAACGTGGGAAAGAAGATCACCGACCGCAGATAGCCGCGCGCGAAGATCGCTGAGGTGAGCACCATGGCGATGGCGAGACCCAGCACGACCTTCAGCGTGCAAGTGATCAGCGCATAGATGACGGTGTTCTTCAGGCCGATCGAGAATTCCTGCTGGTCGAAGAACGTGCGGAAGTTGTCCAGGCCCACCCACTCCGAGGTGAACAGGTCCCACCTGGTGAAGGCGAAGTAGAACGACAGCAGCGTGGGGACCAGGAAGAACCCGATGTAGATGACGGCCGGGACGAGATAGAACCAGGTCGGATAGGGGCTTGCCGTCCGTCGGGCCCTTTTCCTCGACGGCGGGGACGCCGTCTCACGGACGGCGGGGCTTGACAGGGTCTGTGTCATGAGGGTGAGGGGCCTTTCGGGGGGCGCGCTGCCGGCCCGGGAGGGCGGGCCAGCAGCGGCGGACGGTGGGTCAGGAAGACCAGTTCAGGCCGAGCTGGTCGGCCTGCTTGCGGACGTCCTTGTCGTAGTCCTCGGCCCCCTGCTGCGCAGACTCGATGCCGGAGCCGACCTGGATGCAGATCTGCTCCAGGTTCGGGCCCTTGACGGGCGAGCTGAATTCCAGAGCGAGGGACGCCTTGCCGGACGTGATGTAGCTCTGGGTGTCCTTGGCGACCTGGCTGGCGTCGTCCGGGAGGGAACAGGCCTTGACCATGTACGGGCCGGTCGGCGCAACGTCCTTGGTGAGAGCCTCACAGCCCTGCTTGGAGGCGACGAATGCCTGGAACTTCCGTGCAGCCTCGAGCTTGGCGCCCTTGACTGTCTTGGGGATGAGCAGAGCGCTGGGCGCCCACATGGTCAGGCCGAAGGACGCGGCGTCGGTGCCGGGGATGGGGAAGATGCCGACGTCGCCTGCCTGGTCGGGGGCGACCGTGGCCAGGGCGGAGGCCGAGGCGCCCACCATCGGGAACTGCACGCCCTTGCCTTCCGCCAGCATCTTCAGGCCGTCGTTGAGCGTGGCGGAGCGGTAGTCCGAGTTGAGGTAACCGGCCTTGTTGAGGTCCTCGATGTGCTGGAACCCGGCCAGGGCGGCCTTGTTGGTGGCGTACTTGACCTTGCCGTCCGTGTAGTTGGTCGCGAAGTCGGGTTCCGCGGCTTCCACGTTGTGGTAGTCGCCGAGGACCATGACCTGGGAGGTCCAGGTCTCGCCGTAGGTCTGGATGACCGGGGCCAGGCCCTCCTTCTTGATCTTGGCGTTGTTCGCCATGAACTCGGACCAGGTCTTCGGGATCTCCAGGCCGAGCTTGTCGTAGACCTTGGTGTTGTAGAGGATCCCGCCGCCCGAGGCGAGGCCGAAGGGCACGCCGTAGAGCTTGCCACTGCTGGTCGCGGCGGTCACAAAGTTGTCGGCGAGGGCCGACTCGACGCTCGCGTCCTCGATCGGGAGCAGCGTATCCGTCGGCTTCAGAGCCTGCAGCAGCGATCCGGTGTTGTAGGTGAAGAGGTCCGCCATGTCGCCGGTGGACAGCTTCGTCTTAACCGCGTTGTCGCCTTCGGACCCGGCGGGGCGAGTCTGGACGTCGATGTTGATGTCCGGGTTGGCGGCCTTGAAGGCCGCGATCTCGGCCTTGGCCATGGCCATCTCGCCAGCGTCGTTACCGATCAGGAAGGTCAGCGAACTCCCGTCGCTGTCGCTGCTGCCGGAGGGCGAGGCGCAGCCGGCGAGGAGGCCGGAGGCGAGAGCCGAGACGGTCAACAGGGCAGCCGACCGCCGGAAGAGACGTGTCATGTGAGATCTCCTTGCAGGGTTCGTGCGAATGAAGGTGTGGAGGAGGTGGGAGTGGCGGCCGCTGACGTGGTGGGGCTGTGGTGCGAGCCGAGTAGAAGGTCGACGCCTTGACGCAGGGGTACCGCGTCGATGGCGTCGCGAGCGCCAAGGGCGCTGGTGAGGTCATGTGCTGGAGCGTTCAACCAGGGGGCCAGCTGGGCGGCGACACCCGCTTCGTCGGCGGGCCTGCCGGTCAGGTCGGCCACCAGAGCGACTAGTCCGTCCCAGAGGTCCTTGTCGTCCATGACATCGCGGATGGTGCGTACGGGCCTGGAGGGTGCTTCGGTGACAGGATCAGGCACACGCCAGGTGTGGGCGCCGTGTCCGACGGTGAAACTGTCCTCGGCGCCGGGGAGCCGGACCTCGGCTTCGGTTCCCACGGGGACGGTGGCGCTGACCTCCAGGTGACCCGCGGCACGCCGCCAGGCGACCGAGGCCGGCCCGTAGGGGGTGCGGTGGCATGCGGTGGCGTGGGTGAGTTCGGCGCAGGGCCGGGGTTCGATCAGGATGCGGCGGTAACCAGGCGCTGCGGGTGCCAGACCGGCCACTGTGCGGTGCAGCCAGTCGGCGATGGCGCCGAGGGCGTAGTGGTTGAAGGACGTCATCTCACCGGGGTTCACCCTGCCGTCCGGCAGCAGGCTGTCCCAGCGTTCCCAGATCGTGGTCGCACCCTGGGTGACGGGGTAGAGCCACGAGGGGCAGCCCGTCTGGAGAAGAAGGCGGTAGGCCACATCCACGTGGCCGCTTCGGGTGAGCGCGTCGGCGACGAGGGGGGTTCCCAAAAATCCGGTGGCGATGCGGAAACCGGAAGCCCGCACGAGGTCGGCGAGGCGTCGGCCGGCGGCCGCGAGCAGGTGCTCGTCGTCGAACAGATCCCACATGATGGCCATGGCGTAGGCGGTCTGGGACTCGCCGATGACACGCCCATCGGGGGTGATGTAGGCGCCTCGGAATGCGTGCCGTACCTCGGCCGCGACGCGGTCGTAGTGCTCGGCTTCGCGCACCAGGCCGATGACGGCGGCACTGTCGGCCAGCAGCCTGACCGCGTACGCGAGGTAGGCGGTGGCCACGACCTCTGGCGGGGTCTGGGCCTGCAACGGATTGTCGGCCGGTGCGGAGGGGTCGAGCCAGTCCCCGAACTGGAATCCGCCCTCCCACAGCCGTCCGGGCCCGGCGAGGGCCAGCACACGCTCAACCCAGCCGCGCATGCTGGGAAACTGCCGCCGAAGGATCTCGGTGTCTCCCGTGCGCTGGTAGAGGGTCCACGGCACGACCACGGCGGCGTCGCCCCAGCCCGCCGCGGCTGTCGTGTCGCCCCAGATGTCGGGCACGACCAGCGGCACTGAGCCGTCGGGCAGTTGTTCCGCGCTCAGGTCACGCAGCCAGGATGAAAGGAAGGCTGCGCAGTCGAACAGGAAGAGCGCAGCAGGGGCGAAGACCTGGATGTCTCCAGTCCAGCCGAGCCTCTCGTCACGCTGAGGGCAGTCGGTGGGGATGGATACGAAGTTTCCGCGGGTGCTCCAGACGATGTTCTCGTGCAGCCGCTCCAGCAGGGGGTGGGAGCAGCTGAACCAGCCCGTCTGCGGCAGGTCCGAGGCGAGTACCACGGCGTCCACGTCGTCGGCGGACACCTCGGGAAGTCCCTCGATCTGGGCGTAGCGGAACCCGTGGAACGTCAGAGATGGTTCGAGTTCACCGGCCGGGCCGGGCGGGGTGTGGAAGACGTCGGTCGCGCGGGCCGAGCGCAGGGGGCGTACGGCGAGTTCCCCGTTCTCCAGGACCTCGGCGTGGCGCAGGGTGACGGTGTTCTCCTCATGCGTCTCGCCGTGACGGATTCGCAGTCGGCCGGTGAGGTTCTGTCCGAAGTCGACCAGTCTGCTGCCGGACTCGCTCGTCCACAGCTGGCGTGCGGGCACCACCTGGACGGAGCGCACTGGGGCGCCTTCCTCGGGAACGAGCGTGCCGAGGTCGAAGTCGATGACTTCCACGGGGTGAATCGCCCCGTTCGTGGCGGTGGCGCGCAGGTCGGTGGTCTGGCCGTCGTACAGATCGGCCGCGAGGATTGCGCTGTCGCGCGCCTGCCAGGAGGAGTCGCTGGCGAGCACGAGGCTTGAGCCGTCCCCCAGGGTGATCTCCATTTGTGCGAGCAACGCCAACCGGTCGCCGTACAGGGCACGGCCGTCGGAGCCGAGTCGTCCGCGATACCAGCCGTCGCCCAGCAATACCGAAATGGTGTTCTCGCCGGGCTGGAGGAGGGAGGCGACGTCGAGAACGTGGTAGCGGAGCCGGTGGTGGTAGGAGGTCCAACCCGGGGCGAGCTCCAGGTCCCCGGCTCGCTGCCCGTTGACGAACGGAACGAAGACACCTCGGGCAGTGATGTAGAGCCGAGCGTCCACGGGTTGGGCGGGCAGGTGGATGCGTGATCCGAGAATCGGGGCCGGCTGCCCGGGCAGCCCTATGTCACGGGGGCTGATGAGTCTGGCGCTCCAGTCCGAGGCCCCGGCCAATCCGAATTCACCGTGGGCGGGCGGCCCCCAGGGTCCCCATCCCGTCTCGTCGCAGACTCGGACCCGGGCGCTGAACCGTTCACGCGAGCGCAGTGGGGTGGTCGGCCAGTCAACCAGCGTCTGGTGGGGCCCCTCGAATGAAAAGCTCTCGACGCTGCCCCGCCGCTCGATCTCGATCTCGTAGCCCACCTGCGTGTAGGAGTCGGGGGCATTGCTCACGATCCAGGACAGCCGCGGCGTGGGGCTGGTGACGATGGTCGGCCCCGCACCGGTCGCATGCTCGATTCGGGGCACATCAGGCGCGGGGGTGGGGGCAGCCGATACGGAAGTCGGCACCTGTGGCATGTACACGCAAATCCTTCTGTGGTGCAGAACGTTGCCCAGGAGTTTCCAGGTCGTGTGGAATGGTTTACGCGGCGGGACGCTAGACGGGCGGCACGACGTGCGTCAAGAGGTCGGAAACGGCGAGTTTTCGACCGGTGCCGCAAAAGACCTCAGCAGCGACCGAGCCAGAGGTCGCAGTGGGGCACCTGCCACCGGACACCGGACACCGGACTGCGCGGCGGTTCGGCTGCACGAAAACTGAGCTGTAGGAGCGGTCCACGGCTTACGCGGCGGCGGCGCCTTCCCGCACCTTGGCGAAGAGGGAGGTCACGCGAGACACTCCTCCAGATTCAGTCAGCCGCCCATACTCCCGCACCGGTGTGGAATAGTTTACGATGCACAGCACATCCAACGAGTTATCGAGCGGCCGGCCGCACACAACCCCTGACACTGGGGAGCCGAGAACTGGATCGTCGCTCTCGTCACAGGTTCGGAAACGGGAGGCGGAAGTGGCGTCAACGAGGCCACAGCGGACGACCATTGAAGACGTGGCCCGCCGCGCGGGGGTGTCGAAGTCCGCGGTCTCGAAGGTCCTCAACAACGCTTACGGCGTCAGCCCCGAGATGCTGGAGAAGGTCAACCGGGCCATCGAGGACCTCGACTACCGTCCCAAGGCGGGCGCACGCGCCATGCGGGGCCGCACCTACACCGTCGGGGTCCTGCTCGTGGACATCGGTTCCCCGTTCGCACCCATAATCGTCGAGGGGATCCAGGACGAGCTGGAACAGACCCCCTTCGAGGTCATACTCGCCGCAAGCACCAACGACGACCAACGCCAGCGCAGGTCGGTGGAGACCCTCATCGACCGCCAGGTCGACGGAGTCATCATGGTCGCGCCCGCGGTCGGCCAGGACTGGCTGGAGAAGATCGCCACGCAGGTGCCGACCATCGTCATCGCCCGGCACGGCGGTGGCCGCAACTACGACAGTGTCGTCGATGACGACATCGTCGGTGCCGGCCTGGTCGTCGAGCACCTCACCGCACTGGGGCACCAGTCCATCTGCCACATCGCCCCGCCTCCAGGACCCCTCAAGCGGCCTCAGATCCTCGCGCACGCCGCGCGGACCGAAGGGTACGTGGCGGCCATGCGCGACCGGGGACTCGAACCGGACGTCGTGTACACGTCGTTCACCGAGGACGGGGGCTACCAGGGCGCCCAGACTGCTTTGCGTCGGGCACAGAGGCCGACGGCCATCTTCGCGGGCGCCGACGTCGCTGCGCTCGGCGTGCTGCGCGCGGCCCACGAACTCGGTCTGCGCGTGCCGGAGGACCTCTCCGTGGTGGGCTATGACAACACCAGCGTCGGTGCCCTCCCCCAGATCGGGCTAACCTCCGTCGATCAGTCCGGCCGTATGACCGGGGCGACCAGCGCGCGGCTGCTCCACGAACGCATCTCGGGCCGGACCAAACCCGTCCTCTTTTCCATCACACCCACCCTCGTGCCACGCTCCACCACAGCAACGCACTCGGACAGCTAACGGGCCGGCCGTTTGACGGCGAGCCACCACCACGTGGAATCGGTCCCTCCCCCAGCAGGCGACACAAGCAGTCGTCGTGCTGGGTGCGCCTGTGCCACCGCCCGCAGAGCGATGCCAGCCCTCAGCCCGTAGGGCATGCGAGCCCGGGCCGCGCCCACCAGCGTGCTGTTGGGCGCGGCCCGTCAATGGAGATCCGCCAGTAAGCCAGCCAATCAAGCCTTTGGACGCCCCTCCGACGGGCTGACCACTACCGTCCGTCTGGCCGCGACGAAAGCTGCCGCCCGCTGCCCCTCCTCACCTCGGTACAGGGAAGTGGGACGGCGCATGCCGGTCCGACCACCCTGCCTGCCTGCGCTCACATTGCGTTGCCGCGCGGCAGGGCCGTCGCTGCCCTGTGGCTCTGGTGGCGACGTCCTCAGGTGCGACATGAAAGCGGGTCAGGAAGCCTCCGTGTCCAGGTGTCGTAGCCGTGGGCCAGAGTGTGGAGCTGTACCAGCAGCAGAGCCCGGGCAGAACGGTGCGGCCAGCCTTGGGCGAGGTCGAACAGCAGCGCCACCAGGTTCCCGCCTGCCCGGGCCATATCCGGGTCGTGCAGCAGCCTGTGTTCCCGGGCGAGAAAGACTTCGAGGCCGGTAGGCGCCCTCGGTGGCTGCGAGCCCAGTCATCAGTCCTAGACCCCGGCGGCCCCGTTCATGGTGTCACCTTCGCTTTCCAGTCCGGACCAGTTAGCGCCCGGGCCAGAAAACGCAGCGAATCCACCACCATCGGAGCGTCGGCATCAGCGTTGAGGTGCCCATGCGGAGCGCCAAGCGCGACAAGGGCAGTCACCGGCACGCCGACGGAATCCAGTTGGCGGTGGAGCAGTTCCCCCGACGGTCGGAGATCGTCGTACTGAGCAAGCAGCAGTGCGGTGGCCGGGAGAGCATCGAGCCGCGCCGCCCCGGGCAGGGCCAGCTGGGGCACATCTGTGATCCGGCCAACGTAGTCAGCGACCATGGATTCAACCAATGCCGGGGGAAACCTGGGCATTTCAGGCATTCTTGCGAGGGCCAGCATGGTGGCCTCGTCCAGCGCCGGGTTCGGGTAGTGGGCGAAGGGATAGGCCAGGAGGAGCTGGTGGGCGGGGAGGCCGTCGTCCCGGCCGCGGATGGCCGCACCCAGGGCGAGAGCGCCTCCGGCACTGGCACCGCCGACGGCCCGGACGGCGAGGTGTCCGTGACCGGGGTCCTCGCACAGCCAGCGCCATGCGGCGTACACGTCGTCCAGCGGCATCGGGTAGACGACGTCTGTCGAGGCGAGCTGGTAGTCGACAGAGACCACGAGCGCCTGGGCCCGCGCTGCGAGAGCGAGGCTTACGTCATGAGCTTCGGGCATGTCGAGCGAGCCGGCTCTGAAGCCTCCGCCGTGCATCCACAACAGGCCGGTACGCGGAGGCGCCGCAGGTCGGTACGACCGTACCGGCACCGGTCCGTGCGGACCGGGGACACAGTGGTCCTCCACCGTCACGGCCTTGTCTATCCCACCAGGAGCCCTGCCCGCGATGTCAGCGGGCAGGGTACGGATCGGCCCCATCCGATCAGTACTCACAGACAGCCGCCCCGGGCTCCATCTGTTCAACAGTCACGCACATCATTCACTCCGTACAGAAGGAATCTGAGTCCGTGAGGCGCCGCCGCACAGAGGACGACTGGCAAACAGACGCCAAGCGCCGCCTACGAGGTGCGGAATCATCCAACTCACGCTCATGAACGACAGGTTGTTGCTGGCCGAACGCCGGTCGCGGCCCCCTGCGGGTTCAAGGGGCCGCGCCGCGCTCGCCAGGCTCGTTTCTACTCGGTGTCCTCGGTAGCGACCTGGTAGACCATCGTGTTCATGTTGATTCCGTTGTAGAAGTTGACGGCCACGTAGTGCCGGTCGGTGTACCAGCTCTGGGAGTCGTCAAGAGTGATCGGACCGCTGACGAAGGACCCGTCGCTGTTCACCGTCACTGCGACCGCGGTGCTGGAGCGGTCGACGAAGACTCTGATCACGCCCCCGGTGAGAAACGTCGGATAGCGCGCGAGATCGATCTGGCCGGCTATGCGAAACGCCCCGGACGGAAGAGCGGTGATCGTGTTGGGCTGGGCGATCGATGAGGCAGTCAGGGGCATGCTCGTCCCGGCCTCGGTCTGAGCCACCGTTGTGTCCAGCAGGTTCAACGGCGTGGTGTCGTATCGGGTGGTGGCTCCGGTAGAGGGATTGATGTAGTTCACGTTCTGGACGACGAAGTTCTTGATGTTCTTGGTCTTGGAGAATCCGGCGGCCAGTGTGCTCGTGGTGTGGAAGACCGAGTTGCGGTAGTAGACGTTCTCGACGGGAGAACGCGCCGCGGCGCTGGAGAAGATGAAGGTGGTCTTGCCTGCCGTCATAGTCGATGCTGTGTCGACGTTGTCGATGTAGATGTTGCGGACCGTCGGGTTGAAGACATCGGCGTTCGGGATCGGGACGGTCTCGGGATAGTCGCTGTCGACGTTCACGAGTCCGTACGACGCCTTCTCCAAGGTACAGTCGCGCATGTAGATGTTCTCGACGACGCCCCCTCGGACGGCGTTGGTCTTCATCTTCAGAGCCATGACGAGTCCCGGGCCGCCAAAGACAGTGTCGTGAATGAAGACGTTGCGAATGCTGCCCGACATCTCGCTGCCCATGGAGATGGCGGAAGATCCTCCGCCGTCGTTGCGGTAGACGGAATCGCGGATGATGATGTTCTCGCTGGCAGCACGATGCTCGCGGCCGTTGACGTTACGGCCGGCCTTGATGGCGGCGCCGTCGTCGCTGGTGGTGACGGTGTTGTTCTCCATGACGACGTTTCGGCTGGATTCGGGGTCGATGCCGTCGTCGTTGTTCCAGCCCGTGCGTTCGTAATTCAGTGTCTTGTTGCTGTAGATGTCGAGATCTCTGATGAGAACGTTGGTGGAGCTGAGTGGGTGGACGATCCAGAACGGAGTGTTGCGGATCTTCACTCCTTCGATCAGTACGTCCGAGGAGTCGTTGGTCTCGATGAAGTTGGGGCGGAAGGTCGACTTCAGGGCCTTCGCTCCCTCCGGCGGTGCGACGTGGCGCACTGTATCGCCGTCCACGACCGGGATGGTGTCGGGGAGTTGGCCGTCGTCGGTGAAGATGCGTTCTTCGACAGGCAGGTCGTCGAAGTTCATCTGGTTGAGAATGCCGTTCTCGCCGTACGACGCGGTGGTACTGGTGTTCTCGACGGACGGCTCACCCCAGTAACCCTTCTTCCAGGGGCGCCAGTTCCACATGTCTTCCTGGCCGTCGAGGGTGCCACCGCCGGATATGGCGATGTCGTGCTGGTTCAGGGCGTAGACGAACGGCGAGTAGTTGTACAGGTCCGTGCCCTCGTAGCTCGTGGGCACAACCGGGTAGTACTCGTTGGTCTTGTTCCGCATGAACTTGACGACGGCACCGGTGTCGATGCGCAGGTTCACGTTGCTCAGCAGGTTGATCGCGCCGGAGTAGTAGGCGCCGTCGCTGTTGAGTGAGGCGCCAGCCGGAATCGCGACGATGCCGCCGCCCGCGTCATGGCAGTCCTTGATCGCGGCGTTGATGGCGTCGCCGTAGAACCAGACGTCCTGGGACGCGTAGACCAGCGGCGATGACGTCTGGGAGGCGACGCCCGCTTCGTTGCCCGTGGCGTAGGTTTCCGTCGCCACCCGGACCAGCGACTCGTACGTCGAACTGGTCACATCGCAGACGCGGTTGGGGAACACCGGGGTGTGGCTGTTGACCGTGCTGTCGGTCTTGTCGTACAGGGGGTGGTTCCAGTACACGCCGTCGCGCTTGCGCGCCTTGGTGTCGTGGATCGTCAGTTCGTAGCTGCCCGATGTGACACCGTCCTCGGCCACCACCTCCAGACGGTCACCGGCGCTCACCACGCCCTCGGTCTTCGCGGTGCCGGCGCTGTCGACGACGCTGCGCGTCTGCGCCGCCCCGTCGGGCGTGGTGATGTCACTGAGCAGCTCGGCCACGGTTGTGCCGGACCACACCTGGATGGTGCTGGTGCCCACGTTGTAGACGACGTGGTCCAGGGCACCCTTGGCCACCACCACGACGCCGGTGGACTGTACGCCGCTCCCCGCCGCTACGGCGGGCAGGGAGGTCACGGCGGAAAGGCAGCCTGCGGCCAGGCACGAAGCGACCAGCGCTCGGAGGAACCTGTGCGGGGGTCTCGGAAGGAACATGGGATGCGGCTCCGATAAGGGAACGAAGGGGAAAGCGGGAGTGGACGGCGCCAGGGACGGCTAACCGTGGAAGATGCACGGCGGGGAGAGGGGTGCCGTCGTCCGGTGGCCGGCACCAGGGCCAACACAACGCGGCCTACGGGACAGGCTCCACGGTGTCCCCGCCACCCGTAGCGTGGAACAGTGCACGCCTGCCCGCCGAATATGTGAGCACATTCGCGCAAGGTCAGACAAGACCTCTGCATCGCCCTGGCGGGGCGTGGTCGCCGCGCTCAACTCCGGGCTGCGCTCTTTTAAGCCTGTCCTCCACCGGACGTGGTCCAGAAAGCTGAGCAGTCTCCCTGACCCCGCCATGCAGAGTGTGCACGCACCTTGACACCAAAACGAACGGATCCATACAGTCGTAGCGTGGAACGGTACACGCCAACGCCGCCACGTGGTCTTCCGTGCAGGCCATCAGAAGCACCAGACGCCGAGGTTCGGTCACCCCGACCCGGCCGTCTGGAACTTCTCCTGAGTCTGACAGCTGCCCCCGATGCTCAGGGTCTGCGTATCGGGGGCAGCTAATGGCCGAGCCGCCAACAAGCGTGAACCTACCCCTTCGCACCAGCACCACCTCGCGCCCGTAGCAGTTCCTGCGTGCCCCACGGCACCCACTCCCCCTCCCAACTGCCGGCCGCAGCCTGCCCGCATTCCTACCCCGCACTGCCCGGGCCGGGACAGCTCAGCCAGCATCCGATCCGTAAGGCGGTTGATCATGACCTCTCCCCTCAGCAGACGCAGCCTCGGACGGCTCGCGGCCGCATCTCTCGTCTCCGCGGGACTGGGGGTACAGACTCGGGCCCACGCCGCCACGACCGCTCAGAGCAACCTCGCCGAGATCGTCCCCGTGGAGTACTCCGGTGCTCTGAGGAACCCTCTGATGGGCTTGGTGGCCAAGGACTTCTTCGTCAACACCACGGATCCCGACTGCGCGGAGGACCAGCCGTTCGACTACATGCCGTGGGCCACGATGATGATGACCTACATCCCGTGGGACCACCTGGAGGACGACGAGGACGACGGGGTCGACAAGATCGCCGCATACCTGGACCAGCGGTGGCGCGGCAAGGACGCCAACGGCGTGTGGCGCTCCTACGAGGAGTACGGGATCAAGGTGATCCCTCGTCTGTACCTGCGGTTCCCCGCTGAGACCTCCGGCAATACGGGCAGCTTCTATGGGCTGGGCGGCGATCACTGGCCCGCCGACCTCGCCGCGGGCAACTTCACCAGTGCCGCTTTCGACGCGCGTCTGCAGCGGATGATCCAGCGGCTGGGCACGCTGTGGGACGACGATCCGCGCGTTGCCTACGTCCAGATGGGGATCTTCGGCCTCTGGGGCGAGCAGCACGGGACGGCTCAACCGCCGAACCTGGAGACCTACTTCAATCAGTACTTCACCAACAAGCACGTTCAGGTCCGCTACTACGACAAGGGCATGTGGGCCGACTACAGCCAGTTCGGCCACTACAACGACAGCATCGGCGACCTGATCACCGCACCCAACTGGGACTCCAAGCCCATCGGCGGTGAACCCGCTTATGACTACAACGGCTTCGCGGTTCATGGCGTCAACACGCGTGAGACCTGCGGCGACGAGGACTACTGCAACAACACCGCGAACCTGGCCCGTTCGGCCCACGCTGTCTACTACACCTGGGTGGGCGACTACAGCTACGGCTCGCGGTGGACCTCCTTCGATGCGGAAGGCGGCCGTGAGGCCTACCTCGCGAACAAGGCCGCCATCGACATTGGTGCCGAGAAGATCCAGAAGGCGCTGGGCTACCGCTACGTCATCTCGTCGTTCAGCTACCCCAAGCGCATCGACCCGGGTGTGCCGTTCGACGTGTCGTTCACCGTGAAGAACACCGGCGCCGCGCCGATGTACTACAACTGGCCCGTCCAGGTCAGCCTCAAGAACCCGGCCACGGGCGAGATCGTGTGGAGCGACACGTTCGCCAACACCGACATCACCGCCTGGCAGCCCGGCAGCGGCTACCCCGCCTTCGACAAGAAGAAAAACGGTACCTGGAGCGAGGCCGTCGCCGAATACACCACCGCGCCGGCCGAACACACCGAGACCGGCACGTTCACCCTGCCGACCACGGTGGCGAACCGTAAGACCTACGTCATCCAGCTGGCCGTGCTCGACCCTGCCGGCAACGTGCCCAGCCTGCGCTTCGCCATGCAGAACTACACCCAGGGCGGCTACCACCCCATGGGTCAGGTCGGCGTCGGCAAAACCCCCTCGAGCACCACGATCGACCCGTCGCACTTCGACGACCCGGCCGTGGACGTGGGGCTGCGCTACTACCGTCCGGGCCAGACCGTGGCCGCGTCCTCCGCGACGCTGGAGACCCTCGAGATCTCCGGAGCGCCCCTGCTCGTGGCCGAGAACGGTGACTCCTACGACCTGGAGAACCTGCTGCTCGCTGGCACCGACACCCGAACGTATCCGCACTGCCTCGACGCCGCCACCGTCAGCTGGCGCATCGCCTCCGGATCCTCGCACGCCACCCTGTCGGGCAGCATCCTCACTCCAGGCAGTGTCGGTACGGGCACCATTGTCGCCACCCTCAACGGTGTGACCAGCGAGCCCTTCGCCTTCGAGGTCTCCGACCAGCTCGGCAGCATCTCCGGCACCGTGACGGCCAGCTACGGCAGCCTCCTTGCCGCTGTGGACGTGAGCATCGCCTCCGCGTCGCGCACCTACACCACGACCACCGACGTCAACGGCTCGTTCGTCTTCAACAACGTCTTCGCCGACTCCTACACGGTGACCGCGAGCAAGACCAATTTCACCGATGCCGTCATCGAAGACGTCACGGTGCAAAAGGGGAGCACCGTCAGCACCGACCTGACCCTGGAACTGGTCACCGGCGGCAACTTCTTCGACGACTTCAGCAGCGGCGCCGGCAACTGGACCGCCGGCACCGGTGCCTGGTCGGTCAGCAACGGCATCTACCACCAAACCACCGTCGGCGGCAGCAACTCCTGGCGATACGCGTCCACCATCACCGGCAAGGTCTGGCAGGACGCCACCTACGAGGCGGACATCAGCTACGACGGCAGCGGACAGAACTGGGCGGCCATTCTGTTCAGGAAGCCCGCCCAGGGCGACACCATCAATACGGGCGGCTACTTCGTCGACTGGCAGTACAGCGGCAAGATCGAACTCGGCCGCGGCGCAGCCAGCGTGGTGATTCTGGCCTCCGCCACGCGCGCCACGGACTGGAGCACGTCACACCATCTGCGAGTCGTGACCCAGGGCAGCAACATCAAGGTCTACGTCGATGACGAGACCAGCCCCGTCATCGACGTCAACGACTCGACCTCCCCCTACGGCTACGCGGGCGTAGGTGCCTCCGGCGCCACATGGGGATTCGACAATGTACGGGTGACCGAGGCGTAGAGCCCGGCGTCTCCGCGCCTAGCTGCGGCCGGAGCAGGAACGAGGGTGGCGGGCGTCTTTCGGGCCGCGCCCGCCACCTCCTGTCCTCAGTCGCATCACTCCGCCGTCTGCTGGTGCGGGCCCAGCGCACCGAGTCGCGCGCCTCGATGCCGAGAGGGCGCCGTGACGGCGCGACGTACGGCTGCGATCCGTCGACGGTGTGGCTGCTGGTGCCGCAGGGTTGCTTCTTCTGGCTCCGGTCTGTGCTTCGGCGGGGAATCGGCTCGCGCGATGGCGTCAGCAGCGATCCGCGAGCCACCTCATGGCTGCCGCGTCGTGGTACGGGCCGCCGCCCTCGTGGTCGTTGAAGTCGTACACCTCGATCTCTTTGTCCGGGTGGGCCCACGCGTTGTAGGCCGCGAACACCGTGGACGGGGGGCAGGTGCGGTCCTCCAGGGCAGTGCTGAACAGGGTGGGGGCTGTGGCGCGGGAGGCGAAGTGAACACCGTCGAAGTACGACAGCGTGGTGTGAACCTGCCCGGTCTTCCCGCGATGTGCGCTCAGATAGTCGCCGATCTCGCGGTAGGGGTGGCGGTTGGTGAGTGTCGTCGCCCGTGGAAAGTCGCACAGGAAGGGCACGTTGGGCAGGACCGCTGCAAGGTCGGGGACCAGGCCGCCCACGGCAAGTGCTATGCCACCTCCCTGGCTGGTCCCCAGGACGGTGGTGCGGGTCTCCTGGGTCAGCGGATGAGCTCGGGCGGCCTCCACCGCCCTGACTGCGTCGGTGAAGACCCGCCGGTAGAAGTAGGTCTCCGGCGCCTCGATGCCCCGTGTCATGAACCCTGCCCCCGAAGGGCCCGTCCCGGCCGGGTCCGGCGTGTCGCCGACACTCGTCGGCCTGGTGCCCTGACCTCGCGTGTCCATCACGAAGTGCGCACGTCCGGTCGAGGCCCACAGCAGGTGTGTGTGGGGCAGGCCCCGGCCTCCGCCGTAGCCGATGAACTGCACGACGGCGGGCAGCGGCTCGGTCACTGCGGCAGGCAGGGCGAGCCAGCCCTTGACGGGGTGTCCACCGAAGCCGTTGAACGTCACGTCGAGGACGCGCACTGTCTCCAGCCCGGTCTCGACCGGCGCGAAGCGAGGGTTCAGGTCGTGTCGACGGGCCTCCTTCAAGGTCTGAGCCCAGAAGTCGTCGAAGTCGTCGGGCATCGCTGACGCGCTCTGGTACGTGCGCAGTTCGGTAAGGGGGAGATCGAAGAGGGCCATGGTGTCCGAGTCTACAAGGAAGACCGCCAATATTGATGCAACTTGCTTTGAAGAGATTCAACTATGCACAGATATTGACGGTTGATTCAGCTCGCGTCAGTCTCGTAGACGGGCTCAGCCATCGCTGAGGAGAGCCTTCCGTCATATCGCGAAGGGACAGGGAACATGGCAGTCAGCAGAAGGGTTCGCCGCGCACTCGGGTGTGCGGCCGTGGTGTCCGCGCTCACCACATTCGGAGGTGTACTCGCCGTGCCGGCCCAGGCCCACGGCGGAGCGCCGCTGCGTCTGCCGGACAATTGCGCGGGAACGACTCCGATCACCTGCCACTTCGACGTGCCCCCCGGCAACTACCAGGTGTCCGTGCTGCTGGGCGGTACCGCCGAGGGAAGCACCAGTGTGTCGGCGGAAGCCCGCCGCACCATGCTCGCCGAGACCGGTACCGCGGCCGGTGAGCACGTGCTGCGGACCTTCACGGTGAACGTCCGCGAGGCCGAGGCCGAACCGACGGGCGCCGTGGGAAGCCCAGGGCTGGACCTGCACTTCGGCGGTTCCGCTCCCCGGCTCGCCGGCTTGCACGTGACCCCGGCCCGGCAGGCGCCGCAGATCCTGCTGGTCGGGGACTCGACTGTGTGCGATCAGCCGGGAGCTCCGTACACGGGATGGGGTCAGGAGCTCCCGCAGTTGCTCAGGGGCAGGGTCGCCGTCGCCAACTACGCGGACTCCGGTGAGTCGAGCCAGAGCGTTCTCGACAATCCGCTGCTGTTCGACGCGGTCGAGTCCCGTATCCGCCGTGGCGACCTCGTTCTCATCCAGCTCGCGCACAACGACAAGAGCACCTCGGCGGAGACCTACCGCGCCAACCTCACCACGATGGCCGAGCGGGTCGTCGCCAAGGGCGGCCAACCGGTCTTCGTGACACCGATCGTCCGCCGCCGCTTCAACTCCGACGGCACGCTCAACTCGGTCGCCCTGCACGTCATGGCGGCCAACCTGCCGGTCGAGATGCGCGCCGTGGCCGCGGAGCTGGACGTCCCGCTCATCGACCTGACCCAGCTGAGCAAGGAGCTCGTCGAGCGCCTGGGCGTCGAGGCGTCCAAGGACCTCTTCCTGACGAACGTCAACGGGGACAACACCCACACGTCGTCCTACGGCGCTCTGCAGTTCGCGTCCCTTGTCACCGCTGAGCTGCGCCGCCAGCGGCTCGTGCCCGCGCACTTCGTACGCTGACCGGTCCCGTGGCGGCAAGCGCTCCTGCGCGCCGTCACGGGAGCACAGTCGCCGGTTCCGGGCGGTGTACGCCACGCGGTCTGTACCCCAATGCCTCTGTGACTCCCGCGAGATCGGCGAGGTACCAAATGACCGCAAGCCACATCTCCGTACCCTGCAAGCCGGGTGTGGTGGAGGGACGACTCAGCGTGTCGCCGCCCGGTGCGCGGAAGCCGAAGCCCTGGTGGTCCGTCCAGTGACCGAGCGCTGCGCGCAGCAGCCCTCGAGCGAGGCCGGTCACTTCGGCCTCACGGTAGCCCGTGCTCCGGGTGAGCCACAGTGGGTGGGCGATGTCCAGGATGTTGCATGCGTTGTGCCGGTCGGGGCGGACGACGCGGGGGTCACGGGCGTGGGTAAGGACGGTGTCGATGACGCGTTCCGGGTACGGCAGCGGCAGGCCGAACTGGGCGAAGGTACCTCTGGAGGCCCGGTAGAAGCCGTTGACGATCTGTAGCAGCCCGTCCTCGTGCCGGGGTGAACCCCACATGCCCGTTCTCGGGTCGGCACGGGTGGACAGCCATCCGAAGAGTGCCTCGGTGGCCCCGGCCCGGCCTGGTTCGCCCAGCCTCCGGTTCCAGTGGATTGCTGTGCCGAGTACGTCGACCCAGTGTCCTGCCGCCCACGCGCCGCCGTCCCACGGCTGCTGGGCCAGCCCTTCGATGATTTCCTCGGGGTGGGCTTCGGCCACCACGCGGACGGGCAGCCGGAAGCTACTTCCCAGGAGGTCGAGCGCGTAGCCCACGCTCAGCACGTGGTAGGCGGCTTCCTGGTCGAACAGGCCTGGCCGGGGCTGCCGTTGAGTGCCGTCCTCGAGGAGAGGCGCGACCATTCCCGTGACCGGGTCCTGCCACTGCCTCAGCCGCTCGGTCTGGGCCGCCACGGGCAGTTGGCCGGGGGCACTGTCCCACAAGAGATTCGCGATCTCGATGGCGTCGCACTGAGCGCGCACACTCGGCGGTGACTGTGGGGTGTCGACGAAGAAGCCGCCGTCGGGTGAGGGAACAAAGCACCGGTCGAGGATCTCCTCGGCCTGTCGGCGGGCCGTGTCGGCCCACCGGGCCGTCAGAGCGGCCAGATCGTCCGCCTGTGCGGATCCGGCGCTCGGCGTCGGGGGAACGCGCCATTTGAGGACCCGCGCCGGATTGCCGCCGACGACGGCGCCGGCCGGCACGTTCTTCGTCACGACCGCGCCGGCGGCGACCACCGCGCGGTCTCCGATACGCACCCCGTCCAGGATCACGGCGTGCGATCCCACCCACACGTCGTCGCCTATCTCGATTCCCTGGCTGGTGAGCGGCTGCCGGTGGACTTCGACGTCGGGGTCGGCGTACGTGTGGTTGAAGCCGAGAAGGGAGGTGTGGGCGCCGATACGGACCGAGTCGCCGAGTGTCACCCGGCCCCGGACCACGGTGTACGCGTTGATGGTGCACTCGCTGCCGGTGGTCAGGGCATCGGTGAGGTAGGCCCCTGCTGCGATGTAGCTGCCGCGGCCAAGGCGCAGGTCCGTGTTCTGCACGGAGGCGAGGGAGGACACGAAGCATTGCTCTTCGATGGTGCAGTCGGCTCGCGTCGTGAGTCTGGCCTGGAGTGCGGTCTGCCGGTCGCGTTCCTCGTCGGTGGCCTCCGACCAGAAGCGCCAGGGCGAGTACTCGTACGCGGGGCGGTCGATCGGCTGCTGGTTTTGGCCGTGCGGCGCCGGTTGTTCGGTCATGTCGCCCTCGTCTCGTGTGTTGTCGCCGGTGTACGGGGTCTTCGGTTGCGTTGCGTCACGCTGTACGTCTGAACCACGGCAGCCGGGTGAGCGGCGCGTGGATCTCCAGGGTGTCGGGGCCCTCGTACTCCTCGCCGTCGTCGGCCCGCCAGTGGCCGGGAGGGAGGACGACGGTCCGCTGCACGGCGCCTGCGGTGAGGACTGGTGCGACGAGGATGTCGGGGCCGAGCTTGAACTGGTCGGTGACCTGTGCGTATCCGTGCCCGGGATGGTCGTACTCGAGGGGCCTGATGATGGGCTCCCCGGTGCGGGACGAGAGGCGGGCGAGGTCGAGGATCTCCGTCCCCATGCGGTGGTGCAGGGTGGCCGCGTCCCTGCACAGGCCGAGATGCTCTTCGGACAGCAGGCGCCAGGGGGCTGCGGAGAACTGCATCATCGGGAACAGCGCCGCCGCCTGGGCATAGCGGACGAACAGTTCGGCGTCGAACCCTCTGCTGGTGAAGGACTGGTACTCCCCTCCCCCGATCATGTCGGGGCACACGTAGGCATGACCGGTCAGGGACTGGGCCAGGGCGTTGGGTACGAGGGCGGCGAGGCCGTCGGGACCGCTCCACTGGTGGCCTTTGTCCCGCTGCCGCTGGGCGAGCGGAAGATTCGCGGCGAGCCAGGCGTCACGGAACTCGTTGAGCGGGTAGCCCGTCCCGAATCTGTTCCAGGCGACGGTGTAGGCGTGCGGGTCGGCGCACCCCAGTGCGGCGTAGAAGCGCGGCTCTCCCCCGTCGAACTTGAAGCCGTCGACGCCGAGCCCTCGCAGTTTTTCGAGCCTGCGCTTCAGCCAGCGCAGGGCGTGCGGGTTGAGCAGATCGAGGGCCGCGCCGAAGCCGTTCCACCACTCTCCTATGGCCGGGCGGCCGTGCCGGTCATGCAGCAGCAGGCCGTCCCGGCGCAGTTCCCGGAAGACTTCGGAGTCGGGAGTGAGGTAGGGGATGATCCACAGCATTGTCTTGAAGCCCATGTCGTGGAGCTGCTTCAGCATCGCGGCGGGGTCGGGGAAGCGCCCGCTGTGGAACGTCCAGTTCCCGTACTCCTCGTGCCACCGGTCATCGATCATGAGGATGCCCGGAGGGAACCCGTGATCCAGGATGGCCTGGGCGTAGTCGAGGACGCCCTGCTGGGTGGGGTTGAAGAGGAGTTCGATCCACAGGTTGTACTGCGGGGCGGTGAAGAGCAGTGGATCGGGCAGGCCGCCCTGGGGCGGGAAGTGTCTCGTCATCAGTGAACGGAAGGCGCCGGCGAGATCGCGGTGGCCTTGGTCCAGCAGCACACCGGCGGACGGGTCGGCGTGCAGGTTCAGGGATGCTTCGGTGACCTCTACGGTGAACGGCCGGTCGGACCAGATGTGTCTGCCGTGGGTGGACAGCAGCAGGGGCATTCCCTGGTTGCCTTCCAGGTCGTGCAGGTCCGCTCTGTAGCCGGCCCGGAGGGGCATGGCCAGGCCGTCGGCGGCGGCGCCTCCCCACCATTCCTCGCCTTGTGCGACGGGCACGGTCACTGCGGCGCGCAGCGTCTTCGTCATACGGAAGTCCCCTTCATCGGCTTGTCGCATCGTCGCCAGCACCACAAGGACTTGTCAATCAGAAAGAAAGAGAAACTATTGAAAAGTTAGATCGCCTGTAATCCCTCATCTCCACCCATTCCTTGCGAATTGACAAGCGCGAACAGTCTGCGCCAGTGTGCGGTCATGATGTTGGAGTCTGAGGGCGTACCCGCTGAGGAGCGGCGCCTGCGTATCGCGGCCACCGTGGAGAAGCACGGCTTCGTCCACATCGGTGATCTGGCCGAAGCGTTCGGCATCTCGCGGGTCACCGTGCGCGCGGACCTGGACTCTCTGGAGAAGCAGGGGCGACTGCACCGCGTGCGCGGGGGCGCCCTGGCGACTCACCGGACCGGTCTGCCCGCAAGCCGTGCAGGCGGGACCATCGAGTCGACCTTTGAGGAAGCCCTGGACGCGGCGGGCGAGGAGAAGGCCGCCATCGGCCTTCTCGCCGCGCAGATGGTCAGCCCCGGGGAGAGCGTCATCCTCGACGCGGGCACGACCACTCTGGCGGTGGCCGAAGCCCTCGTCGCACGCGCGGATCTGCGGGACGTCGTCGTGATCACCAACGGCCTGTCGCATGCGCTGGTGCTGGAGCAAGCCGTTCCCCGCTACACGGTCGTCGTCTCGGGCGGCACCCTGCGTCCACTGCAGCACTCCCTGATCAACCCGCTGGCCGGCGGCATCCTGGGGCAGATCAACGCCGACACCGTGTTCCTGGGGTGCAACGGCGTGCACCCGAGCAGGGGTGTCACCAATCTCAATCTGCCCGAGGCCGAGATGAAGCAGTTGATGATGCGCTCTTCGGCCCGGACCGTCGTGGTCGCCGACGGTTCCAAGATCGGGCGTGTGGAGCTGGCGCCCGTCTGCCAGCTCGACCAGGCGGACGTCCTCGTCACCGGCCGTTCGGCGGACGAGCGGGTCCTTCAGGAGTGCCGAGACACCGGCCTGGAGGTCGAGGTGGCCGACGAGCGCTAATGCGGCTCATGAACGGGCTGTACCACTCGAAGCCCTGACGACAAGCCGGGGCTGGAGGAACATCTGGCGAATCGGGACCGCGTCGGGAGCGTCGAGGCGATCGAGGAGTAGCCGTGCCGCGTGGGCGCCGACTTCGTGCTTGGGCGGTGCGACGGACGTCAGCGGCACGTCGGCCAGGGCGGCGATCTCGTCGTCGTAGGCGATCAACGCAAGATCATGCGGAGCGCGCAGTCCGCGCGCCCTCATACGGCGCATCAGTTCGATGGCGTCGTGGTCGGAGTGCACCAGCGCGGCCCGGACACCGCTCTCCTGGCAGGCGTCGAGGAACTGGCCGTAGTACTGGTCCGCCTGCTCGGAGCCGAGCGTGGGATAGCCGCTGTCGAGGACTGGGGCGGTGGGCTTCAACGCCAGACGCTCGACGGCCGCGGTGTGGCCCTCCCGGATCAGATCGGCGGTGGGGCTGCCGTTGGTGAACAGCGCCACCGCGTCATGGCCTTGGTCCGCCAGATGACGGACCGCCGTGTAGGCGCCCTGCCGGTGATCGGTCACCACGAACTCGCAGGGCGCGTACACATCGGCCGGCTGGCGTTCGATGAGCACGAACGGCAGGCCACTGGCCGTGAGGAGGTCGAATGTCTGTGGCGAGAGGTAGTGTCCGCCGGGAGAGGCGATCAGCAGGCCCACGGCGCCTGCCGCCACCAGTTCCTCGATCGCCTGGGCGTCATTGGCTTCGCCGTAGCCGCTCAGGCTGATGATCACGCGCGCCTGGCGTTCGCCGACCACTGCCTGGACGCCTTCTACCACCCTCGGGTAGTAGTACGTGGCGGACGGCACCAGAAGGCCCAACGGCCGTTCAGGAGCGGGGCGGCGGGCGTCGGCCGCCGCTGTCGAGGCGGCGGGCGCGACTCCTGCGGGGCGGGAGACGGATCCGGATTCCTGGGGCGCGAGCATGGCCCCGCCTCGAACGCGGATCACGCGGCCGGCGCTCTCCAGGTCGAGAAGGTCCCGCCTGACCGTCGCCCGTGACACGCCCAGGCGCGCGGCGAGCTCGGTGACCTTCAGGCCGCCGAAGGCACCCAGCTCCCTGACGATCTGCTCGTATCGCTCCGCAACGAGCATGTCGGCCATTGATCCTCCAGCGAACAGTTATTAAGCATTATAAAGCAAAGATAACTGCTTCGTTCAAGGGGTGGGCCGCGGCGGGGAGAGCCCTGTGAGGTCCTCCCCCTGTGGTCCGGCCGGTCAGATCTCGTCTCCCACCAGGGCGAGGCACTGTATGGCCGCCAGTCCGAACTGGGCGCTGGCGTTGGTGGACAGCCGTGCCTCGTCGACCGGGTTGAGGACTTCTGGGCCTTCGATGCGGGTCGATGCGAAGGAGTGGCTGTCGGGGTAGCCCGCGTGGCCGGTGCGCAGTTCCGTCCAGGCTCGCTTGGCCAGGGTCTCGTCCCTCAACTGGGTCGCCGCGTAGGCGGTGGCGCGGGAGTAGGCCTGCTTCAGATTGAGGTTGCCCCAGTCCGAGCCGGTGGCTTCGCGTTGTTGGGCCTTGGTGGAGTTGTACAGGCGGCAGAAGTTCACCCACTGCGCCTTCACGTCTGCGTCGTCGATCAACTCGTTGAGCTCGGTCATCACCTCGATCAGGCCGAAGACAGAGCCGAGGGATCCGACGTACACCTTCTTCTCGCTCGGACCGGTGAAGGTTCCGTCGGCGAGGTTGTAGGTGATGGCGCCGCCCTGCGCCCATCCGTTGGGCAGTGCGGCAATGCTCCGCGCGCCATTGATGAGCTTGGTGCGGGCGATCGGGTTTCCGTTCCGCTCCCACTCGGTGAGCCAGGCCATGGCGAGTGCTCCCCAGTCGGTGGTGGTGCCCACGCCCAGGGCCTTCGGATCGGGGTCGAAGACGCCGTTGCTGCCGTTGACCTTGCGGCCCGGATCGAGGACCAGGAAGGACCGGTCGGAGTCGACCAGGTCGTGCAACAGGTCCCCGACGCGTTCATCGGCGGTGAGGAAGTAGTAGAAGCGGCGGTAGCCGGCGTTGCTGATGCGCACCTGTTTGGCGCTGTCGCCCCAGTGCATCACGCCGTGCCGGGTGCCCAGGCCCTGGTACTTGCCGAGGTGGTACACGTCGACCTCGCCGGTGTGCCGGGTCATCGCCTCGGCGAAGCGGAACGCCTTGGCGTCACCGGTGCGCAGGTAGTGGTACCAGAGCCACAGGTCCGTGGAGAGCTCGGAGTTGTCCCAGGCGTAGCCGCCGACGTCGTACGACCAGGCGTGCCGGGTCGAGTCGTAGCTGTGCATGATGTCGCCGTAGTCCCAAAAGCCGTACCAGGACCGCTGGTCGACCTGCTCCCGGTGGTAGCGGTGCATGGCGTCTAGTTTGTCCTCCAGGGCGGCCTTTGCCGGGGCTGAGCGGTCCACGGGGGCCCAGGAGCCGAAGACGCCTGCCGCGTGGTTGTGCTGCGGGCTGCTGATCAGGAGCGGTGGTGTGGAATTGGCGGCGGCCAGGTCGCTGAAGCCGGCGGAGGTGGGTGTGGCGCCGAGCGCCCAGAAGGTCAGCTCCGTGGTACGGGCCACCCCATGGGGAGAGCCGAAACCTGGCTCGTAGTCCTCGTAGGTGATCTCCAGGCCCTCCAGCTGTTCCGCGAAGGTGTCCTGGCCCATGCCGTCGTGGTAGAAGCGCAGGTCCATCGCGTTCGCTCGGGGCGACCACATCCAGACGGTGGCCGTGGCCTCGTCGCCCGCCGCTCCCGAGACCTCCAGTTCGGTGGGGTGCAGCTGCCAGAAGTTACGCATGCCGAAGGCGAGTCCTCCGGACGGGGAGCCGACATAACCGAGCCCTTCGGCGCGCTTGCCGCCGTCGACCCGGATCCACGAGTGCCCGGCCCCGGTGCGCTTGTGGATCTCGAAGCCGTGTGCGTTGAGCTGGCGCAGGCTGTAGTCGCCGAAGGCGGGGATGTACTGCAGGCGGGAGGTGACGCGGGAGTCCCAGGTGCTGGTGTCGGGCGTCGCCTTGCCTTCGCGCTGGGCCGCGCGGACCGCCGCTCCCGGGTCGCGGCGCAGGCCCGAGATGCCGCGGACCGCTTCGGCGAGAACACCCTCGCCCTCGCCCGCGAGGCGGATGTGCCGGTCGTGCAGCTGTCCCCGCATCGGGACTTTGAACTGAACACCGAGTCCGTTGATGAAGTCCTTGTCAGCGTTGCCGTCGAAGACGAAACTGTGCACCGCGCGCAGGGCGTCCGAACCGGCGTACAGGGAGAACCGCAGGACGAAGGGCAGCCAGGCGCGCCGTCCCTTGCGGTGCTTGCCCTCCACCTTCACCACCGCGCGCACCGGCCCGGCCTGTTCGACGCGCACCGAGGTGACGAAGCCCGTGAATGCCTCCGCCCTGATCACCGGGGAGCCCTCCGTGCTGGGCCGGTCCTGGCGGGAGGCGACCAGGCGGCCGTCCTTGGCGATGACGGTACTGCCCCGGTAGATGGCCTTGACGACTCGGTCCCCGCTGCGGGGGAACACCACGTCGATCACACCGGTGCTCACGGTGATGTCGTCGCGTCCGGCGTGCACGCTGACGGTGTTCTTCGGCCGGGCGGGGGTGCCGGCGGCGAGCCGGTAGGTCTCGTCGCGAGGCGCGGCGTCGCCGATCGCGTGCGCCGTCCACTTGACCGAGCCGTCCGGCCACCAGCCCGTGGGCCAGGTCTGGACGGGCACGGCCTCGCCCGACGCCGTGGTGAGGGCGAACTCCTGGTCGGGGGCGAAGGCTCCTCTGGGCCAGGGCACGCCCCATGTGGTGCCGCCGGCGAGTTGGGCCGGGGTGCCGCCTTCGAGCCAGCGCAGGGCCACGGGGTCGTGGCCCGTCAGGTCGAGCGGGGCTGCCGACGGAGTGGATCGCTGCTCGGCGGAGGCGGCTCCGGCCGAGACCCAGAGGGCCGCGGTGCCGCCTGCGGCTGACGCGATCATGGAGCGACGACTCAACTGAACCACGGGACAGCTCCTTAAAGATCGGGAAGGTGGGCGGTCGTGCCGGTGCGGACAGGGCTACGGCCGGGTCACACCGACCGGGGGGAAACGTCCGGGGAGCGGGGCATGGGGAAAGCGCTGCGGCTGCATGACGTCGCCTGCCGGACACTTCCGCTGCGCGGACATGCTTACACCAAGCTGAATAGCCGAGCCATAGTCTGAACAAAACTAGCGAGCACTTGATGCGTTGCGATTCAATGTGAACACAAACTGCTTCGGCTCATCAACCACCTGGAGTACGTATGTCCCATGACCGGCCGTCACCTCGCCCACGCGTGGCAGTCCTGCTCGACCCGACGGTGCGCGGGGAGTTGTTCGGTCCGGCGGAATGGCGGGAGCTGACCGGCATCGGCGACGTCGTCGCCCACTGCACGGACACCGCGGAACTGCTGTCGCATCCCCGGCGCTCGGAGGCGGAAGTGCTCGTCATCTCCTGGGGCGCCCCCCGGCTCACGGAAGAAGTACTCGTCGAGCTGCCCGCGTTGCACACCGTGCTGTACGGGGCCGGCTCGATCCGTCGGCTGACCACCGAGGCTTGCTGGAAGCGTCGTCTGACCATGGTGTCCGCGGCCGAGGCCAATAACGCGCCGGTCGCCGAGTACGTCTACGCCCAGACCGTCCTGGCCCTCAAGGACGTGCACCGGCGTGCGCAGCGGATCCCGAGGGAGCAGACGCTGCCGCCGCTGAAGGAGGTACCCGGCGTCAACGGGCAGACGGTCGGTCTGGTCTCGTTCGGATCGATCGCGCAGAAGGTGGCGGGCCACCTCACCCGGCTGAGGACGCGCACGCTGGCCTGGGACCCGTACCAGGACGACGACGTCTTCCGCGCCGCGGGTACCGAGCGGATCGGCGAGCTGCCCGATCTGGTGGCCCGCTCCCTCGTCCTCAGCATCCACACCCCTCTGATCCCCGGCGGGACCGAGGGCCTGATCACCGGTGAGCTGTTGCGGCTGCTCCCCAGCGGAGCCACGCTCATCAACACCGCGCGCGGTGCGGTGATCGACGAGCCCGCCATGCTTCAGGTCCTCACCGAGCGCCCGGACCTGTACGCGGTGCTCGACGTGACGGCCGCGGAGCCGCCGGCGCCCGACTCCGCGCTGTACACGCTGCCGAACGTGATGCTGACGGGGCATGTCGCCGGCACGGTCGGGACGGAACGCAGGGCCATCGGCCGGCTGCTCCTGGACGAACTGGCGCGCGTCGCGGCCGGTACGGCCCCGCGCCACGCGGTGACCCAGGAGGCTGCGCTGCTGCGTGCGTGACTGGCTTGCGGTGCAGGGTGTGAGTGCGCTCCTGCACCGCAAGGCCGTCAGGAAGGGCCGTTTAGGAGATGGCCGTCTTCGGCACGGTCACGTGGTACACCACCGTGTTGATGCTGATGCCGTCGTACAGGTTGACGGCGAGGTAATGGCGGTCCCGGTACCAGTAGGGCTCATGGCCCAGTTCGACCGGGCCGCTCACGAAGATTCCGGACTGGTCCATCTGGACGGGGACAGGAGCGGTGTCACGGTCGACGAAGAGACGGACGTGGCCGGTGCGGGGGAACGCAGGACAGGACGAGAGGTCGAGGCGGCCGGTGAGTGTGAAGGTCGGGACGGGTAGCCCGGTCACCGCTGACGTTCCCAGGCCGGCCGGTGCCAGGCGGATGCGGTCTCCGGAGTCGGTGACGGCCTCGGTGAGGTCCAGCAGGTCGAGCGGGACGGTGTCGTAGCGGGTGACGGCGCTCGTCCGCGGGTCGATGTAGGTGACGTTCTCCACGGCGAAGTCCGCGATGTTCTTGTTGCGGGCGAACCCGTCCGCGAGGGTGCCCGATGAGTGGAATACCGAGTTGCGGTAGTGCACCCCGCGCACGGGCGACCGCGCTGCCGAGGTGGCGAACGAGAAGGTGGTCCTGCCACGGTTCAAAGGATGCGCCGTGTTGACGTTGTCCAGGTAGACATGGCGTACGAGGGGGTCGAAGACGTCCGTGTGCGGGTGAGGGGCCGTCTCCTCGTAGTCCACGTTGAATTCGATCAGGCCGTACGGGGCCGGTGTCCGCTGCAGCACGCAGTCACGCACATAGAGCTTTTCGATGACGCCGCCGCGTGCCGCGTTGGTCTTGATCTTGATGCCCATGGCGAGTCCGGGGCCTTCGAAGGTCAGGTCGTGCAGGAAGACGTCATGGATGCCGCCGGACGCCTCGCTGCCCAGGGAGACGGCGGCCGACCATCCGCCGTCGTTGCGGTACACGGAGTCGCGGATGATGATGCTCCGGCTGGGCTCGCGGTGTCTGCGGCCGTTGGTGTTGCGGCCGGACTTCACCGCCACGCCGTCGTCGCTGACCGTCACCTTGTTGCGCTCCAGCACGACGTCACGGCAGGACTCCGGATCGATGCCGTCGTCGTTGTTCCACCACTCCTCGAAGCCGGTCGTCTTGTCGCTGTGGATGTCGACGTCCCGGATGAGCACGTGCATGGAGTTCAGCGGGTGAATGGTCCAGAAGGGAGGGTTGCGGATCCGGATGCCTTCGATCAGGACGTTCGAGCAGTGGTTGGGCTGGATGAACGACGGCCGGAAAGCGGACCTCATGGCGCGGGCGCCGGCCGGCGGAGGAACCAGGCGCACGGCTCCGTCCTCGATCACGGGGATGTGTTCGGGCAGTTGCCCGTCGTCGCTGAAAACGCGTTCTTCGACGGGCAGGTCGTCGCGGTTCATACGGTTGATGACGCCCTGCTGTCCGAACGACCCAGCAGGGTCTTTGTCGTCTGCCCAGCGTTCGCCCCAGTAGCCCTTCTTCCAGGGACGCCAGTTCCACATGTCCTCCTGGCCGTCCAGGGTGCCGCCGCCGGTGACCGCGATGTCGTGCTGACCCAGGGCGTAGACCAGCGGCGAGAAGCTGTAGAGGTCGGTGCCCTCGAAACTGGTGAGGACAACGGGGTAGTACGCGTTGCTCGGTGTGCGCATGAATTTCACGACGGCACCGGTCTCGACCCTCAGGTTCACGCCGCTGAGCAGTCGGATGGCGCCGGTGTAGTACGCGCCGTCCTCGTTCTGCGACTCCTGCGCGGGAACGACGACGATACCGCCGCCCGCCGCGTGGCAGTCCCGGATCGCCGCGTCCAGGGCGTCGCCGTAGAACCAGACCTCACGGGAACGGAAGAGCAGGGGCGAGTCCTTGGCCGCCGGGTCACCGGCCTCGTTGCCCACGGCGTACGTCTCGGTGGCACGACGGATCCTGGCGCGGTAGGCGGGCGCGGTGATGTCGTAGCGGCGGTCCGGGAACACCGGGGTGTGGCGGTTGACGGTTCGGTCCACCTGCTCGTAGAGCGCGTGGTCCCAGTAGTCACCGTCGCGTGCGCGAGCGGCCGTGTCGTATACCGCCAGCCTGTAGCAGCCTTGGGTGCGGTCGTCCTCGGCGGCGACGACGAGCCGGTCGCCGGCTGCGACAGGTCCGTGGGGCCTGGCCGTGCCGGCCGCGTCGATGATGGTGTGCCGCTGCCGGGATCCGTCCGCTGCGACCAGGCAGGCGAGAAGCTGGGGTGCGGTGACGTCCGGGTGGACGGTGATGGTGCTGGTGCCGACGTTGTGGATGATGTCGGCGGTGTCCGTCGCGGCGATCACGACCGTGCCGGTGGACGCCGGGGGGCTGTCGGCCGGGGAGGCGGACCGGGGCGGGTGATGCATGGCGGTGCGACTCCTGGTCTCTGAAGTGCTTCAGTGGAGAATGCTGGTGATGTGGTGGGGGCCGGACGCCAGCCGGAAGGACGCGGACCCAGTCGCCGAGTCCAGTCAGCTCACACCCTCGGCCCCGGCGAGCGGCACCCGGTCCTCGGTGACGGGCGAGACGTCGAGGGCCGGGCTTCGCAGGGAGGCTGTCGTATTCGCGGGCTCCATGACGCGGTGGGAGAGCGTGGGGCCAACGATGCGTCGCTCGCTCTCGAGGCGGCTACAGGAGGACTCGTGATGCGCCGCCACATGGGTGATGCGTCTGGTGGATTCGAGATGCGGTTGCAGGAAGAAGTACCGGCAGCCGGGGTGGTGGGGGTCGCGCTGGAGGCCTGGATTCGGTAGGCGCTCTGCTGAGCGTCTCGCTGCGGCAAGGACAGTTGCCAGGAGAAGTGGGGTGCGGGGTGTCGATGCCGGGCGGATCGACTCGGTGGTTCACCCGGGGGCCTGTCACCGACCCGGCTGCCCGGTCGGTGCCGACTGGTTTGCCTGTCACGGTTACAACCCATCGGTTTTCTTGAATCTTCCGATTGGAAAGTAACAGTAAGCCAAGTGGGGTGGCAACAGGCCGTTCAGGGGTGAGTCCCCTGCGCTTTGGCTGAGTTGGGAAAGTTCGTCAGCCGCCGACGTAGGTGATGTTCGGTCGAGGGGGCCGCGTCATGCCGTGGCCGAGGTAGTAGTCCACATGGGTGTCCTGCAGGTATCCCTTCACGGTCATCGAGTTCCGGTACTCGGGGTTGTGCGCCAGGGTGTAGAGCCCGGTCCCGGTCGGCCGGTTCGTCGTGAAGATGATCAGCTCGTCGTAGTCGGCGTTGGTGTACACGGCCTCTTCGCGCCAGTCGCCAAGGATGTCGCCGACCATGGTGGGGTTGACTCCCTGTGAGGCGTCGACCGCCCCGTGGTTCCAGGTCGAGAGAATCCTCGGAAGACGGCCGCTCGTCGTCGGGTTCTCCGGGTCCCACTTCTCCAGCTTGCCGTTGTTGAGCAACTCCCTGCCGAGGTCGTCGTCCCACCACAGGCTCAGCTGCGGCCAGGGGCTCAGGGCCGGTTCGGTCTGGGTGAGTGTGTTGGTGGAAGCGTTGTAGACGCCGGAGAAGGACCACACCTCCATCCCGGGATACCGCGGATCGACGTCGGCGGCCTCGCCCCGCCCCACGTCCGCGGTTCCCTCCTCTGTGTGCTGCCAGATCAGCTTGCCGGTGGCGGCGTCGTAGTAGTACTCGCGCAGTCCACTGGGATTGCTCTGCTGGACGCCATAGCCTTCAAGGCCGGGACGCGTTGGATCGATGTCCGCGATCTGGAAGCGGTCACCGTGGACGATGCCCTGGCTCGCCATCGAGTAACGCAAGCTCCCGTCGCCGTCGAGGACGAAACCGATCTCCGCGATCTCGTCGGTGCCGTTGCCGTCGATATCGACGATGCGGGTGTTGTGGCCGTCAGGGGCGTTGGTGTCCCCCCGCTTCCAGGTCCACTGACGGTTCAAGCCCTTCCCGTCGAACCGCCAGGCGGTGATCATGCAGTTGAAGTCGCCGGAGCCGATCCGGTTCTTCATGAAGGCGACCAGGCTGGGACGGACGCCGTCGAGGTAGCCCACACCGAAGCGGGCGTACATCGGCCCGTCGGCGATGTAGTCGTCCGGTACCGGAGCGATTGCGCGGGCGGCGCCTGTTCTGCCGTCGAGCATGGTGATGAACTGGTGTGCGTCGTCCTCGGCTGTGAAGGTCTCACCGTCGCCGAAGGTGACACCGTCGGCGATCCGCACGGCGATCTCAGCAATGCCGTCGCTGTCGAAGTCGTAGACCGTCACGCCGTCCCAGTTGCCGACGTCGACGGTGGCCGACCCGCCTTCGATGTTGTTCTGGTTGACGCTGTTGGGGCCCATGTTCACCGACCACAGGCGGGTGCCGTCCCTGCGGTAGGCCTCCAGCGTCTGTGGGGACGTCTGCCGGTCCAGGACGTAGTCGTACTCACCGTCGCCGTCGAGGTCGCCGACCCAGACGAACTTCACCGGGCCGCCGCTTTCGAGGGGCACGCGGACCACAGGTTCGTCCGCCGCGCCGGCTGACAGCGTGAAGGCCGCACTGGGCACCTGTTCCCTGCCGTCGACGACCGGCCGGATGCGGTAACTGTTGTCCACCGCCAGATCTGCCTCGCCGTCCATGAGGTTGGATTTACCCGTCACGGGTTCGTCGTTGATTTTCCGGTAGGCGCCGCCGTCGGCGGAGCGGTAGACGTTGAAGCCGATGCCGGTCGGGTCGAGCGCCAGCAGACGCCAGGAGACCAGGACATCCGTGCCGCCGGCCCGGACGGCAACGACACCCCGGCCGAGGTCTTCCATCACCCGGGAGGTGGTGGCCGAGGCGAGTGCTCGGGGCTTCGCCCCAGCAGCCGATGGCGAGGCCGAACCCGTCGGACCGAACCCAGCGATGAGCGCCGCGCTCATCGCCAGGACCGACGCTCCGACGAGCGCCGACCGCAGCCTCGCGTCTCTCTTGTGGTGCCTGTGTTTCATTGCGGCTCCCTGAGTCATCCGTGTGGGGTATCGATGGACTCATCGTCTTTCAACTTGCTTCATGATGCTGCGCTCGCCTCCGAAGTGAGTCAATACATAACGCAAACATCAATGTGCGCTCCCAGGGGGACCAGCCCTGGCGATGCCGGCCACCACGCCGGTTGGAGCTCGTAGAAGAAGTCGGCCGGTGCGCCCGTGACGGGGTCCGTACGGCTTCGAAAAGGTTTTCAGAAGGGAATCCCCACCACGACGGACGCGCCGGGTCAGTCACCCGTGACGGGTGTGCGCGGCCCGGCCACGACCGGAGGGCAGCCTTCCGATCGAACCACAAACGCTTCATTTTGCTTCAGACACGCATCAGATTTTGTCAGAAGTGTTGACCTGTGGCATGAAAGCGTTTTAGCTTCCACCGCACTGATCCCCCAACGGCGAGGAGGCATTGTGGCGGCGCTGTTGCGTGACCGCTCCGGCAAGGAGGCGGTTCGCCAACCCCCCCGTTTCAAGCCGGGCACTCATCCAGACCGAAAGCGCTCACACCGGCGCGGCGGCTGGTCGTTGTTCCTTCTCATGGTGCCCGGGCTTCTGTACTTCCTGGTCTTCCACTACGGGGCACTGGCCGGCAACGTCATCGCCTTCAAGGAGTACGTACCGTTCGACGGCCTCTGGGCCAGCCCCTGGGTGGGACTCGACAACTTCACGCGGATGTTCCAGGATGCCGGGGCCTTCTGGGACGCGGTGCTGAACACTTTGTGGATCGCGGTCCTGCAACTGGTGTTCTACTTCCCCGTGCCGCTCGCTCTGGCCCTGCTGCTGCACAGCCTCACCTGGTCGACGGTCCGCCGCTTCGTGCAGTCGGTGGCCTACCTGCCGCACTTCATCTCGTGGGTGATCGTCGTCGCCCTCTTCCAGCAGGTTCTCGGTGACACAGGCATGCTCAACAGCTACCTCGGCGAGGCCGGGTTGCACACGGTCGACATCATCGGCAACCCCGACGCCTTCAAACCGCTCGTCGTCGCCCAGGTCATCTGGAAGGACGCAGGCTGGGGGACGATCATCTTCCTCGCCGCCCTCTCCCAGGTCGACGAGCAGCAGTACGAGGCCGCCGCGATCGACGGCGCGGGCCCCTGGCGGCGCTTCTGGCACGTCACCCTGCCTGCCATCCGGCCGGTCGTGATCCTGCTGCTCATCATGCGGCTCGGCGACATCCTCTCGGTCGGCTTCGAGCAGATGCTGCTCCAGCGCGACGCGGTCGGCCCGGAGGCCGCCGAGATCATCGACACCTTCGTCTATTACCAGGGCATCGTCTCGGGTGACTACGGATTCGCCACGGCGGCCGGCCTGTTCAAGGGCGTCATCGGCGCACTTTTGATCTACGCCGCCAACAAGGTCGCGCACCGTCTGGGTGAGCAGGGGGTCTACAAGTGAGCACTCAAGTCCGTCCTGGCTGGCTGGAGAAGCCCAAGCCCGTGACCCAGGTGGCCAAGGTGCTGGCTCTGCTGGTCGTCGTGGCTCTGGTCTGCGTCCCCTTTCTCGTCATCCTGTCCACCTCGCTCGCCTCCCAGCGCGAGGTCGTCGCCAACGGAGGCTGGGTGCTGTGGCCCGGCGAACCGACGCTCCAGGCGTACCGTGACATCTTCGACGGCGGGATCGTCACACACGCGCTCGGGGTCAGTGCCGGGGTGACCGTGGTGGGCACGCTGCTCAGCCTCGCCTGCACGGTGACGCTGGCCTACTCGCTGTCCCGGCCCGGCGTGCTGGGCGGCAAGCCCGTGCTGCTGCTCATCCTGTTCACGTTCCTCTTTCCGCCCGGCATGATCCCGAACTTCCTGCTGGTGAAGGAACTGGGACTGCTCGACTCCTACGCCTCGCTGATCCTCCCGGTGCTGATCAACGTCTTCAACCTGGTGGTGCTGCGCGGCTTCTTCCAGAGCATCCCCGAGGAGCTGTTCGAGGCGGCCAAGCTGGACGGGGCGAGCGACCTGCGGGTGCTGTGGTCCATCGTGCTGCCGCTGTCGAAGGCAGCTCTGGCGGTGGTGGGCCTGTTCTACGCCGTGGCGTACTGGAACTCCTGGTTCTACGCCTCGCTCTTCATGGAGAGCGATCACTGGCCGCTCCAGCAGGTACTGCGCACCTACGTCGTGGCCGGTGTCGGGCTGACCGACACCACCACAGGCGAGGCCAGCGTCAACGCGCCGCAGACCATCCAGATGGCGGTCCTGGTCATCGCCACCGTGCCCATCCTGCTCGTCTACCCCTTCCTCCAGAAGTACTTCACCAAGGGCGTACTCACCGGCGCCATCAAGAGCTGATCCCGCCGCCGTCCCCGCCCACAGCCTTTCCCAGAGCCGCACCGAAAAGAGGTCCCTCAGCCATGTCCACCCTCTCCCGCCGCACCCTGCTGCGCTCGATAGCCGTGGGCGGCGCCGCCGTCACCGTCCCGGGCCTGCTCACCGCCTGTTCCACCGGATCAGGCGGAGATGTCTCCAATGCCGGAAAGAAGCTGGCTCCCTGGCCGACGTACCAGGCGGCCGCCGGACCCAAGCCCGACCTCGCGCCCACCGACCAGGGCGTCCAGGCCGGTTACATCTCCTACCCCGCCGACCTGACCACGTCGGTCGCCCGCACGCCGGGCGACGGCTCCACCATCCGGGTCATGTCGGTCACCTTCGGTGTGCCGCCCAAAGGGTCGGCGGAGAACCAGTACTGGCGTGCGGTCGAAAAGGCCCTCGGCGTCAAGATCGAGTTCACGGTCATCCCGCAGGGTGACTACGCGCAGAAGATGGCCACGGTGATGGCCGGCGACGAGGACTCGCTGCCCGACATCATCAATCTGTTCGCCAGCGCCAAACTGCCACGCGAGGCGGAGTTCATCCAGCGGCGTGCCGAGGACCTGACCCCGTTCCTGTCCGGCGACGCCGTCAAGGACTACCCCAATCTGGCCGGCATTCCCACGCATGCCTGGCGGGACATGGGCCGCATCGGCGGGAAAATCTACGGCATCCCGCTCGAGCGACCGCTGCCCGGGTCGACCCTGTATCTCAACCAGCAGAAGTTCGCCGACGCCGGCATGAAGGACAGCTGGAGCGCCGAGGACTTCGCCGCCGTGGCGAAGCAGGCCACGCAGGGCAAGACGTACGCGCTGGGTGCCGCGGTCGGCTCGCTGTTCGGCAACGCGGTACACACCGCCGCGCACAACGCCCCCCAGGGGTGGCGCGTGGACAAGGACGGCACCTTTCACGCCGGGATTCTCGACGAACGTTTCAAGGCGGCGATCGCCTTCCAGTCGCAGCTGCGCAAGGACGGTTCCTACCACCCCGACGCCACATCGCTGTCCACTCCGGACCTCAACACCCTGTTCCTCAACGGGACTGTGGCGTCCCAGCAGAACGGATTCGGCGCCTACCAGACCCTGTACCCCGATTCCAAGGGTCTCCTCACCCCGGTGACCGCCCTCCCGTACAGCGTGGACGGCACTCCCGGCGGGATCGTCGCCGCCCGGCGCGCGTTCGGCTACACCATCCTCAAGAAGGCCAAGAAGGAGCGCATCGAGCTTCTGCTGCGCATTCTCGACTACCTGGCCGCCCCGTTCGGCACGAAGGAGTGGGAGCTCGTCCACTACGGCTTGGAGGGCACCCACTTCACCCGCGGCAAGGACGGCTCCCCGCAGTACACCAAGCTCGGCGAGGTAGAGAACATCACCAACCTGCCCTTCCGCTACCTGGCCGAGGGCCCGCAGGTGCTGTTCGTGCCGGGGATGCCGGACGCCGTACGCGCACTGCACTCCTGGCAGCAGAAGGTAGTGCCCGTCGCGATCCGCGACGCCTCCTTCGGACTCCAGTCGCCCACCAACACCGCGCAAGCGGCGACTCTCTCCGCGCTGGTCAACGACACGGTCACGTCTGTGATCGCAGGGCGCTCGTCGTTGTCGAAGTTCGACGAGGCCGCCAAGCAGTGGAGGTCGCGCGGCGGCGACAAGATCGCCGAGGAGTACGCCGAGGAGTACGCGGCGAACAGTTGATACGGCGCCGGACGAGAACAGCTACGAGGAAACGAGGACGGGCATGGCGGCAAGGAGACGGGTCACCATACGTGACGTGGCGGAGCGGGCAGGGGTGTCCGTCGCCACCGTCTCCCGAGTGCTGAGCGGCAAGTACCCGACGCCGCCGTCCACCCGCACCCGGGTACTGCGGGCGGCGCGCGCCCTGGACTATGTGGCGAACGCTCATGCCCGGGCGCTGGTCGGTGGCGGCCGCAAGATGGTCGCCGTCGTCCTGCGCCAGCTCACCAGCCCCTTCTACGCCCAGGTCGCCGAGGGCGTCGAGGCGGAGGCGGCCTCCAACGGCTGGCTGTGCCTGGTGGGCGCGACGGGCGGGGACCCGCAGCGGGAGATGGACTTCGTCCAGCTGATGCGCGAGGAGGGAGCGAGCGTCGTCATCCTCGTCGGGGGTGTCGTCGAGGACGATGCCTACCGTGAGCGGGTGACCCGTTACGCCCATGCGCTGGACGTCGCCGGGGCCCGCCTGGTCCTGTGCGGGCGCCGTTCCCCGGATCTGCGGCTGCCGGCCTCGGTGGTCGTCTTCGACAACGAGGCCGGGGCCCGGGCCATCACCAGTCACCTGTTGTCGGCGGGCCACCGCGACATCGTGTTCCTCGGCGGTCTGCCGGGCAACACCGCCGTGGATGACCGGGTGGCCGGCTACCACGCGGCTCTGGCCGCGCACGGGCTGCCGGCCGAGGCCGCGCACGTCGTCAACTGCGGGCTGGGCCGGGCCGCCGGATACATGGCCATGGCCGTCCTGCTCGCCTCCGAACGGGAGTTCACCGCCGTCTTCGCCGGTGACGACGTGGTTGCCGGGGGAGCCCTGCGCGCCATCGCCGACGCCGGGCTCCACGTGCCGAAGGACATCTCCGTGGTCGGCTACAACGACATCCCCGCTGCCATGGATCTCAACCCGCCGCTGACCACGGTACGCACTCCCGCCCAGGCGTTGGGCCGGGAGGCGGTCCGGCTCGCGTTCCGGGACACGGACGAGAGCACCGGCACGTCTCACGTGCTGGGTACCCACATCGTCATTCGCGACAGTGTGGGCCCGCCTTCCGCCTGGCGCGCCAGTTTCCCTACAGGAGGATCCGTCCCGGAATGACAGCGTCGTACTCTTCGGTCTCCCTCAGTCACCTGCCGCCCCCCGACCTGAGCCTGTCCCCCGTCACGGGGTACACGCGGGCCCACTGGGAGGGCATGGCCGACCGGCTGCTGACGGCTCTCGTGCCGTACGCGACACCGGGTCTGGCCCAGTACCGGCTCCCCGGGCGCACCGGTCACGCCGGGGCCTGGTCCGACGGTCTGGAGGGGTACGCCCGGTCCTTCCTGCTGGCGGCGTTCCGCATCGCGGGCGCCGGCGGCGCGGACACGCCGGGCAGCACGGTGATCGGCGATCTCGTCGACCGCTACGCGGCCGGCCTGGCCGCCGGTACCGATCCGCACCACCCGGAGCACTGGCCGCCGATCGAGGACCGTGGCCAGCCCATGGTTGAAGCGGCGTCCGTGGCCATCGCCCTGCACGAGACCCGGCCCTGGCTGTGGGATCGGCTGCCCGACGCCGTCCGCCAGCGTGTCGCCGACTGGCTCGGCGGGTTCGTGGGCGCGACACCGAACGACTCCAACTGGCGGCTGTTCCAGGTCATCGTCGAGGAGTTTTTGAGGTCGGTGGGTGCCGCGCACGATCCGGCCGAGATCGAGGCGGGTCTGGCCCGTCTGGACGACTGGTATCGCGGCCAGGGCTGGTACACGGACGGCGACGGCAGGAAGTTCGACTACTACAACGCCTTGGCCCTGCACCTGTACCCCGTGTTCTGGTCCCGCATCGCGGGGCCCCGGGCCGATCCCGCCGTGGTGGCCACCCATCACCGTCGGCTCGGCGCGTTCCTCGAGCACCACCAGTACTTTTTCGGCTCCGACGGGGCGCCCGTGCATCAGGGGCGTTCCCTGACCTATCGCTACGCCACCGCCGCCCCGTTGTGGGCCGGTGCTCTCGCCGGTGCCTCTCCCCTGCGGCCCGGTCTGACCCGCCGGCTGGCCTCCGGGGCGCTCAAGTACTTCACCGACCATGGGGTGCCCGGCCCCGATGGGCTGCTGAGTCTGGGCTGGCACGGTCCGTTCCTCCCCGTCACACAGGCCTACTCGGGGCCGGCATCTCCGTACTGGGCGAGCAAGGCGTTCCTCGGGCTGCTGCTGCCCGCCGAGCATCCCGTGTGGACGGACGTGGAGGAGCACGGACCTGTCGACACGGCGGACCGTAGCCTGGCTCTGCCCGCGCCGGGCTGGCTGCTGCACTCCACAGCCGCCGACGGCATCGTGCGCCTGGTCAACCACGGCAGCGACCGGCTGCCCCCGCCTCCCGTGCCGGTCGAGGACAGCCCGCACTACGCGAAGTTCGCCTACTCCAGCGTGACCGCGCCGGAAACCCCCGGTCCGGGTCTCCCGGCCGGGCCGGACAACCACATCACGCTTCTGGGCCCGGGCGGCGCGTCGCTCAGGGGCCGGATCCACCCACTCCGGGTCGCGACCGGGCAGGCGTCTTCCTGGCACAGCCCCACGATGGCCGATGAGCAGAAGCACGTGGGGCGCATCGCCTCCTGGAGCGTGGTGCGAGGGCCGTGGGAAGTCCGTGTCCACCGTGTCGAGGCGCCGGTCGGGACCGCTGTGCAGGAAGGTGGCTGGGCCGTCGCCGACGACAACGAAGCCCCCGCCGCAGCGGTCGGTCCCGATTGGGCAGGTGTGTGTCGACGTGACGGTCTCACCTCGGCGGTGCTCGGCCTTCTCGGCTGGGATCATGCCTCCGATCCGGTCCACGGCTCGGTCGTCCACGCCGTCGGTCACAATGCCTACGGCCGCCACTCGGCCACTCCGGTCCTCACCCTCCCCGCGCACCCGGGCGGCGCCCTCGTCCTCGCCACCCTGGTCGTGCTGACGGCGGATCCCGCCGTCCCGTGGGACCAGCACGTTCTGCGCGCCGCCGGTGTGCGTGCGGTGTTGTCGTCGGAGGGAAGTGTCCGGATTTGCTTTCCGGATGGGGCTGTGGAGGTGCTGCACCTCACCGACGGCGGCCACGACGGCGCAAGCCGGGAGGGGTGAGTTGCGGAACTGCAGGTGCCGTGGAGCGTCATGGCCGTCTGCTCCGCTTCCGGGCGGGGCCGCCGGTCTGCCCCGCCCTGATCCGGTCAGAGGGGGATGTGCGCGGTCAGCCTTTTACGGGATCGGCCGATTGACTTGGTGTCAACACCGTTGCCTTTGGCGGGGGACGCTGATGTCAAGGGGCCCATCCGTCAGGGATCACTTGTGTGTGGAGGGTATATTTCTGGGCCTTCCGGGGGTGCCGTTTCCGGTTGAAGGGGTATTTGCTGTACCTCTTCAACATCCGTGACTTCACCCGCCACCGTCGTTGCTGTGGGATCAGGTTCTCCAGAACGGCATGGCCGATCGCGCCGACCAGCGTCACCGGCTCCCTCGCGGTGATGCCGTTCCCGGCGACGATCTGGTCGGCGGCAGCCTGCAGCAGGACCGTGAAGCTCACCTGCCGGGGAGACAACCGAGGATGCGCAGTGGTGAGGTCGCCGGCCATCCGGATCAACGCCTGGTAGACGGTCAGCAAAGCGTAGATCTCTTGCTCCAGGCCGGGAACCGTCCGTGAACGCAGGATGTGTCCGTCGAGGATGGTGGACTTCAGTGAGAAGTAGCAGGTCTCCGCCTGCCACCGCCGGTGGTAGAGCTCGATCAGTTCCGCCGTCGGATGGCGTTCGGCGTCCAGGAGTGTGGTGAGCAGGCGCCACAACTCGGTGCGCCGGGTCCCGTCGGCGAGAGTGACGGTCACCCACGCCTCGATCACCCTGACTTCCAGACGCTGCCCGTAGCCGCGGCCTGCCCGGTAGTTGTTGGACTGGATGAAGGTTCGGTAGGAGCCGTCCGACAGTGGATGTCGGACGGTTGGGCGGCGTTTGCGTGTGGAGCCCAGCAGGAAGGCCGTGCCAGTGTCGGAGACCGCGGTCAGGAAGCCGACGGCGTCGTAGTAGGCGTCGGCCAGCAGCAGCATCGAGGCGTCCAGGCTGTCCAGCAGGCGGTGGGCGTAGGAGATCTCCCCCGTGTGGTCCGGGCCGAAGACGGCGTCGACCAGGGCGCGGATGCCGCATTCGACCAGGGTCACCAGACGCACGATCGGGTAGCCGAACTCGCGCACGGGGCCGATGTGTTTGGGATAGTGCCAGGTCATAGCGGGCTCGTCGGGGGCGTTCAGCGTGGTGCCGTCGATGGCGACCACGCGCCGCCCGCGGTAGAAGGCGCAGGTCTGGGCAGGGGTGGCCACTGGCCCGGCCAGAACGGTGAACAGGGCACGCAGCGGGGCAACGCCCAGCCGGCGGCGAGCCCGTGACAGAGACGACGCGCACGGATGAGCCACGACGGTGTTGCCGAGGCCCGCGGTGAGTTTGCCCCAGACGCCCTGGTAGGAGGAGCGTTCGAAGAAGGCTAGGGCGAGGACGAAGTACACCACGACTCGCGCCGGGAGCAGACGCAGCCGTTGTTCCCTCGCGGTGGTTTCCTCGATGACCGCATCAACGAGGACGGGATCGATGATCTGGGTCAGCTCACCGACATGGCCCGGTGCGTACACGTCGGGGCCTGTCAGTACCGACGAGACGCTGGCAGACTTCGGTAACAACGGGACCTCCGGGTTACTCGCCCTGGCTCGACACCAAGAGACTTACCCGAGGTCCCGTCCTGCTGTTCGCCTCCTTGACGACCCACCCACCGGCCTAAGGGCTCGCAGAGAATCAAGGTGTTGCTTCCCGTGATGCGGCTCGTTGTTGTGGTATGAGCGTCTCTGACGAGGTTCGCAGCCAACTCACTGTGAGGTTCGAGGTGTTGTTCCCGCACCTCGACGAGCGACAGCGGCGGCTGATGATGGGGGCCGAAGCCCGGATCCTGGGCCACGGCGGTATCCGGGCGGTCGCGCGGGCGGCCCAGGTCAGCGAGACGACGGTCCGCAAGGGCGTGGACGAGCTGGAGACCGGCGAGGAACCCCTGGGCCGAGTGCGCAGGCCCGGTGGTGGCCGGAAGAGGTCCGCGGATCTTGATCCGGGGCTGCGGCCCGCGCTGCTGGCCCTGGTGGAACCCGACGAACGGGGTGATCCGATGTCGCCGCTGCGCTGGACGGTGAAGTCGACCAGAAACCTCGCGGCCGAGCTCACCGGTCAGGGGCACCGGGTGAGCGCGGACACGGTCGGGGACCTGCTGCGTGAGGAGGGCTTCAGCCTGCAGGCCGGCGCCAAGACCATCGAGGGCAGGCAGCACCCGGACCGCGACGCCCAGTTCCGCTACATCAACGAGCAGGCCAGAGGACACATGGGCGCCGGCCAGCCGGTGATCAGCGTGGACACGAAGAAGAAGGAACTCGTCGGCGACTACAAGAACGCGGGCCGCCAGTGGCGGCCGGCCGGTGAGCCGGCCCTGGTCAAGACGCACGACTTCCCGGACCGGCAGGGACCGGGCAAGGCGATCCCCTACGGGATCTATGACATCGCCGCGAACACCGGCTGGGTCACCGTGGGCACTGATCACGACACCGCCGCGTTCGCCGTCGCCTCCATCCGCCGCTGGTGGCAGGCCCGGGGCCGGCACGACTACCCGGCCGCCACCCGTCTGCTGATCACCGCGGACGCGGGCGGGTCCAACGGCTACCGCACCCGCGCCTGGAAGACCGAACTCGCCGCCCTGGCTGCCGAGACACACTTGGACATCACGGTCTGCCACATGCCGCCGGGCACTTCGAAGTGGAACAAGATCGAGCACCGGCTGTTCTCCCACATCTCCATGAACTGGCGTGGCCGCCCGCTGACCAGCCACGACGTCATCGTGAACAGCATCGCGGCGACCACCACCCGCACCGGGCTGACCGTCCACGCCGAACTCGACCCGGGCACCTACGACACCGGCATCAAGGTCACCGACAGCGACATCGACGCTCTGCCCATGCACCGACATCGTTTCCACGGCGACTGGAACTACACCCTCCACCCCCGACCTCGCGACACCACCAGTGCAGCCACGACCCCACCACCGGCCGGTGACCCGTCCCCACAGCCCTGCACCGGGTGTCTGCGCAACCCGGAGCTGACCGGCATGCCCGAACCGGCGCTGGACGAACTCATCAGCCAACTGACCGGGAAATTGGATGAGTTACGTGAGCAAGGACGGCTCCGGCAGCGAGGAGGCCAGCGCATCCGTGCCCGGGGCGCTGGCGCCAAGGACAAGCTGACCACCGCCGACAGAGTCCTGGCCACCGTGCTCTACCTGCGCAAACTCGGCACCCGCGACCTGCTCGCCCAGCTCTTCGGAGTCAACACCAGCACCCTCACCAGGGCCGTTCACCAAGTCCAGCCCCTCCTGGCCGAGCACGGCCGCACCATCCCACCCTCGACAGCCAGATTCCGGACACCTGCTGACGTCACCGCGTTCCTCGCCAACAGCAACCCCACGAAGATCAAACCAACATGTTGATTCTCTGCGAGCCCTAACGAGCTCGTGCACGGTAGGCGGTGAGGCGTCGAGAATCGCGGCGGGCCTCGGCGTTCACATCGGTCGTGCTGATGTCAGGTCCGCGGTCTGTTGGTGGGACAGCAGGCCGGCGATGGCTTGGACGGTGTGACTCATGTGCTCGCGGCGGCCGAGGTGGCGGGTCAGAGCACGCCAGTTCTTCAAGTGAGCAATGCCGTGCTCGACACGGATCCGCCTCGAGGAGTGCGCCTTGCGCTGCCGCTCGTACATCTCCTCGTACCAGTCCGGAGCGTTCTTCTTGAACTTGCGATGTGGCGGTGTGATCACCCGTCCGCCGGTCTGGGCGCCCAGGCCCTGATAGCCGGCATCGGCAAGGATCTCCACCGCGGGCCCGTCGGCCAGGAGCTTGACCAGCCCGAGCTGGCGGGCGTGGGTGATGTCCGCGCAGCTTCCGGGCCTAGTCGGACTGCAGAACAGCACCCGCCCGTCGCCATCCGTGATCACCATGGTCTTGACGGCGTTCTGCTTGTTCTTGCCGGAGATGAACCTGTCCCGGTCCTTACTTCCGGCGGCCGGCCGGCGGACCCGGATCTCGGTGCCGTCGATGATCCCGGTCTTCCCGTCGGCACCGAGGTGGTCGATGACCTCGGCCAGGGTCCGCAGCCGTACACCCAGGCTGACGGTGCACCCTCGCTCGGCGAGCAAGGGCCGCACCTCGCCGATGGCCCGAGTGATGGTGGAGCGGTCCACCTTGAACCAGCAGGCGAGCACGTCGTGCGTGACCCCGTGTCGGAGGTGCACGAGCGTGGCCAGGAGCCGGTCGACGAACACCAACCGATGCTTCGCACCCGCGCCCACAGCACGCTTCCGCGGCCGAGACGCAAGCCTGGCCTGGTGCCGTTCATGCCACAACGGGCCCAGTTCAGCAACGAGTTCAGCGATCACGTCGGCCGACAGGCCCGTGACCCTCCGGTCGCTGATGATCGCTGCACGAGACGCATTCCCCACCACACGACCATGATCGACGATCAGAAGCTCGACGCCTCACCGCCTACCGTGCACGAGCTCGCTAGCTGCGCGACGACCTCCTCGCGGCTCGGCGCCACAGGGCCGCCGTTCACGCGGTTGAGTACCCAGTACTGCGGCTGCGTGACGTCGAGCTTGGCCATCGCGTCACGTAGATACCGCGTGACGGTCGCATGGGCCAAGCCGCTCCAGTAGCCGATCGGTTGGGTGGCCAGCATGTCATCGGTCGCGGCCGGGTTCGCCGGCGCCTGGTCAGTGGTGGTGCCTATCAGCGATTCCATGATCGCGACGCTACATTCCCTCCGGCGCACTGAACCACCGGAATGCGCCATTCACTGCAACTCGTCCTGAATGTGCGTCGGAACGCCGACCACCGTCATCCTCAGGGGCGCCGCAGCCTCACACGGCACCATGCCACGACCCGACGTGGCGACTACCGACGACCGCTCGCCCCCGCAGCCAGCGGGTAGATCACGAAACCGTACTGGAGTACTAGGAGGCCAGGACTTCAAGAGTTTCATCCCCGTACCGTCACACGGTCGCGGTTGAAATCCCGAATCCCACCGCAAGCTGAGGCAGCATCTCATTCTTGAGCAGATACACCAGCGCGAGCAGGACCTGGTTGAATTAGCCCAACTTGCGCCATTACATGCCGTTTTCACACTTGCGGGCACAGATGAGTCACGAGACGTGCTCGACCAGCTCATGAGAGACGTTGAACGTGGTTCGATACGGGATGAACGAGGCTCCTCGGGCGAGGCGTAGTGCGTAGAGAACACCGTCGCAACGCCCAAGGGCCTCGCCACGTCACACCACCCTCCTGACCTGCGTCCTCCGCAGGACAGGAGGAAAACGGCTTACTACCGGTAGTTCGTTAAATCCGGCGGTGATGTGGGTTGACGGCCGGTTCGGTTGGCCGTAGGCCGGTGGTAGGAGTCAACTGCCTTGCTGGGGGCTGAAGATGACTGCTCGCCGTCCGTGTCCGCCTGCGCCGGGACCGCTGGAGGACTATGCCGCCCGGTTCGACGACCTCTTCTTCAGCCTCGCCCAGCGGCGAGGGTTTCGCGAGTACCTGACCGGACTGCTGGCGCCGCGGGAGCGGAACAAGACGATCACCTGCCTGGCAGGGGCGGAACCGGTGGCCGGTGCGGGGATGCCAGCGGTGCAGCGGCTGCAGTTCTTCCTGTCCGAGTCCCCCTGGGAGGCCGAGCGGATCAACGACCGGCGCCTTGAGCTGCTGCGCGAGCAGCCGGCGACGGCTCCGCACGACGGCGGGGTCATCGTGATCGACGATTCCGGGGACCGCAAGGACGGCACGGCCACCGCGCACGTGGGCCGGCAGTGGCTGGGCCGGTTGGGTAAGACCGACAACGGCATCGTCACGGTGACCACGGTGTGGACCGACGGACGCGTGTACTACCCGCTGCACGCGACTCCCTACACCCCCGCCCATCACTTCGCCCGCGGCCGCTCCGATCCGGCCTTCCGTACAAAGCCGCAGCTGGCTGCTGCCCTCGCGGCCCGCGGGAAGGAGGCGGGCTTCGGCTGCCGGGCGGTGGTCGCCGACTGCGCCTACTCCGTGAGCGACGACTGGTACCTCGCACTGCGCAAGGCCGGCCTGGCCTACGTGGTCGCACTCAAGCCGCACCGCGGCACCTGGGCTCCGGCCGGCCAGCCGCACACCCCCATCGACGCCGCCCACGCCCTGACCTGGAAGGATGCCAGACATCCCGGCGACTGGACACCCGTGGAGCGTCACTTCCGCGACGGGCACACCGAGACCTGGTGGGCCGCCGATGCCCACCTGGGCGGCTACGGCCCCGACTCACCCTGCCGGCTGGTCGTGGCCACCACCGACCCAGCCAGCCTGCCGGAGAAGGCCACCTGGTACCTGGCCACCAACCTGCCCCACCCCGACGCACCCCCCGCCGCCACCAGCCCACACCCGTCGGCCGACCTTGCCGAGATCGTCTGCCTCTACGGTATGCGGCCCTGGATCGAGCAGAGCTACAAGCAGATCAAGGACGAACTCGGCTGGGCCGACTTCCAAGTCCGCTCCGACCGCGCCATCCGCCGCCACCAGACCCTGGTCAACTGCGCCTTCTCCTTCTGCTAGGACCAATGGTTCGCCCCACCCGGACCCCTGGACGCCACCGCGCCGGACCTCTGCCCCGACGAGGGGCCAGAGAGGGGGCCCAGCCATACCCCACCAGCCCCAACCGCCCTGCTGGCCCAGGGCCTTACGCGCCATCCGTTCCTGGCTCACCCCCGCCGTCACCCTCAACCGATGGTGGCAAGCCTGGACGGACACCGACCCGCCCGCCGAGCTCCAGGCCCTGATCGACGCGGTCACCACCGGACACGGCATTGATCTCTACCGCCGGATTTAACGAACTACCGGTATGTAATCGATAGTAGATGGTCGTTGAGGGCTTCGGCGGGTGTCTTTCAACCGAGGCTCTTGCGAGGGCGACTGTTGAGGGTGGCAGCGACCGCCTCGATATCCTCCGCCGCCCATCGAGAAAGGTCCGTGCCCTTCGGGAAGTATTGGCGCAACAAGCCGTTCGTGTTCTCGTTGGTGCCGCGCTGCCAGGGACTGTGCGGGTCAGCGAAGTAGACCGGGACGCCGGTCTCGACCGTGAACTGGGCGTGTGCCGACAGCTCCTTGCCCCGGTCCCAGGTCAACGACCGCCATAGTTGCCCGGGCAGGGTGCAGACTGTGGCCGCAAACGCGTCTTTCATCGTCACCGCGCCATAGCCGGCCAGTGGCGGTCCGTTCTTGGTACGAGGGACGATGCCGTAACCGTCCTGGCGGGGCAGGTGGACAAGCACTGTGAATCGGGTCGTGCGCTCGACCAGCGTGCCGATCGCCGATCGCTCGAGTCCGATCAGGAGGTCGCCCTCCCAGTGTCCCGGTACGGCGCGGTCGTCGGCTTCAGCCGGTCGTTCGCTGATCAGTACCTCGGGCGTGACGTGGGCCCACGCCGTCCGTTTGGACCGGGCCCGGGGCACCCGCAGGGCCCTGCCGGTGCGCAGGCAGGCAACGAGCTCACGCTTGAGCGCTCCACGGCCTTCGATGAACAAGGCCTGGTAGATCGCCTCATGGCTGATCCGCATGGACTCATCATCGGGGAAGACGACCTTCAGCCGGTTCGCGATCTGCTCCGGACTCCACGCCATGACCCATTGGCGGTCGCCGCGGTGGGGCTTGTTCCTCCCCTTCCACCGCGGGCCCTGCGGCCCCAGTACCGTCCCGTCCGGGCGGCTGACCTGGCCCGCGAGCCTTTCCTGCACGTAGTCCCGCAGCCGGTCGTTCGCGGCCAGCTTCGCTGTCTTCGGGCGCTGGGCCACGAGATCGGCCTTCCACTGCGCGACCGAAGCCCGGTAGTCCAGCCGACCACCGCGGGTCGCGGTGTTGCGCCGCAGCTCCCGGGATACCGTTGATGGATCGCGGCCGAGACGCCGCGCGGTCTCCCGGACTCCGATGCCCTGTGCTTTGAGAATCGCGATCTCTTCACGCTCGTGAAAGGACAGGTACCGGCCGGACTGCGGAGCAAGATCCATTGGTGGCATGCCGCCACCGTGACGGAACCACCTGCAACCCGCCGCCTGGGATACGCCAACCGCAGCTGCCGCCTCCTCGGCGAGCAGTCCCTTCGCGATTTCCCGCCAGAACTGACGTTCGACCTCCTGCCAAAGTGCCGGCGCACCCGGAGACTTCATCGGCGACCGCCCGGTCAACGCCGCTATCCATCCTGCTGGCCTGCCCATCAACACCTCCGAGGACGAGGTGTTGCATCGACCGGTTGAACTCACCCAGTCATCAGCCGACGCGGCAACGCGAACGCGCGATGAAGGGCTTCCGCTCCGTCGGCGGAGCGCAGCGGTTCCTGTCCGCGTTCAGCGGCGTCTCACCGCACTTCCGGCCCCGCCGCCACCTGATGACCGCCCCCGGCTACCGAGCCGAGATGGCCGTCCGCTTCGCCATCTGGGACCAGGCCACCGGCGCTGCCAGCTGGCCTACCACGGCCTGAGCACCGGCCCGAAAACCGGCCCCCTGCCACGCCCCGACGCGCCGTCAGAAACCCAGGCACCCAACAACGTGACAGCACCGTCTTCACCGCACCGCCCGAGACCACCAGCGGCCTCTCACGGCCCTCGGACTGACCTGACGAACCCGGACACAAGATCACTTTTCAAAGACCTTGGATCGAGGCCCCCTGGTGCTGTCAGGACCCGGGTGCCTGGTTCTGTTCCGGTTTCCAGGTGGCGGTGACCGTCAGATGTGCCTGTCCGCTGCCGCTGACAATGCCGAGTTTGAGGTCGTGTCCGAGCTGGACGCCGAAGGTGACGGATACCTCGGCGGGCGGAGTCGCCCCTGTGGTGACCGCGTCGTGCACGTCCTGGACCAGCGAGCCGAGGGGTTGCAGCGTCGTACGCAGTGCGTCGGCGGCGAGGGCGGCGGCCGCCCGCCTTTGCCTGGCGACAGGAACGAGCGGGCCGATGCCGTCCGGTGCCTGCTCCGCGCTGGAGACGGGACGTTCCGCGGGTTCGACCAGGAAGTGAACCGTGGTTCCGTCCGAGAGCGTGAAATCTTGTGAATCGTTCATGCGGATCATTGTGCGGGAGGCACCCCGGCCGGACAGCGGAGTTGCCGGACTCGGTCGCAGGATTTTCTCGCGTCTCCAGTTCAGGTGCAGGGCGGCTGTTCCGGGGTCCCGTCTGGCAGCAGTTCACGTTCGGCGGGGGTGTAGTCGCGGCCCACGGCATCGCACAGGGTCCGGAACTGGGCCTCGGGACGCAGGTCGAAGGTCCTGCGCCGTAAGGTGAAGGTCTCCTTCACTCCTCCGAGGAACACCTCCAGGCGGTTCCCCCGCACGGAGGCCACCGCTCCTTCAGGAACGTTCAGCGTGGCGGAGCCGCTGGCATCGGCCAGGTTATGGATCGTCACCCGACCCTTGCTGTAAGTGAGGACCCGGTCCCCGGCGCCGACGCCGACCACGTACTCGTCCCAGGAGCCGGTCGCGCTGCCGGGCAGCTGCTTGCGCCCGTTGACGTTCCACACCCGAACCTCTCCGCCGCTGTTCTTGACGGCAAGACGGGAACCGCGCTCGTCGAAGGCGAGCGGACCGTTCGGAGGGTCGTCGCTGCTGACGGCCGGCGCTGAGATCGCGAGTCCTGACAGGGTCGCGATGTGCCGGGGCGTGCGAAGGTCCCACAGCAGGATGTCACCGAACGCGGCGCCGCGCCGGGTCACCGCCACGACCTGACCGGGGTGGTGCGGACGGGGGACGAGCCGGCCCTCGGTGAAAATGTCGTCGAGGGTGCCCATGCCGGACCGGTCCGGATCGGGGTGGGCGGGGACCGGCCGCGTCAGGAGGGCCCCGTTGGCGGCGTCGACCCGGGCGAGGCGCCCGTCGAGCGTCAGCAGGGCGATCTCGCTGCCGCCCAGGGCGGCGACTTCCTCCACCTCGCCTCCCTGGTTGCTTTCTTCCTTCTCCGCTGCCTTCGCCCCGGGCAGCGCACCGTCGAGTGGCACCTTGTCCTTCAGACTCCCTGCCGGGTACGCGGCGAGCAGGTTTCCCCCCCTGCTCCACACCACGACCCGTCGTGAATCCGCGGTCCAGGAGAGCGTCCAGAACGGCGCGTCGTCGATGAATGGAAGCGGAACGGACTGCCGCCGGGCGCCGGACGCGTCGACGACCTGCAGACTGCGCTGGTCCGCGATGGCCATGAAGCGCCGGTCCGGTGACACGCTGGAGGCCGCGTTGCCGTCCGCGACGGTGAATTGTTTACGGTCGTACCGCTCGGCGCGCACGATCATGAGCGCGGTGCCGAGCGGTGCCAGGACGACCACCTCACCGTCGTTGCGGGGTACCACCGCGAGGCCGGCGCTTGAGAGGTTGGTGTCGCGGGCGCTGGGAATGCGGGCGATATGAGCTTGCCCGGTGCTGAGGTCGGTCAGAATCGGCTCGTCGTAGAGTCCTGCGTCTGTGCCGTTCGAGGAGTCGCCCGACGATATGTGGAAACGTTGGGTGCTGTCCATGGTCCCGATGACGTCGACGTCGGGCAGTTCGACGCGACGGCCGGGGGCGGCTCCGAGGGGCTGTGAGTACGAGTCGTCACCGTTCTGACGGATGAGGAGTTCACCACCGGCCCTCAACCGGATGCCTGAGATCAAGTTGTCGTCAACGGTGGCGGTGTACCGCAGCCGAGACGTGTGGAGGTCTCTGATCTCGATCCGCAAGTCCTCCACGTCGGGGGTGTAACCGATGGTCGCGACGGAATCCGGGTCGGAGGTGAACGCCGCCTCCTGCACCCCTCGCTCGGGAACGAGCCCGTCCGGTACGCGGATGCGAGCACCCGACCCGGTCTCCCATGCCTCGGCGAACGCGGGCGGACACTTGGGGAGAGGGGAGCATCTGCCCGAGGGCCTCATGGTCACCAGGAGTCGCTTGCTGTCGCTGCTGAAATCCAGAGTGCCGTTCACTGTCCCGGCCGACGTGTGGGCTACGGACAGCGACTCGGGGCGGGAGGAGCCGTCCAGTCGCCACAGGAGCACGACATCGGACGAGCTCGAAGCGGCGAAGAAGCGGCCGTCAGGGCTCAGGGCCTGGTCGTGGACCAGTCCTTTGGGAACGCCGCTCAGCTCTCGTGCGCGTGGCGTGCCGCTCAGGGCGTCGGTGACCACGGTGAACCGGGGGTTGTCGCTGCTCCGCCTCGATGTGACCACCAGCACACGGCCGTCCGGGGTGGACGTCATGTTCGTGGCGCGCCCCTTCCAGACCGAGGGGTGGCTGGCCAGCAGGTGCTGTCCGCGGACGTACTGGTTCAGCAGGACCTGGCGGGTCGTGGCGGTCGGCCGGGCGTTGTAGGCAGCCAGCGCGAGTTGCAAGGCCGTGGCTGGATCATCCGGCGGGCGCGCCTCGGAGGCCTGGGCGAGGAGGCCCGCCGCCTGGAGGCGGAGCTGCTGTTCGGCACGCTGCAGGCCACGCCAGGTGGAGAGCGCCAGGACGACGGAGAGCACCGTAAGCACGGCGAGCACCCCCACCGCGCCCCTGCGCACGCGAATCCTGCGCCGGGAGTGGCGGTGGCTCAACTGGATATAGGTGCGCTCCTCGGCGGAGACGTCCTGGCTGTGTCCCTCGAGCTTGAGGTCCGCCTCGGCCAGGTCCACGCCGCTGAGCAGACGCGCAGGATCGCTCTTCCGCGCCTGCCAGCGGCCCACATCGGCGCGCAACTGCTCCTGCCAGGCACGGAAGTCCCGGGACTCCACCAGCCAGGTCCGAAGGAGCGGCCAGAGTTCGATCAGCGCTTCGTGCGCCAGGTCGACGATCTCCTCCTGCCCGGATTCCCCCGGGGCGTGCGAAAGGACGAGGAGTCTCCGCGATGACCGGGTCAGCTCGCGGACGAGTGCGAGGAGTTCCGGAGCGAGATCGGTGGTGCGGGCGGGTCTGCGGACGAAGGTGTCGCCGTCACCTGGCCGGGCCAGCTGCGCGAACAACCGGGGAGCAAGCTCTTGCTGCTTCCGTGCCAACTGGGCGTGGACGCCGTCCGCATGTTTAGCCAGGGCCCCCGCAATGCCTTCGAACGCGTCGTAGGCGGCATGGGTGAGCATCGAATTGCTGCGCTGGTGCCACAACTCGGTCAGGGCGAACTGGACCAGCGGCATCCGCCCGGGCTCGTTGCCCGCGTCCGCGACGATCCTCTCGGGCAGTCCCGGCTCGAACCACAGCCCCGGCACGGCGTCGACGGGGGCGGTCACCGCGCGCTTCAAGTCGTCATCGCTCAGAGGCGCGAGGAACTGCACGGCATCACTGACGACGTCGGACGTACCGACCGTCACCAGTGCGTCGAGGGAGTCGGGACGCGCCGTGGCGACGACCCGCAGGGCTGCCGCGCCTCGTCGGCCGGCGAGGCCGGAGAGCATGCGGAACAGCTCGCACGCCTCAGCGGGCACGGCACGTGCATACTCCTCGAGCTGGTCCACGAAGAGCACGTGCCCGGCGCTCGGGCCACGGGCTAGGATCCGTCCCCGCAGCGCCGCGAGGACGTCCTCGCCGTCGGCGAGGAGCCAGGCCAGTTCCTCGGCCCTGGTGAGGCGTTCGATTTCGCCGAGCCCCGGTTCCAGGACATCGGTCAGCACGTGAGCGAGAACGGAGGTCGCCCGGGCGCCCGGAACGGGACGCAACTCGGACACACCAGCACCCTGGCCCCGTAACCGGGGCAGCGCCCCGGCCCGTATCAAGGAGGACTTCCCACATCCTGAGGGCCCCACCACCAGCACCACCGGCCTCTGCTGAAGAGCCTCCATCACCCGGATGGTGTCGGCGTCACGGCCGTGGAAGAACTCCGACTGTTTCTCGGTGAAGGGCTCCAGCCCCTGAAACGGGCAACGCGCCGGCATGGTGTGCTCGTCGATCAGATCGGCCGACGGCAGCAGATAGGCGGTGCTCTCCCCTCGGTGCGCGGCGACGGTCATTCCGACGACCCCGCCCTGGGCGTCGTCCCACACCGGGGACCCGCTGAACCCTTCCGTGACGCGGGGCCCGGGCAGGTGCGCCTCCATCTGCAGGAGCCCCGCCCCCTGGCCGGCGCGCAGGGTGCCCCGCACCCAGACTCCGTGATCCGCACCATCAGGGTGTCCGAACACCCGGAACGGATGCTCCCAGACCGCGGTGCCGTCGACGAGCCCCGCCGGCCTCGCGCCCTCGACGGGCCGGTCGAGCCGCAGCAGGGCGACATCGGCCCCCCCATGGCGCCAGGAGACCACGCTCGCCCGCGCGGAGGGACGGGCGGACAGGAGCGGGAAGTCGAGGTTCACCGACCCGCCAGGCGCCTCGTCCGCGGGCGCCGGGAGACCGAAGGCCTCTTCGACGACGTGTGCACAGGTACACACCAGGTCCGCGGCGACCAGGAATCCGGCACCGGTCACATCTCCGTCGACCGAGCGTATCCGCACCTGCGAGGTCCCCAGAACGTCGCTCCGCCACTCCGCGGCCATGGCCCTGCTTCCCTTCGCCTCCGGACAACGCACCCACGATCCACCGCCACCACGGGAAAGACAACTCGCCTCGCTGGTAATGCCGTTGATGTCTGGGACGCGTCGAAAGCCGAGACGTGCCGGGGCCGTCGGTGTCGGTGCGAGCGCGCCGCAGGGTTCGGCAGGCCCACGGGGAACCGGTCGCGACGGTGCGGCGTTCGATGGCCGCCGCGTCTGTCGGGGCTTTCTTTACCGGCGGGAAGGAAGGGGAAAAGGTCCCGCGCTCGGCCCATAGCCAGCAGCGCGGGCGGCGCTGGTAGCGCGCTCACGGGCTGGTTCACGATCGCCGCCGGACGACGCCAGGCAGCGGCGGCCCGGTATGCCGGCGACGAGCAGGCCCGCGCCGTCATCGACACCGTGAACCGGACCCTCGATGAGCAGCGTGCCGCCCGCGTCGAAGCAGCACGTCGACAGGTGTACACCCAATACCTCATGGCGTTCGACGAAGCGATGCACCTGCTCCAGCCCTTCAACCCCCTGTCAGCACGGCTCAGGGGCCTTGAACAGGTCAACTGAGGCTCTCGACGGCAAGCCTGTGACCTGGGGTGCCGCATCTCTATCGAGAATGTCTCAACTTTACGGATAATTTCTTGGGATTGAGGTCCTGAGGGTGCGAGGAGGTTGATCTTGATTTAGGAGGGTGGGAAGCCACTCCAAGAGAGGCGGGCGGAGGCGAGGAGCAAGTTGGCGTTCGTCAAAGTGCACCTGCAGTGGGGGTGCCCCTGTGCCTCGGTAGTTGGCGAGGGTGGCGTCCCAGAAGTGGTGGCGGCTGGCCATGCACGACCGTGCTGCTGGCGCTGTCGGGTTTTAGGGTGGTTGCGGCAGTTGGCTCCGCGTGCCAGGGAGAGCGCGACGGTCTATGCCGGATGGGTCATCGCGGCGTCGGCTGCATGCGCAGGGCCGAGGGTGTGGGGCGGCCGATGGGCAGCACGGCGACGACGACCAGTCGGGGCACCTCGGTGGTGCTGCGCGCATAGGAAGTGATCTAGATGCGGTCATCGAAAGCAGCCACCAGCGCTGTCTTTTACGCTCAATCCCTGTATTAGCCTCAAAGTTTCGTGACGGTCCGCCGACGGAGTCGGTGGACCGTTTTCGTGCTGTGGGCTGAGGCGGGGCAGGCCAGGGGCCCGAGTGTCGTCTCGGGGCGGCGCCGGGTTCCACTGCTCCGGGTGGTGAGGTGCTGTCGTTGGGATGGGGAATCCGCTGGTCAGCCGGGGCTCGGCAGGAGGGCGAGCCGTTCGAGTGCGGCGGTGATGTGACTGGTCCAGGGCCAGTGCCCAGCCAGGCGGAGGATTCGCCGGCGGCCGGTGGTGACGAGCTGTCCCGCGGTGGTGAACAGGCGAAGCCGCAGGCGGCGGGGTTCCCAGAGGCGGGCCTTGCCGGTCAGGGCGAGGATCGGCATCCAGGCCAGCAGGTCGAGAGCGATCTGCACGATCTCGAGCCAGATCCGGTTCTGGGCCGTGCGCTTCAAGGGCAGGTTCCGCAGGCCGGTGGCGCGGGCGGCCCGGATCCGGTCCTCGGCCCTCGCCCGCCGGCGGTGACGGAGCTCGAGTTCGGCGATCGGCCGGCCGGCGGTGTTGGTCGCGAAGCAGGTCAGCCTCATGCCGTCCGCGTCCGTGAGCCGCAACTGAGCCCCGGGATGCGGACGCTCCTTGCGGACGATCAGCCGCATGCCCTTGGGCCAGCCGTCCAGGACGTCGCCGGTGAGCTCGGCGACCCAGACCCCGTCCCGAATCTCGCCGTCGGCCTCGATTGCCGGCGTCCAGGCGGAGGCGGGGACCTTGAGGACGTGCTGGTGGATCGCGTCGGTGATCACCATGCCGACCGAGTAGGACAGCCATTGTCCCCGCCGGGCGAGCCAGGCGACGAAGTCGTGGGTGCCGCCCGCGGAGTCGGTGCGGACCAGCGTCTGCCGGCCCCGCCGGTACCCCTTCGGCAGTTGAGCCAGGGCGAGCCGGGCGGTGGTGATGTGGTCGGATGCGGTGTTCGATCCCGCGTTCCCGGGCCTGAGCAGGGCGGCGACCGGTTCACCGGTGCCGCCCGGCCCGTGGTCGACGAAGGCCATGAGCGGGTGATGTCCGTAGGTCCGCTTCCACGTGGGTGCGACGTCCTCCTTGTCGGAGTGCGCGACAACCAGCACCCCGTCGAGGTCGACGGTCACCGTCCCGTCCGCGTCGGGCGCCGCACGGCCGGCCAACTGCCAGATCCTCTGCCGTGCTTGGGCCCGCGCGGAACGGATGGCCTTCAGGGCCTTCTCCCCGGAGCCGGCGAGGGTGTCGACGAGGCGGGAGACCGTCGGGTCGGAGGCCACCGGCCCGAACACGGCCGGCTCGGCCCGCAGCATGCCCACGTCCGCGAGACAGTCCCCGCCCAGCGCGACCGCCAGGGCCACATCCAGCAAGATCTTGCCCGGATCGTGCACCGCCTGGGCCTTCCGCCATGGCGTCAGCGCCGCTGATATCGCGGTGTCCAAACCGGCCTTGTGGACAGTCTCGACCAGCAGCACACCCCCGGCCTGCGAGACCACCGCCCGGCCGCCACCCTCGACGCGGACACGCGGGTAGGACCCGATACGCTTCTTCACCTGGAGAGTGCTTCTTTCCTTGCGGCGACATGGACCCTAGACAAGTCCCATCGTTGCAGGTCAGGAGCACTCTCCGCTTATTTGATCAAACCTCGTACGCTCCGCCCGGTGAAAGCGCGAGGCTAACTTCCCGGCCTTGGGCCTTGGGCAGAAGCGTTCACCACCTGCTGGCAACAGCTCACCACACTCCCGGCCGTCACCTGACGGCCGGACACTGCCCCGACAAGGACCAGGAAGGAGAAGACCGGCAGCACTCCGGGCCCGTGGAGCCCGGCGCACTCGCGGCGTCACGCGACGGCCCACCTCGAACGGCCCGAGGATATTACGGGCGAACTGCCGCGCAGGTCAGCCACCGAATCCCGCTGACGAATCGAGGCTAGGTGTGGAGGGCGACCCATAGGTTTGCCGTGTCTGGGTCCTGCGCCAGCACGATGACTTCAGCGATTCTGCTCATGTCCGGGAGTGTCAGCGCCGGTCCTGGATCCGCCAACCGGGATTTGGCATGTCAGCGCGGGTCAGCGTGAGGGAACCCGCCGAACCCGCCACCGTGGTGGCCCGGCCCATGGTGGTCGTGGCCGTGGTCTCCATCCCCGTCATGGCCGCCGCCCGGGCCACCCGGGCCGCCCGGGCCGCCCGGCCTCCGTGCGAAGGTGACCGTGTCGCAGTAGATCACCGGCCCGGGTGTGGTGGGTGGGGTGGGGCTGTCGGGAGGGATGCCCTCGGTTTCGAGGACCATCAGGCGCAACGGGCCGCGACGCCCGCGCGGTATCGGGAGCTGGCCCGTGAAGAAGGGGGTTCGGGAGGACTCCGCGTCGACGGAGGTGAGTTGGACGGTGGTGTCTTCGAGGGTCGCCCAGCCGAGGTCATCGTCGTCGACCAGGCTGTTCCGGCGTTGCAGCGTGGCGGTGATCCGCGGCGGCGGGGAGTCGGAGGGGTCCCAGGAGGGCCCGGTGACACTGACCGACAGCGGATCGCCGGGCGTGACCCTCAGTTGGCGGTCGGGCAGGGTGCGCACCAGGTCGGCGAGCACGACCTCCTTGGAGATCTCCGCTCCGGGGATGGAATCCGGCTGGTAGCGGACCAGAGCGAGCCGGACGAAGGGCAGGCATGCGTCCCCGGTATCCAGGTCCAGGTCGAAGAACCAGCGGCCGGCCTTGTTCTCGTCCTCGCCGGGCTCCGGCGTGCCGGCTTCGAACTGCGGGCTGAAGCCGACGACCGTGACCGGGAGGGTGGTTCCCGACGGCGTGGGGAGGAGGAGCGGGCCGGACCGTCGCACCGCGTTGGTGAACATCTCCGGGGTCGGCGCGAAGACTGGCGCGGAACGGTGGATGGGGTCGCGGCCCATCAGGGTGACCAGGGAGTCCCGCGCGGACTTGGGGTCGCCTCCCGGCGGTTCGCCGATGACGACGCCGAGCAGTTCGCCGTCTCCGGACGAGAACCAGGGGCGGTCCACGTACACCCGGATTCCGCGACCGCGCCGCTGGTGGACGATGGGACCGGGCGGCCCGCCGACGTGCTCCAGGGTGAGCGTGGGCACGCAGTACAGCAGTCGCGGAGCCATCGGGGACTCGCTGCTCGGCACCGAGTATTCCTGCGCCTCTCCCTCCACGGTCAGCACGTTCTTGCCGGGCGTGGCGAACTGTGGTGGGAAGTAGTCGGCGAACTTGCTGCCAGCCACCGGGTGGTAACGCACCGTCCGGTGTTTGGTGTCGCCGAACTCGTGTTTCGCGGGGACGGGCGGGAGCGGGTGTGGCTTGTTGCCCTGGTTGCCCTGAGGGTTGTCCGGGGTCGGGGGGTTGTCTGGGTGTGCCGCCGCGGCCGCGGCCTCCGCTTTCGCCTTGTCCTCGGCCGCCTGGGTGCTGAAGCTCAGAACGCCGTTCTGGAGGAGGTAGGGTTCGGTCCCCGGGACGCCGTTCAGGCTCGCCCTCGCCGTCAGCAGGTCGAAGACCGGGGCGGTCATCTCACGGCTCTCGCGGCCCCCGGCGCCGTCCGTCACCTCGGTCCACTCGGCGATCAGGTCGATCCGGTCCGTACTGTCCTCGTCCAGCGCGACGGAACCGGCGAGATGCTCGGCGGTCGCTCCGTGTGCACGCGGGGTCGCCGGGGTCATCAGCGTCAACACCGGTGATTTCAGTGGCTGTTGGACCGCGTGGACGAGTCTCAGTTCCTGCCAGGGGGTGAACATCCAGTGCCGGCTGGCTGCGGCCAGCGCCAGCTTGTCGTCGGTTCTCCGTGCCTCCGTCGCCCTTCTTGCAGCCGCGTCCCCCTCCGTCTCCGACGCGAGCCTCGGTACCGACTCCTGCTGTTGACGGCACCACCCGGCCATGCCCATGATTTTCTCGTCGAAGTCGATCCTGGAGCACACCCGGGCGGTCGCCACGGCGCCCTTCGGCAGGGAGACGGTCAGCACCCGGGATGCCTCGTCGAAGCGCGGCGGCGCGGTACCTTCGGCCAGCCGCAGCCTCAGGGATTGCGGCCGGTGCCAGACATCGCCGTCCCAGGGGACCGGGAAGGGCTCCCCGGCGGGCATCCCCGGCAGGTCCAGGAATACGGCTCCCGTGGACAACGGATCGGGGAGGTAAGGTAGTTCGACCTGCTCGCCCGTGTGCAGAACGGTGTTCGCCGGGTTCTTGGGGTCCGCCGCCGGCGACTTGATCGTCTCAACCTGGATGTCCGGCTGGGACGGGGAGGTGTCGCTCAGCGAACCGCTCTCCCGTACAGCCAGGTCGTAGACCGCGTTCTGGACGTTGCGGTCCGTGGAGCCGATGGCATCGTCCAGCAGGCCATGCCACTCGATGCACCGCAGTGACGCCTTCGGTGCCACCACATGGCGTTCGTCCGTGCCCCGGTACGGGAGGTGTCCTTCCGCGGTGACCAGTGACGATCGGTTGAAGTCCGCGGCGTACTGCTCAGCCGTCCGGCCGGCTCCGGTACTCGCCACGGTCCCGGTACCGGTGCCGCAGTCCACGGCGAAGCCTCTGTTGCGGCCGAGTTTGGTGAGGGATGTGCAGCCAGGGATGCCGTCAGCACCGCTGCCCGTGAAGCCCTGGGCGCGCTGCTCCTCCGCGTAGGCGGTCCTGGTCTCGTTGCCGAAGATTCCGTCCGCGCCGTGGGGGAGGGAGCGGCCGTTGTCCAGGAGGGCCTGCTGGACGATGCGTACCTCGTCGTTGGTCTTGCCGAACTGGACATTGGCCAGGTGGACCGTGACTTGTGTTCCGGCTCCGGCCGGGGGTGGGCCGGCCCCCGGGCTGCTCCGGATGACCATCCGGAAAGGCGAGGCGCCTTCCCCGAACGGGAATCTGGGCACCACAACGGGCGCCAGGACGGGCTCGAACCTCTGGAAGGTCAGCAGCCCGGCTTCGTCGGGGAGCATCAGGGCTTCCCTGTCTTTCAGGCCATCGGGGGCCGCTCCATCCGTGCCTCTGCCCGCCAGGTCGACCAGGGCGTCGGCCTCCGTCACGTCCAGGCCGTTTCCCGCGAGGTCCACGGTGCGCAGCCGTACCCGGTACTCATGGCCGAACCGTAGCTTGGGCAGGCTGCCGGGCCGCACCTTGGGCGTGATTTCCAGGGGCAGTTTCGTCTCCGCCTGGTTCTTGAGCGGCACCGGCTTGTTGGGGGGCCGGCCGTCCTCGGCCGAACCGTCGTCGGTGTCCAGCACCAGGCCCGGCCGGGGCGCGGAGAGCGACCATCCCTCCCAGGTGATCAGCTGCTCGGGTACGTAGAGGTGGTCGGGATTCACGGCGTCGCGGGGTGGTGTGGCCAGGTGGGCCTGGAAGAAACCCTCGTCCGAGGCCGTGAGCAGGACCGGTCCGCCGCGCGCCTGCCGGTACTCCACCTCGCGCTCGTGCAGCGAGAACCACTGACGTCGTGTCTCGTCCCAGATGTCGAGCCGGTGGCCCCGGATCAGGTTCTGGGCGAACAGCTCAGGGGCGGGTACCTCATCCTCCGCGGCGTGCGGGACGGCGGCTCCCGGATTCTGCGGGTCGGGCGTCGAACCTTGTGCTCTCTGCTGATCGACCACGCGGGTGAACGCCACGTCGTGCTCGGCTGCCCGCGCGAAATCCTGCTTGAGGGTGCCCAGCCGGTCGTTCCTGACCAGGCAGAGCCCATGGGTCCGTACCGGGGCGAGTCCGGTGGCGTCCTCGGCGGGCGCGATCATCTTGCCTGCGGCGGCGTCGATGTCAGCCGGCTCAACGGTGAATTTTCCCTTCAGCTCCACCAGGCCGCGGGACGGTGACGTCAGCGGGCCGTTGGTGACGGCCGAGGCCCGGGAGGCGAAGGCGCGGAGGTCCGGGAGGAAGACATAGCGCGTGCGAGGGGAGACGTTGTGCGACCCCTTCGTGCCCTTGCCGAGTTCCGGCGTCCAGTGGGGGGTCACCTTCAGGAACCGCTCGCCCGAAGAGACGGGGAGCAGGTCGGCCGGCAGGAGGAAGTCCAGAACGAGTCCGAGTCGCCGCAGCAGCGTGGGGTGATCGCCGAGCCAGGTGAGCATCTCGTGGAAGTCGGGATCGTGCTTCTTCGGTGGTGGCGGCGGCGGCGGCTCTTCACCGGTGACGGTGGGCGGCCTGTTGAGCTCGATCGTATGGAAGCTGTGCAGATCCGCGAGCTCCGGAGGCATCGGCATTTCGTCCTCCGGGGACGCCGGGGGCTCGTCGCCGGACGCCGGGGGCACGTCCCCGGGCCCCGTGCTCCCGGTGGCTCTTAGGGCATCGCTCGTTCCGGGATCGCCGGTCGAGCCGTCGCTCGATGGGCGCATCAGGTGCCTGGTGGGGGGTGGTGTCTCAGGTGAATTCATGGCCGCTTCGGCGTACTTGCCCTTGGTGAAGCCGCTGACCCGCTGAGTGGAGTAGGTCTCGCACGCCTGGTCCGTATGCCGTTCGAAGACGTAGGTATCGAGCGGCGTCTCCCCACTGAAGAGGCTCTTCCACAAGTTCACATCAGGGAGCGGGTCTTGCGGCTTCAGCCCGATGACGAAGGGCGTCGAAGGGGCAGGCGTGTCGGAGGTCTCGGAGACTTCGTCGGTCGTGGGGGGCTCGGAGGTGCCCTCTGCGGTGGCAAAATCAAAAGTAGCGGGCGTGATCTTGTCTGGCCAGTGGACGAAATCGGGGAAGTGGGGGGCCAGCGTGGCGCGCTTCGTCTGGTCGTCGGACGGGGCCGGCCCCATCAGCCGCGGAGCGATGAACACCGACACCTTGACGTGCCTGCCGTCGTCCGACAGTCCGGCCGGGAGAACGGTCCAGTTGATCTGCTGTTCGAAGTCCATGGTGGTCTCCACGCGGCTCGCTCACGCGGCGTACGCCGCGCAGTACTCCGGCCAGTCCTGATCCTTCGAGAAGCATTGGGCGAACGTCGGGTCGCCCGGTGCGCCGGCGAAACTCCGCTCCATTTCGAGTTGGACGGACTTGCTGAAGAAGGCGATCCGTACGCTGACCGTGAGGGTGCCCCTGCCGCGGACCACCGACTGGTGGGTCTCTTTGTTCTTCTCGTAGGTGAGCTCCAGATAGAACTCGACGGACACCGTCACGATACCCAGCACCGTAAGGAAGCCGTTGCACCGCAGGTAGCCGCTGAGGGAGACCGCGTTTTTGTCGAGCTGGAAGCGGATGCCCGCCATGATCGACACCCCGCCGCTGGCGACGCCGAGATCCAGCGCCGCTGCGCCACCGAACTCGATGGATCCCTCGATCTCCTGTACACCGCTGGCGTCCACTAGCATGGAGAAGTAGCCACCGCCACCGAACAGGGAGACCGCGACGTTGAAGGGGTGCACCCGCTCGGAGACCGAGAAACGGAACGCGACCGGCTTGCCGTCGAAAGGGATCACCAGCTCGGCCGACAGGGTGACGTTCGACAGGGTGAAGACGCCGAGGCCGATGGCCGGAAGGGCGAATTTGTAGCCGGCACGGAGGCCGGTGGTCTGGACGTCTATGAACGCGCCGGAACCGAAGGCATCAGCGGGCAGCGCGCTGCGGAGGGAATTGATGAACTCCAGCGCACTGCTGAACTTCAGCTTCACACCGGAGGCCGTCACCTCGGGCTTCTGCCCTGGGCTGGTCTGGAACTTCAGCTCGTCGAATTCCACTCGGGCGATGTCAGAGAAGTCCAGCGCGAAGTGGCTCAGGCTGCCCTGCACCGTGGACTTCCCGACGGCGTCCGTCGAACGGACGGTCCGGGCATCCAGGATCAGCGAGGCCTTGGACACGTCGAGGAGGGCGGTCGGGTCCACCCCACCACCTGCCGTCGTCGGCCGTTCCAGCGGCGGCTTCCACACGTACCGCAGTTCCTTGCCCTGTTGTCCGTCCATCAGGTCGCGTATACGCAGCACGGGCGCGGGCAGCTGCCTTCGAGGGTTGTCCAGAATGTCCTTGATCTGGTTGTCGTCGAGCTGCTGCAGTGCGTCGAGTTGATCCTTGACGAGGCCCTTCAGGTATGTGCTGAGGTCGATACCGAGCAGCTGGGCCCCGCCGAAGGCATCCCTGATGGTTTTGATGGGTGCCGCATCGAGGACTGCGCCGGTGGTGGGGTCCGTCTTGATGACGTCCGGGATGACGCCTGCCCGGCTGGTGATCGTCTTCACCGCGGAATTCGGGCTGGAGAGTCCACCGGCTTGCTCGGCTCCGAAGGTGAGGCTGAGCGGCCTTTGCAGATCCAGGTACGCACCCGCCGGATGTCCCTGCATCGTCTGCTGCAGATAGGTGGCGTTGAACTTGACCTCGAGATCCCCGGCGTTCGGGGTAAACTGCTCGACGGCGGGGACGCGTACCGCTGCGGCGGAAACGTAGGGCTGGCCCACCACAGGGGTGCCATCTCGAGTGTCGAGCGCGAAGGCGCCGAGCCCGAAGGTGAGGGTCCCGACCGCATGGCTGGTGCTGCCGAAAGCGCCTGCGGGCGGCTCCGCCATGGCCATCACTTGACCATGTATCTCCCGCCTCAGGCGCTTCTCCATCATTGCCTTCATTTCTTCTGTTGGCGTCGCCGGGTTGTACAGCCTCGTCAACTGCTCCTGTTCATCGGTCAGTCCGTCGGGCACGAACACCAGAGGCATGGTGAAGCTGACCTTGCGCCCCTCCGCGTCTGTGCCGATCAGGGTGAAATCAAAGTCCTTACCGGAGTCCTCGAGGTTCACCCAGAAAGCCACGTTTTGCGGGTTTTCCGTCCGAGTCTGGATCAGTGGGGTGACCCGGTCCGTGATGCGCAGCGTGCGGAACGGCATTTCGCGTCCTGCGTGCTGGAAGCCGGTATGAGCTCCGTACTCGACCTCCGGCTGCTTGACGACGATGTACTGCTCCTTGTGCAGGTACGCGACGATTCCGTCGTCCGCACTCGCGATGAACCACCGCCTGGTTTCCGTCACGAGGAGGGACTCGTGACCGGTCGACAAGCTGCCGTGTATCACGACGCGGACGTACTGGTCACGCCCCAGTCCCGTGATGTGGTCGTACGCCACCACATTGGGGAAGTGACGCCCGACCTTCCTGTACCGTTCCCGCTCCTCGGGGGTATTCGGCGGACTGCCCCATAGGCCGTGCAGGTGGACCGAGGAGCCCTGAGGCGTCACGATGAACTGCTCGGCATGCAACGGCGCGCTGGGTACATCGATCGGCACGTCGCCAGGCGGGACCAACTCGACCCGGCTGCTGAGGGTGACGAGGTCCGCCATGTTGTCGGCAGTGATCGGACTGTTCCCCGGCGGTGCCCCCCGGTCCCTGGCCGTCGCAAAGGCCCGCAGCCGCACGTCGCCGTCCCGTTCACCGTGCAACTGCAACCGGGCGTGCCACAACGCGGTCCGGCCGTCGGCCTGTTGGGATTGGGGGCGGCCGACCCAGTCCACGGGGTCGTCGTAGGAGAGGAACAGCCGGGTGGGGAACTCGATGACGCTTCGGGGAAGGCCCTGGAAGACCGTCGTTCCCGGCGTGTCCGGGCTCTGTGGGCCAACGACGGGCACCGTCATGGGCACCAGGCGCGCCCAGCCGAGCAGCGCGTCCAGCGACAGGTCCAAACTGTCGATGTTGTCCGGCACCAAGAAAGCCAGACGGGTCGAGCCGGCGGTGACTGCCTTCATGGAAGCAGTGACCTTCAGATTCAGGGGGACCTCTTCCAGCACATGCTGCGGCGGCAGCCCCGCGAGGACGAACGCGGGCTGCGCCCGGTCCTTGCGCACCAGGCGGCGGCCGTCGAAGCGCAAGTTGACCAGGGCGATGTCGACGACGAGCATGTCCGCCGGCCGCACCACCCGGAACGGCCCCTCCGCAACGTCCACCTCGTGCGGCGGCTCAGGTTCCGGGGGCCGGTCGGGGCCGGGAAATGACCCCGGGCCTGGATGCGGACCAGGACCATGAGGCCGGCCGTGCGGCCGGCCGCCGAATCGCCTGCCGCCGAACCTTTCGCGGCCGCCCCGGTCGCCGTGGTCATCGTGCTGGCCATCACCGGGATGGTTGCACAGCTCTTCCCCGAGCCTCAGAGAAACAGGACGCCGGATACGGAAAGACATGAGGAACGCCTCACCCGAGCTCATGAAACTGGTGAAGGGTCATGCGAGGAACGAGGTGCGCCGTAGGCACCTTCACCTCTCTTCCATGCTCACTCCGGTGACGGACTCCCGCCACTGGGGGCGGAACGGGCAGCTCCCGATACCGGAGCTTCCGCTACGGGTCAAGGAATGCCAAGGAAATTGAGGAGGGTCCGGCGCACCATAAACGACATCGCGTTGTGGCGGTCGTTCAGGTTCAGCAGGTTCTGCCAAACGACGAGGAATTGCTGGCCGGTGTCGTTGTGGGAGAGGATGGTCGCCTCGGAGGCGACTACTCCCCCGGCACTGAGGGGCCCCAGTCCAATCTTCGAATGAGTGATCGTGAAACCTGCGCCGAGGCCGTTGAGGCCCGGACGGGCTCCCGTGGTCATGAAAGAGCGGTCACCGACGGACTGGGCGTCGGCCAGGAGGTCACGCATTTCGGAGGCAATACCGTCAACGCTGCGCGAGTCCAGTGTTGCGCCTTCGATGAGCAGTGCGAGGAACCGCGCCATATCGATGGTCGTGGTCGCCTGAGCTGAGTCGCCGTCATTCATCGAGGGCACCCGCACGGCAGGGAAGGGATCGGGAGGACCGGGCTTGAACGTCCCGGCCAGCCAGATGCCCCGATTCGCGGTCTGGTCGAAGAGGCCGGCATTTACCAACAGCCCATTGATCCAGCTGTACCCGAGCGCTTTGATCGTGGCAGCGGCTTCATCGTTGTTGCTGGGTACGATCATGCCCCGCACGTGTGCCGCAAAATCGGGGCTGAACGACACCAGGCATCCGCCACTCGCGAGGCCCTGCGGGGAATCGAAGATCCTGGGGTACTTGGGCACGCGCATCTGCTCGGTGATGCTCGGTTCGCTCAGGAAACGCGGGGAGGCTGTCTGGATGTTTGCGTTGAAAGCCGACTTCAAGTCGTTGAACACCACGTTCGCCGAGCAGTCGCCTTCGGTGACGGCGAAATCGGAAGCGCTCTGCCGCAACTCGAAGGCGGCGAGCATGGCCGCGACCTTCAGCAGGCTGCCCGAGAAATGCATCTCCCTGTCACGGAAACCGGCATAAGCGAAGGACGGGGAGGTACTGGTCGGGTTCCGGACCGCCACCACCGAGATGGGGCATTTCAGGTGTACACCCAAGGCGGGAAACGTAAGGCCCGTCTGCGCCTGTGCTGCTGTCAGCGCCGCACTCATCCCCAGGTCTGGCGTCAAAAGATCTGGCAAGGGGTTGGGAAAAAGCATTGATGCCTCCTCATCGCCCTCCCCTCAATTATCTGCGCACGTGACGATCGTAATAACCCCTCGGCCGGGCTGCAAAAGCAGCTCAACTCTGCCCTAGCCTCGATCTTTCTTGAGGGTTCGCCGACGGAGTCGGTGGACCCTTTCGCTTTCCGGAGCTGATGGTGGGCAGGCCGGCTGCGGAGAACAGGCGGAACCGCAAGCGACGCGGTTCCCAGAGCCTCGCCCGGCCGGTCAGCGCGAGCATGGGCATCCAGGCCAGCAGGTCGAGCGCGATCTGGACGATCTCCATCCAGACCCGGTTCTGGGCGGTGTCGTGCAGGGGCAAGTTGCGCAGGCCGGTGGCCCGGGTGACCCTGATCCGGTCCTCGGCCCGTGCCCGGAGCCGGTGACGCAGCTCGAGCTCGGCGATCGGCCGGTCGGTGGTATTGGTCGCGAAGCACGTGATCCGCATGCCGTCCGCATCCGTGATCCTCAACTGGGCGCCGGGATGGGGCCGTTCCTTTCGCACGATGAGCCGCATGCCCTTGGGCCGGCCGTGAAGGAGCTTGCCGGTGAGCTCGGCGACCCAGGCCCCGTCCCGGGCCTCACCGTCGGCCTCGACGGCCGCCGTCCAGGCCGAGGCGGGGACCTTCAGCACGTGTTCGTGGATCGCTTCGGTGACCGTCATGCCGACCGAGTAGGACAGCCATCGGCCCCGCTTCGCGAGCCAGGACACGAAGTCGTGGGTGCCGCCGGCGGAGTCCGTGCGGATCAGCGTCTGCCGCCCTCGCCGGTAGCGCTTGGGCAGCTGGGCCAAGGCCAGCTGGACGGTGGTGATGTGGTCGGCTGCCGTGTTGGAACCCGCGTTCCCCGGCCGGAGAAGAGCGGCGACGGGCTCTCCGGTCCCGCCCCGTCCATGGTCGACGAAGGCCGTCAGCGGATGGTGGCCGTAGGTCTTCTTCCAGGTCGCGGCCGCGTCCTGTTTGTCGGAATGCGCGATCACCAGGACGCCGTCGAGATCGACCGTGACCTGACCATCGGCGTCCGGGGCGCTCTCGCCGGCCAACGACCAGACCAGCCTGCGGACTTCGGACCGTGCGGACCGGACAGCCCGCAGGGCTTTCTCGCCGGAGGCTGCAAGGGTGTCGATCAGGCGGGAGACGGTCGGATCGGAGGCGACCGGGCCGAAGACGGCCGGCTCACACCGCAGCATGGCGACGTCCGCGAGGCAGTCCCCGCCCAGCGCGACCGCCAGGGCGACGTCCAGCAGGATCTTGCCGGGATCGTGGACGGCCCGCGGTTTGCGCCACGGAGCCAGAGCTGCGGATATCGCCTGGTCAAGGCCCGTCTTGCGGACCGTCTCCAGCAGCAGGACCGCACCGGCCTGCGAGACCACCTGCCGACCGTCCCCCTGAACACGGACCCGTGGGTACGACGAGATAGGCTCTCTCACCTGGAAAGTGCTCTTTTCCTTGCAGCCAACAGGACCCTCAGCAAGTCCTATCGTTGCAGGTCAAGGGCACTTTCCGTGTTTCTGATCAGCTCTTGGACAGCCCACCTCGTGAAAGCCCGAGGTTAGCTGGAGAGACCGACTAACCGTTACGACCTCTGGTCTGTTGACTGCACCAAGTCGGTGATCCGCTGGTGCTCCAGCTGGTGGATGCTGAGGATCTCTGCATGTCCTCGTTTCATGGAATGTCCTCCGTACATCGGGATCTGATGGACGTCCGCGGTCGGCTGCCCTCGGTGGGTGCGGTGGTGAAGGGGGTGAGACCCTCGCTGCCCTGGTTCGTGGTCGACGCGGCCGACCGGGAGGTCGAGCCGGTGAGCCGGTACCTGCGGGACCTGGCACTTGGCGACGCGAGTGCCCTGTCGTGCCGTAGCTACGGGTACGACCTGCTGCGCTGGTTCCGGCTGCTGTGGGCGGTGGATGTCGGCTGGCTGCGGACGGCGCCGAATCCTCAGCGCCGTCGCTCGCGGCCGGACTTGATGCCCGCGGGCGTGGTCAACCCGAAGACGGGCAAGGCCACGTTGCGGGATGGGTACGCGCCGACGACGATCGCGCACGCGTAGAAGCCGTGGTGCACGGCTTCTACGCCTTCCACCAGCATGCGGACCGTCCATCAACAGCAAGTTTTTCAGATTTTTGGCGGCGCCATTCAACCTTTCTGTCGCCGCAGCCCTGTGGTGGGTGAAGCCGCTGTAATGGACCGCGGCATGAGGCAGTCGGAGTCGGCCGGTGAGCGCTGTACATCTGGTAGCGGTAGGGAGCCCGGTGCTGGTGGTGTTGGTGGGACTGCTCGTGCGTCCCCGAGGAGGACGTTCCAATTTGTGGGACGTCCTGCACGAACTCGCTCGCGGGCGGGGAGTTGTGGGACTGGAGCGGGAGCGCCGGGCCACCCTGGAAGTGATGCTCGAATGCCTTCCGGACGGCCGCTTCCAGATCGAGGATTCACGTGGACGTCACGGAGGACACCGTGCCGTGATCAATCGGGGAGCAGCCGAGGACGGGCCCCGTGCCTGAAGGCGCGGCCAGAGGGGAGGGGCCACCACGTGCAGCCGGTACCCGAGGAGGAATTTCATGCATTCTTCACCCGCTGGGAGCCTCAAGTCCGACGCTTCTTGATCTGGCTGGAAGGCGATCTCAGCGTGATCGACGATGCAGCACAGGAAACCATGATCAGCGCCTTCCGGTACTGGGGGCGTGTCTGTGCGCTCGAGACTCCACGGGCCTGGCTGTTCAAGATCGCCGGGCAGCGTCTGAGTGATGCCCAAGAAGCCCGGCGACGGCATGGAATGTGCACTGACCCGAGCAGGTTCCCAGATCAGCCGAGCCCTCGAAACGCAATCGCGTTGCGTGAAGACCAACTCGCCATCCTGGACGCCGTGCGCAAGTTGCCACCGCAGCAGGCCATCGCCATCGCGCTCCAGCTTCAGTACGATCTGCCGCTGAGCGAAATCGCAGACATCATGGGCGTTACCACCGGCTCGGTCAAATCCCACCTGCATCTCGCCCGCACCGGTCTCAGAGATCTGCTGGGCGAGGCGGAGGACGGTGAGCGCAGATGACGATCGACGAACGCCTCAGCGCGGCAGCCTCGGCAGTCGGTGAACTCTGGGCGGAGTCCGCCGCAACCGAAACTCGCTACGCACATATGCGCTCACGCCTCTACGACGATGCGGCAGAGGACACGGGTACTGCCTCGGAACCGGAAGAGGCGGACGACCTTGACATGGACTGTGCTGATTTCCTTGATCGTCTCTACGAGTTCCTCGACGGCGAGTTGTCCGCGAGCGATGCCGAGAGGTTCGCTGCGCATCTCGACGAATGCTCGTCTTGTCTGGAGAAGTACGGCATGGAGCAGGCGGTCAAGCGTCTGATCAAGCGTGCCTGCAGCCACGACGATGTGCCTATCGATCTGAGGGCGAAGGTCATGGGCCGGATCGAGCTGATCCGACGGGGAGGGGTCACCAGCCATGACTCCTCGCACCAAGACGTTACGGCGTCAGAGCAGTGAGGTCGCGGCAGTACCTGCGCGACTTGGTGCAGAGAAGGATAAGGTCGCGGTAGTCCTTCCAGGAGAAGCTTTTGCGTCCGTCGGGCCGGGCATCGGGACAGGGCCGGTAGATCAACCGGGAAGGTTCGCTGGCCTTGTAGCAGGCCAGGGCGGCGACCGATAAGCGGCGGCGGGAGCGGCCTCGGACGCGGATCACGGGGGTGTGGCCGCGGCGGGGCCAGGTCATGTCCCTTGTCGTGGTGTAGGCGATCAGTCGTTTGACGTGGCGGGCAGGACGGTCGTGTCGTCGGTGTGGAGGGCGTTCATGCTTTCGTTGGAGAGGTAGCGGCGGGGGAAGGTGATCCATTCGTCGTGGAGTTCGGCGAGGACCGCGGTGGCCAGGCGGAGGACGGCGGGCGGGTTCGGGAAGACCTGGACGACGTCGGTGCGGCGTTTGATCTCCCAGTTCAGCCGCTCGAGCGGGTTGGTGGACTGGATCTTTTTCCAGTGCTGGTGGGGGAAGTCCGCGAACGCGGTCAGGTCCTCCTTGGCCTCCAGCAGCATCTCTTTGACCTTGGGGAACTGGCGGCCGAGCATCTCGGCGACGGTGTCGAGCTGGGTGCGGGCCGCGTCCGCGGTGGGCTGGGCGAAGATGGTGCGGATCGTCGCGGCGACCATCTCCGCCGAGTGTCGGCGTACGGGCTTTTCTCCCCAGTTGCGTACGGACGAACGTCCCCAGCTCTGGCCGCGGGTGGCGGCAGCACGGCAGAGGATCTCGGTTGAGATCGATGCTCCGACCAGGGACACTCGCGCGATGAGCCCCAGCACATCGTCTGAACCGATCGAGCGCGGGTGGGACGAGCCCTGGTATCGGGTCCGTATGGAAGGTTTCGAAGCGTCGTTCCTGCCTAGCGACGGCGAGGACTTGGACGAGGTCTGCAACGTCGATGTCCTCGTGACTCTGGAGAATGGATCTCGTTGGACTGCGACCGTGTTCACCGTCGCGGAAGTCGAGCGCCTGATGAAGCTCTGGGCAGGGACCGACGAGGCCCTCGGGGGCCGGTACTTCTGGGTCTCGGACGGCCTGATCGTCAGGGATCCCGGCATCGACAGCATGACCGGCGTGATCGCCGGCCTGATCGAGAACAGCGAGTTCTCCGAGATCTTTCAACGGGTGATCAACGACTGATCAAGTGTTCGTCCGCTGGAAACGACGTGGGTGGTCAGGCTACGTCGTTCTCTCGCTCGATCGCCTTGAGGCGGTTCTTGAGCCGGTAGCTGGGGCCGTTGATGGAGATCACTTCGCAGTGATGGAGGAGGCGGTCAAGGATGGCGGTGGCGAGGACCTCATCGCCGAAGACCTGGCCCCATTCACTGAAGGTCTTGTTCGAGGTCAGGATGATCGAGCCCTTTTCGTAGCGCTTGGAGATGACCTGGAAGACCAGGTTCGCCTCGGCGCGTTCGAGGGGCTGGTAGCCGACCTCGTCGACCACAAGGACGCTGGGCCGCAGGTAGGTGCCGAGCTTGTTCGTCAGACGGCCTGCGGCCTCGGCGGCTTTGAGGTTGCGGACCATGTCGTCGAGGCTGGTGAAGTAGATCGAGTAACCGGCCCGGCAGGCCGCAACCGCCAGGGCGACGGCGATGTGCGTCTTGCCGACCCCGGGCGGCCCGAGCAGGGCGGCGTTCGCCTTGCCGTCGACGAACGAGAGGGTGGCGAGGTCCTTGACCTTGCGCGGGTCCAGGTCGGGCTGGAAGGAGAAGTCGTACTCGTCGAGCGTCTTGTGGTGTGGCAGCTTTGACAGTCGCAGGCCCTGACGGAAGCGGCGGTTGTCACGGACGGCCAGTTCCTCGGACAGGACCAGGTCGAGAAAGTCGAGATAACCCATCTTCCCCTCGTCGGCCCGCTGGGTGTACTCGTTGATCGTTTCGGCCAGGTGGGGCAGGCCGAGCTTGCCGGCCGTGTTGCGGATGCGGGTGGAGACCAGCTCGCTCAAGACGTTTCCCTCGTGCTCGGACGGGTGATGAAGGGACGGGTGCCGGTCAGTTCGTCATAGACCGACAGCGGCCGGCGGCCGACCTCGATGCGGGTGGCCGCGGCCCGGTTCAGCAAGGCCTGCAAGGGGCCGGCCTCCTCGCCCCGAGGACGCTTCTGGCGAGGGTGGGGCGGGACATCGCCGGTGGTGGTGCGGCGTCCCTTGCCGGTGGGCAGACCATCCCAGTGAGTCTCATCGACGACGCGGGCCCCGCGGCCGATCGCCCGCGGGTGGGTGGCCAGCAGCGTCTCGCCACCGGCGTCGGCGATGGTGGAATGCAGCATGACCTGCGATTTTGTGGCCCGGATCTCCACCAGCTGACGCGGTCGGACCCTGCGGGCGGGCACCGAGTAGAGGTTGCCGCCGAAGGCGACCAGGCAGTCCTTGCCGACCGGCCGCAGATGCCGCTCGGCCACCAGATACGGCGTCTCCGGCAGCGGTTTGAGTGCGATGTGGTCGCGGGCCGCCCGCTCTCCGATGACCTGCTGGTGAGTCCTGTGGGCCTGAGCCCGCCGCTGCGGCACCCAGGCGGCGAAGGCGGCGTCCATCTCCTCAATGGAGGAGAAGGACCGGCCGGACAGGACGTGGTCACGGACGATGAGGACTTGGCGTTCGACGCGTCCTTTGCCGGTGGGCCGGTAGGCGGCCAGGACGTCGATGTCGAAGTCGTAGTGGCCGGCGAACCCGACCGCTTCCGGATGCAGCGGGACCGCCTCGCCCGGAGCGACGTGGCGGCGGACGACGGTCTTCGTGCGGTCGTAGACGATCGTCATCGGGACGCCACCGAAGTGGGCGAAGGCCCGGCGGTGGCAATCGAAGAACGTCTGCAAGTCCTGGCTGGTGGTGAAGCAGCAGAACGGGTCGCGCGAGTACGACAGCGTCATGTGGAACGAGTAGACCTTCGGGATCCCCATGTGGGCGAGGAGCTTGCCCTCGTCACCCCAGTCGACCTGGGCCTGGGCGCCGGGGACCACCTCGAACCGGCGGTGCATGCCAGCGAGTTCCTTCGGGGTGATCCCGAGCTCCTCGGCGATGCGAGGCCGGGCTTCCTGGACGTAGAGCTTGACGCGCTGGTAGCTGCCGGTGAACCCGTACTCCGCCACCAGCCGCCCGTGGATCACCGCCGCTTTCATCAGAATCTCGGCCCGCAGCATCGAGTCGACCAGCGGTGCGAACTCGTCGATCACCCTCGCCTTCGACCGGCCGTTCGGCGACCGCCGTGGCGGGGTCGCCGGCCCCGGTGCCGACAGATACTTGCGGACCGTCTTCCGGTCCAGCCCGGTCTCCCGGGCCACCTCCGACAGGCTGATCGCCCCGGACTCCAACAGGCTCCGGAAGCGACGCAATTCCAACCAACGATGCGGATCCAGGACCACCGTCGACCGCCTTCCGCCGCCTCTCACCGACCAAGCAGCAGAGTGCCGAGCAACAGGTCTCAACGCATCAGCAACTGTCCCTTTTCATCCGTACGCGGGTGGGGACGTTCACGTGTACGCCGACACCGAGCCTTTCGGGATGACGGCGAAGACGTTGCGGACGAAGTGAAGCCGTAAGGAATCAACATGGTGTTTCCCCTCTTTCCGCGACGAATTTGAGTATGTCGGCGGCCGTGGCGAATCGTCGTTCGGCGGGTGTCACGACGTATTGATCCTGGTCGAGGAGAGGCTGGACGTCCTCGATGGCGTTGCGGATGGTGCCGCGGCTGACGCCGAACACGGCGGCCAGGGCCTGTTGGTCGCATAGACCTCGTTGGGAAAGGACAGTGAGCCTTTTCCATCTTGATCAGGTGGCAAGTTCGAGGGCGACGACGGCACGGACGACGGCGGTGATCCGGGTGGTGCTGCAACGGAGCCTCCGC